>DATMMN010000094.1:0-28305 GCA_035569675.1 Acidimicrobiales bacterium | reverse complement strand
CTTCCCGCAGGCGCGGTCCTGGTGAACGGCTACGGCCCCACGGAAGGGACCACGTTCACATGCTGTCATCGCATGGAGGCGGGATCCTCGGTGGAGGGCGTGGTACCAATCGGCAAGCCCATTGCGAACACGCGCGTGTACATCACCGATCGCGGCGGCGCCCTGGTGCCGCGGGGCGTTCCGGGAGAACTTGTGATCGGCGGCGACGGGCTGGCGCTCGGCTATCTCGGCGACCCCGCGCTGACGGCGACCCGTTTCGTCCCCGATCGCTTCGGACCGGACCGGGGAGGCCGTCTGTACCGTACGGGCGACCGGGCGCGGTGGCGCACGGACGGGACGATCGAGTTCTTGGGAAGAATCGACCGCCAGGTCAAGGTGCGGGGTTTCCGCATCGAACCCGAGGCGGTCGAGCGGGCCCTGTTGGAGCATCCGGCCGTCCGCGAGGCGCTCGTGGTGCCGCAGGACGTCCCCGAAGGCCGGAGGTTGTTCGCCTACGTGACGCCGTCACTCGACGGCGACACCACGGGACGCGTCCGCGACGAGCTTCGCCAGCGGCTCGCGCCCTACGAGCTTCCCTCGGTCATCATCTCTCTCGACGCCCTTCCGTTGAACGCGAACGGGAAGCTGGAGCAGAGCGCGCTGCCGCCGCCGCCTTCGGGTCCGTCGTCGACACGAGACGGCGCATCGGCAACCGCTGACGCGCTGGAGCAGCAATTGCTCGAGACATGGCGAGAGGTCCTCGGGGTGCCGGCGCTCGGTCCGGAGGACGATTTCTTCGATTCGGGCGGGCACTCCCTGCTGGCCGTGACTCTCTTTGCCCGGATCGAGCAAAACACCGGGGTGCGACTCCCGCTCTCCACGATCTTCGAGGCGCCGACGGTGCGCGAGCTCGAGAAGGTTCTGCGGTCGAACGGCTGGGATGTTCCGGGCCGACCTCTTGCTTCCCTCACCGTCACCGGATCGAGGTCCCCGCTGTTCTTCGTGACCGCGGGAGACGGCAACAGTGTCGGCTTCGGCGCATTGGCCCGGCGACTCGGTCCGGAACAGCCGTTCTACGCCCTCCAGCCGCGGGGGATGGACGGCCGGCGCGTCATCGACGTCGGGGTCACGAAGCTCGCTCGGCGCTACGTGAGAGACATCCGAGGCATCCAGGCACACGGGCCGTACATCTTGGGGGGCCGATGCTTCGGGACCCTCGTGGCATTCGAGATGACCCGCATCCTCGAGGCGGCGGGCGAACGCGTGTCGTTGCTCATCGCCCTCGATTCGGTGGGACCGCTCTGGAAGCCACGCAAGCTGGCCAACGGGATGGTCTTCGACGAAGCCATGAACCTGGCCTGCTATCTGCACGCCGATGCGCCCTCGCGGGACGACATCTTTTCCGACCCGGGTGCGTCCGACGCCTTCATCGCCTGGCTTCGTGAGCCGGTCGAGGTGCGGGGCCCGATCGCGGTGAACCGCTACGTGCACACTGCCTACCGGGCTCGTCCGGACCTCCAAGCCGCCTATCCGCTCGGAGGCGGCCAGCACGCCGGCCTGCTGCACTGGGCCTGGGTGGGGGGAAGGTCGGAGATGGGGCTGAACCCGGCCCTGCTGCCCGACCCGAGCCCCGTAGCCCGCAGAGCGCCACAGAGCCGGGACCCGCGGTATCGGACCCCGGTGCAGCGGCTGCGGGCCCGTGGCGCGGATTGGCTCGACGTCGCCACCCGGGGCCGCGTGTCGACGCTGGCCACCCGCCGCCAGGACCGGCTCCTCGAGCTCGCCGCCCGGATGGTCCTCGAGTACCGGGCCGGGCCGTGCAACGCGCGGATCGCCTTGATCCGCTCGGAGGAGTATCGCAACGACGCGCAGGTTGCCCGGTGGTACGGGCTGGTGACCGGAGGCATCGAGGAGCACTACGTCCTGGGCTCCCATCAGTCGATGATGCGCGAGCCCGACGTCTCTTCGCTCGCGCGGTCCGTCGAGGAACTGGTCGCCGGTGCGTAGCGCGGTACGAACGTCGTGGGAGGTGGCGCACCCCGGCGCCGATCTCCCGCTCGGCGAGGTGCACGTCTGGCGCGCCCACGCTGACCGCTGGTCCGGAAGCAGTGGCGTGCTGTCGGCCGAGGAAGGTGCCCGGGCCTCCCGGTTCCGGTTCGACCTGGACCGGCGGCGCTGGGTGGCGGCGCGCGTGCTCCTGCGCAACGTCCTGGCCGATTATCTGGAGGTGGACGCGTCTGCGCTGGAGCTCGGCGCAACCGAGGACGGGAGGCCCGTGGTCCTGTGGCCGCACGACGCAGCCTGGTTGGGCTTCAGCGTCGCCCACGCCGGGGAGGTGGCTCTCGTGGCCGTCGCCAGGGGGCAGCGCGTGGGCGTCGACGTCGAGGAAGTCCGGCCCGGTCTCGACGTCGTGGCGGTGGCGCAACGCGCCCTGGGCAACGGGGAGGCGAGCGAGTTGGCCTGTGCGTCAGAACCTCGCCGCACACAGAGGTTCTTCGCCATGTGGACCCAGGAAGAGGCGCGCGGAAAGTGTCGAGGTACGGGACTTATCGAGCCGAACGACGAGCGCCGGCGTGGTTACTGTGCCGTCGCCGAGCTGGCGATCGGAGGCGGCTACGCCGCCGCGTTGGCCGTCAGCGACCGGCTGGACGACGTCAGGTGTTGCCTGATCGACGTGTGAGAATGCGGCCATGAGCGTCCTCGGCTTCAGCCACTTGCAATTCTGGGTCCGGGACGCTCGTGCAACGGCAATGTTCTTGCAAGCGCGGTTCGGCTTTTCCGTCGTCGCACCTGACGAGGAGATCGTGTCGGGCTCGGTGTCGCACGCGTACGAGCTCCGTCAAGGTGAGATCGTGTTCTTCGTCACGGAGGCCACGGCGTACCCGTCCGACGTGGGGGACTTCGTGTTTCGCCACGGCGACGGTGTGCGTGATCTCGCTCTGTTGGTCGATGACGCGTCGGCGGTCAGCGAACAGGCGATGGCAGCGGGGGCCGAAGCGATGCCGTCACGGAACGAGAGATCGGACCGTGTGATCAAAGGTTTCGGGGACACCGTGCACAGCCTTGTCGAGAGAAACGGCTCGGCGACCCCGGCGGCTCCGAGGTCGGAACGCAGCGACGACGCACCGCACGGGGGAGCGCCCAGCGTCAACCTGCTCTCGATCGATCATTGTGCGGTGAGCGTGGAGGCGGGTGAGCGGGAGAGGTGGGCTCGTTTCTACGAAGAGGCGCTCGGAATGCCCAAGGTCCCGGGCGACCGGAGCGTCGAGGTCGATGGCTCCGCGTTCACGATGAGCACGGTGCAGGTGCCAAAAGGGGACGCGGCTCTCGTCTTGGCCGAGCCGACGACCTCCTCGCGCAAGAGCCAGATCGCCGATTATCTCGATCACTTCCGGGGACCCGGCGTGCATCACATCGCGCTCTCCACCGATGACATCGTCCAGACAGTCACTGCGTTGCGCTCCCGCGGCACGCAGATGCTCGACGTACCCGCGTCCTACCTCGAAACCGGGGAGGCCCGATTGGACGGGATCGACCTGGGCACCGATTGGCGCGACCTGGCCCGGCTCGGGATCCTCGTCGACGCAGACGAGGACGGCTATCTCCTGCAGGCGTTCACCCCCCCGATCGGCGATCGTCCCACGACGTGCTTCGAGATCATCCAGCGCGAGGGCACCCGGGGGTTCGGCGCGCACAACGTCCGCGACCTCTACGCACAGGTCGTGCGGGAGCAGGAGCGCCGCGACCTCGATCAGGCCTGAGCCTCGCCGGGCGAGCCGTCCCGACGTGCGTCCAACAAGGCACGCAAGCTCCCCACCTCGGCGCGGAGGCGCAGGACATCGTCCTGCAGAGCCGACGCCTCCCGGGGCTCGGAGGGGTTCGGCCGTTCGAGATCCGCCACCGACGGCGACATCGGCCCCGACCTCTTCTCGAGCACAGCGACGCCGTGGTCGTCCTGCGCCCTTTGCCCTGCGTCATCGAAGAAGCCACGAGACCGGACGTCGATCACGTCGAACAGCCGTCCCCAGTGCTCGCGCACCCACCACGGTGAGTGGAGGACCATCGGTCCGCCGAGCTCCCAACGTTGCCCACACTCGTAGACGGCCATGCCCACCCGTGAGTCGTCCCATGCCACTCCGGCCACGCGCTGGCTCATGCCCTCGCTCATGATCGTCGCGACGAGGAAACCGCCCGGTGCGAGGACGCGGTGGAGCTCGAGCAGCCAGCTCGCCCAGAGACGGTCGATGTGCGTGAACACCGACAGCGCGTATACGAGATCGAACCTCTCCTGCTCGAACGGCAGCGGGGGGTCGGAGCCGTTCGCGACAAAGGAGATCGACGGACCGAGGTGCTCACGACACCAGGCGATGCAGGCCGGATCGATGTCGCAGCCCCATATTTCGCCGTTGCCGACGAGACCACTCAGGTGACGTGTCGTCCGGCCGGCCCCGCAGCCGAAGTCCAGAACCCGTTTACCGTCCCACGTCCAGTCAGCCGGAAGCGCCCGCTCGATCGCCCCGAGCGCGTCCTTGCCGCGTTGGAGGTATCCCTCGACGTCGCTCCACGCGTCCGGTGCCAGGGCCAGACGTGCCGTGAGGGCGACGGGGGGAATGGGTTCGTCGTCGGAATCCATGTCGCTCCTCGGTCACCGGCTGGCTCTCCAGCCAGAAGACTTGCACAACGAAGCGGCGCGCAGGGGCTGGTGGCAGCGGCGGAGCAACGTGATCGCTACAGCCGGAACTCGCCGGCTCCGAGCCGGCGGTCGATCTCTTCGGCGATCACTTCGGGAGTGCGACCGTCCGAGTCCACACGGTGACGCTCGTCGACGCCGTGGCTCTCGAATTGCGACCACAGGTCGTCGACGACGACGGCGTCGGCGAGGGCATCGAAGTGCTCCGGCTCGGAGCGGCGGTCCTGCACGCGCTGCTGGACGATAGCGATCGGCGCTCGCAGCACCGCATAGTCGAGCTCGATGCCGTGCGGGGCGCAGGCTTCGGCGAAGATGTCGAGCATGAAGGGGTACAGGATGCCCTCGGCAACAGTGAAGTAACCGCCATTGGCGAAGGCCACCACCGCCTGGGCGGCGGCGCGCAGGATGACGCGGTTCTGGGTATGGGCCTCCTCGCGCCAGGGTTCGATGAAACCGCGGCGCACCTTGGCAAAGAACCAATCGAGGTCGAGGCAGGCCGCCGGCTCGTGGCGGTCGGCGACGAGCGGCGCGATGGTTGTCTTGCCACACCCGGGCGAGCCGGTCAGGAGCAGGACAGGGCCATTTGGGCACGCATGCATCATCGCGTGGGCTTCATGCCTATACGGTCCGCTGCATCAGCGAGGATACGAACAGAAACGGCCGGTCGTTGTCATCGGGGACGAGCTCGATCGATCGAAACGAGAAACGGTCGGAGAAGATCTCACGGAGCTCGTCTGTCGTGAAGCCCGTCCCCATCTCGACCAGGACACCAGTGAGGAACCCCAGCAGGATGCCGACGAACCCGCACAGACAATCGAGGAGCATCGTCGGCCGCGCCGCCACGTGGTGGCAGATCAGATGGAAGTACCCCTCGTCGACGAGCCGATCGGCAACCAGGTTCTTGTAGTCCTCGAAGGAGAAGACCTGGAGATGATGGAGCATGGCCCGGTCGAAGATGAAGTCGTATTTCTCCGACGCCGGCACCACCTCGAAGACGTCCCCTTCGACGAAGGAGATCTCGACCCCCGCTGCTCGCCGCTTCGCCTCGGCCATCTTCAGGGCCGTCGGCGAGACGTCGATCGCCGTCACCTCGCACCCACGCGAGGCCATGAACACCGCGTTGACCCCGTCGCCGCAGCCCAGCTCCAGCACCCGGCGAGGCCGGAAGTCCGGGCGCTCGAACAGCTCGACCAGGGCGCGCACCGGCCGGTCGCTCTCCCACTGGAGCGGACCGACCAGACCCTCGGCCCGGGGTGCATAGACCGCCTCCCACTTCCCGGCCTTCTCTCCCAGCAGCGCCAGCACGGGCCGCCCGGCAGCGGTCGTGGCGACACGCTGGTGAAATGCGTTCAATTCCTTTGCGGTCACGCTCCTGACCTCGCGATCGCCGAATTCCAGCGCCAGCTCCTGGAGGTACGGCGCGACGCGGGTGATGCGCTCGACGGAGTTGGTCTCGCCGTAGGAAAGGAGGAGTTCGACCAGCTGGGCCGTCGTGAAACTCGTGGGTGTCATCGCCATGACGCGCCTGGCGTCCGCAGATAGGCGAGCAGCTGTGCCGCCTCGGCGCGGCTGAGCTCGCTGAGTTCCGGCTTGCCGAATCGGTTGAAGATCACGGCGTGCTCGATGTCCTTGCTGTAGCCGGTGTTGGCAATGCCGTCCCGGAGGATCTCGAGTTGGCGGTCCGAGACCGGTCCGACCGGGCGTGTCCGGGCGATGATCTCGGGATCCGCGTACTTGAGGCCGCCCCGCATGTCGTTGCTCACGGCGATGCGCTCGACCTGCTCCTCCTCCCTCTCGGGGGGGCACAGCTCGTCGGGGACCGCCTCGGGTGCGACTTGCGCACACAGGTCCCTGAACAGTGTGCGCACGAGACGGATTCTCTCCGTCACGTCCGCCGCTGGCCTTCGATATGCCGCCTTCACCTGCTCCACGAGTGGAGCAAAGGATCTCAGCGCATCCTCTGGACCGACCATCTTGCTCGCCACGTTTTGGATGAAGGGATCTCGATGAAAGTTGTCGAGTGACATGAAGCGTCCGAAGCGCGTCCGTCCGAACCGCAGGTTCACCGACATGGCGTCCTCGAGGTACTCGACGTGGTGCCACGTCAACATCGGAATGTAGATGGTCTCGCCCGGCTCGAGGATCGTGTGGTATCCGTCGGCAAACGCGATCTGTCCCAGCTTTTCGTCGGTCTCCATCGACTCGAGGTAGAGCCCGGCGAGAGACGGGCGTGAATAGGGGCCGTCCAGCGTGCGGAGGTGAAGCGCTGAAGCCGGGTCGAACAACACGACCCGCTTGCGTCCGTAGATCTCGTGGAGGAGGACCTGGCGTTGGTCTCCGTCGAAATGGAGATGCGCGACGTTCCCGGCGTTCCCGATGAAGGTATTGGTCGTCAGGTCGAAGTCGCCGTACTTCTTGGGCAGTCCGAAGATCTCGTCGGCATCGGAACCTGTCGCCGTGTTCGCCTCCGTGCAGACGGCGGGCAGGCGAAACGTGGCCAGGACACGGGCCGGGGTCTCGTACTCCGTGCAGCACAAGCGTGATGACGGGTTGGTTCGGACGAGCTCGATGTAGTCGGCGAACTCCATGACCACAGGTTCCCCCGGCTGATTCTTGCCTTCCGCGCTGGCGTACTCCTCTTGGAGCAGGATGGGCATCGCTCCCCAGGCGTGCAGCGCGTCCCCGACCGTTGCTATGGCCGCGATCTCTTGTGTTGCGAAAAGATCGGTGATCACGACGGGGCGGCGCCTGAACACGTACTCGCGCAGGAAATCCCCGATGGCGGGCATCGAGATTCTCGGGATCTCTCTGGTGGGCATGAGTCAGGATGAGGCGGGATCGCCGGGTTCGGCGCAAGCGACGGCCCGGCCGTCGCACGTCGTTCCCCGGAGGTTAACTCGCCGACGCCATTCCCACGACGGGCCTGTTGAGCGGTATGCCGCCCATGGAGCCGCCGAACTGGGCATCGCCGTAGGCGAAGATGCCGCCGTCCGACGCCACCAGCCAATAGCCACCCCCGCTCCTGGTCGTCGCCAGGCCGACCACCGGCCGGCTGAGCGCGAGGGCGCCGGTAGACCCGTGGAACTGCGCGTCGCCGTAACTGAAGATCCCGCCGTCGGACGCGACGAGCCAATAGCCGAGGCCGTCCTGGGTCGCCGCCATGCCCACCACGGGCTTGTTGAGCGGCGTCGCGCCCGTCGAGCCGTGGAAGCCCGCATCGCCGAAGCTGAAGATCCCGCCGTCGGACGCGACGAGCCAATAGCCGAGCCCGTCATGGGTGCTCGCCATCCCGACGATCGGTTTGTTCAGAGGCTTGCCGCCCTCAGAGCCGTTGAACTTCGCGTCGCCGAAGCTGAAGATGCCGCCGTCGGATGCGACCTCCCAGTAGCCGCCTCCGTCGGGGGTGGCAGCCATGCCGACGATCGGCGCATTGAGCGGCTTCCCGCCCTCGGACCCGAAGAACGAAGCGCCCCCGTAGTTGAAGATCCCGCCGTCGGACGCTACGAACCAGTAGCCGTTGCCGGACGACGTGGCGGCCATCCCGACGACCGGCCTGTTCAGCACGAGGCCACCTGTCGAACCGTAGAACTGTGCGTTGCCGAACGAGAAGATCCCGCCGTCGGACGCCACCAGCCAGTACGACGAGTTGGGCGGTGCTGGCGGCGGCGGCGAAGGCGGCCCCGGCAGCCCCGCCGAACCGTAGAAAGCGACCACCTGGTCGCTGTTTGGTGCCAGAAGGAGGCCATCTCCGACCGAAGGCGTGGGGAAGTGGTTGGCCTGGCCACCCACCGAGACCTGCTCCAACGCTTGCCCGTTGGCTGGGTTGAGTCCATACAAGGTGGACCCGCCGATGGACCAGACGAGCCCGCCCGCTGTGATGGGTGGGCCGTGCGCGCCGCTCGAGGTTTGCCACGCCACGCCCAAGGGGCTGGTCTGGATCGCCTCCAGCCCGCTGCCACAGGGCACGTACACCACCGTCCCGGTGATGGCGTCGCCGCCGTCGGAGTCGCTCCCGCACGCAGAGATCTGTGGTGGGCTACTGATCCCTCCGAGGTTCGACTGGTTCAACAAATAGGCGATGGACGACTTGCCAACTTGTAGGGCCGTCCCGTTCGACAGGAGCGCAGGCGCGCTCGATCCGAGGTCGAGATCGTTTTGGTTGTCGCTCTGCCACGTCGTCGGGGCGAACAACTGCTTCAGGGCCAGGCCGGGTGACAACTCGATCACCGAATCGCTGTTGTCGTAGCTACTCGAGTGGGTCCCGTTCCCGGTGGCAAACCAGATGTTGCCCGCACCGTCCACCTCCGGTGCCGCGCCGCCCATCCAGACGGCCCCGTCGTTGCCGATCGGCACCGCTTGGTAGTAGCCAGGCGCCCCGCCGCCCTCGGGGACCGAGACGACCCAGCCGCTGTAGGTCGAACAGTCGCCGTCGTTGCCGCCATAGCCGAAGACGACGTTCCCGCCGCTCAGGTTGAGCCCGGTGCGCTGCAGGATGGCGGGCGTGTGCTGCCCCGCTGGGTCGACGGCCTGGGTCATCATTGTGACGCCCGAGTACATGTTCAGTCCGTAGAGCACGTGGGCCGGGACACCGCCCGCGTCGACGTCGGCTACTGCGAAGATCTCACCGCGGCCCACGTCGACGACCGGCGTGCCCGTAATGCCCACCGTCGGGTTGATGTCACCGCAGGGTAGGAGGTTTCCCGACCCGCTCGACGGGACCGGCGTCGCAACGTGTTTGAACCACAAGACGGCGCCCGTGTTCGCTGCCAACGCGTAGATCGTGTCGTTCTCCGTCGCCACGTACACCCGACCGGTGGCTTCGAGCGGCTCTCCGTAGACCTGGCCGTCGAGGACCGGTGACGTCCACGCGTGGTTCGGCGGTGAGAACGTGACGCCGGAGAGGTCGGCACCCGTGCCGAGCGCGTTCCCGTGGTACACAGTCCATGACGTCGTCGCGTCGACGTGCGGCTGATCGCTCGCCGCGGCAGGGGTGTGTGCCGCTACGACGAAAACGAGGGCACCGAGCGCGAGTGCGAGCGAGCAGGTACCCAACGATCGCCATACGCCCGGCCTTGTCCAGATCCCCAAGTTCGTGCCCTCCGCTCGCAGCTCGATTGTGCGCAAGCTAACGCGCCGCCCTCGGACTGTCGAAGCACTGAGCTCACTAACCGCCGTTGCGGGCCACCGCCGACGCCGACGCCGAACGCGGGCGGCCAGGGCAATGCGCGAGTGCTACGAAGTCCCCGCCGGCGCCCCAGTCACGATCGCCGCGGCCCACTGGTAGTCGGGCTTCCCACTCGGCGAGCGCTCGACCGCGTCGACGACGTGCAAGCGACGCGGCACCTTGTACCCCGCCACGAAATCCCGGCAATGCGACTGCAGCGCCTCCAACGAAGGCGCCGTATGCCCGGCCCGGGGCTGCACGATCGCCGCGACCGTCTGGCCCCACCGTTCGTCCGGAGCGCCGCACACGATGGCGTCCATCACGTCAGGGTGCGAGCGCACCGCTGACTCCACCTCCTCGGGGAAGATCTTCTCGCCGCCCGAATTGATGACGATCGACCCCCGGCCGAGCAGAGTGATCGACCCGTCCTCCTCGACGGTGGCATAGTCCCCGGGCATCACGTACCGCGTCCCACGCACGGAAAGGAACACCTCGGCCGTCTTCTCGGGGTCGTTGTAATAGCCGAGCGGGATGTCGCCCGAGCGGGCGATCTTGCCGATCACGCCCGACCCCGGCGCCACCAACTCCAGGTTCTCGTCGAACACCACCGTCTGGCCCAAGAGGTGCACTGTCGGCCCGCTCTTCATCGCGGTGTTCCCGGCCGTCACCATGGTCATCCCGTTGTTGCCACCTTCGGACGACCCGATGGCGTCGGTGATCACCAGGTGGGGGAGGCGCTCGAAGAACTGGTCCTTCACCGGCGCCGAGAACAACGCGGCCGACGACACCACGGCCAGCAACGACGAGAGGTCGTACCCGTCGGCCTCGGGCGCGTCCAGCTGCTCCACCAAGGGCTTGCCCATGGCGTCGCCGGTGATCATGACCGAGTTCACGCCCTCCTGGCCGACCAGCCGCCAGACCGCATCGGGGTCGAACTTGGCTATGAGCACGATCTTGGAGCCGACGAAGCTCTGACCCATTACGGACCACTGCGTCGCCCCGTGCATCAGCGGCGCCACCGGCAGGTGCACCATCCCACCGCCGGCGCCCTTCTCGATCAAGACGGAAGGGTCGGTCATCCGCGTGTTCGTCACGGGGTCGGTCCCGCCGCCGAGCGCGTAGAAGACGTCCTCGTGGCGCCACACGACGCCTTTGGGCATCCCGGTCGTGCCGCCGGTATAGAGGATGTAGAGGTCGTCACCCGAGCGGGGCTCGAAGTCACGCTCCTCGGACTGCCCCGACAACGCCGACTCGTATGTCACCGATCCCGGTGCCACCTCGGCGTCGGACCCGTCCTCGATCACCACCAACTCCCGCAGTTCCGGCAGCTCCGGCGCCAGCGCGGCGACCAAGGGCGAGAACTCGCGCGCGTACACGAGTGCCTGCAGGTCCGCGTTGCTCAAGAGGTACCGCAGCTCGTCTTTGACGTAGCGGTAGTTGATGTTGATCCAGACCGCCCGCAGCTTGAAGACGGCCCACGCGGTCTCGACCCACTCCACGGAGTTGTAGGCGTAGATACCGACGTGGTCCCCCGGCCTGATGCCCCGCCCGGCAAAGTAATGGGCCAGCTGGTTCGCACGGGCCTCCATCTCCGCGTACGTCCGCCGCTTGCCGTCCGCCACCAAGTACTCCCGTTCCGGGTAGGCGTCGACAGCCGCCTCGAACAGGTTGGCGAGGTTGAACTCCATCGGCCGAGATTAGAACAGGTTCTCTTTCTGCGGGCAATCGTTCCGAAGTGGCCGACCAAGCGGAGCCGGCCGCGCCCCGCCGACCCAACCGCCGTCGCGGCGGTCCTGGTCGTACCACCAGGACCTCACGCTCCCGCTGTACTGTGTCCCGCCATGGCGTACCCCACAGCCGCATCCCGCGACATCGCCGCGCCCTCGGAAAAGGTCTGGGGGCTGGTCGCCGATCTCCCGCGGATGGGCGAGTGGTCGCCGGAGAACGCCGGCGGCAAGTGGGTCAAGGGCGCCACTGGCCCCGCTCTCGGCTCGGTGTTCAAGGGCAACAACAAGAACGGCGTCAGGCGCTGGTCGACCACGGTCACCGTCGTCGGGTGTGAGCCCGGCAAGCTCTTCGAGTTCGCGGTGACCTCCGGCCCGCTCGAGGTGGCCAACTGGCGCTATGAATTCGAGAGCACCGAAGGCGGCTGCCGCGTGACCGAGTCCTGGGTCGACAAGCGCAAGCCGTGGTTCGCGACGCTGGCCCGCGTCATGGGCGAGCACAGTGCCGGCACCGCCGAGCGCCAGATGGCGCAGACGCTCGACAACCTGGCCAAAGCCGCGGAGTAGCTAGCCGGACTCCAGCCGGCGCAGCACGTGCTCCGCGGCGGCATCGTCACCCGGACCGCCCCGCGAGTTCAGCCTTGCCACCACGGCCCGCCGGTGCGCAGCGTCGACATTCCCGCCGTACTTGAACTTGGCGAGTACCTGCGACACGCGGATTTCGATCCCGAGGATTCCCAACAGCTTCGCCGCGTGCGCCTCGGACGGGTCGGCCACCGTCACCTCGGGCTGGAACACCGAAAGCTGGCGCCGCAGGATCTCGGCGACGCTCCCCGGCGCCACCCGCTCGTCGTGGACGCGTGCCTCCCCCAGGAGCTGCACCGCGCCGTAGTAGGTCGTCGGGATCCCCAACGCCGGATCCTCATTCCCGATCGCCTTCCACTCCGAGGGCACGAACGCCCAATCGTCCGCGACGCTCAGGACGACCCGTGGATCCTCGGACAACGCACCGAACACCGGGTTGGCCCGCACGAGATGCAGCCACACCGTCGAACCTGCGAGCACGAACTGCGTCGGCACCACCACCGGGAATTCCCGCGTGGATCCACCGCGTGCGACCAGATGCCCGAACGGATGGGCGTCCACGAAGGTCCGCCACTCCGGCTCGCCCAGCGTGGCATCGACCGGGGCGACGAACATCAACGACCCCGCGCGACGCGCCGCAACACCCTCAGCCGGCCGCCGCCGCCCCCAGCTCCTCTATCGACTCGGCCCGGTGCCGCTTGTAGTCGACCTTGCCGTTGGGCGCGCGCCCGATTGTGGGCACACTCCGCACCCGCCGGGGGGCCTTGTACGAGGCCAGTCGTCCCTTCACGTAATCGATCAGCTCCGTCTCCGACAGCGACTCGGTGGACATGCCCTCGGCCGGCTCCACGACGGCGACGATCTGCTCGCCGTAGGTCTCGTGTGGAATGCCCACGACCACGGCGTCTCGCACCGATGCATGGGTCTTCAGGGCTTCCTCGACCTCTTCGGGGAAGATCTTCTCGCCGCCCGAGTTGATGCAGACCGAGCCGCGCCCGAGCAGATGGATCGTCCCGTCGGCGTCGACCTGCGCGTAATCGCCGGGGATCGAGTAGCGCACACCGTCGATCTCCTTGAACGTGCGGTCCGACTTCTCCGTGTCCTTGTAGTACCCGAGGGGGTTCCGCCCACCGAGCGCGAGCACACCCACTTCGTCGGAGCCAGGCTCGACGTGCCGTCCGTCCTCGGTCAGCACCTTGACGTCCGGGCCCAACGTGAAACTCGCTGTCTTTGCCGCCGAGCCACCGCCCGAGACCGAGACGCCCATCCCCAGGGCCTCCGACGAGCTGAACGCGTCCACCAGGAGCATCCCGGGATGGTGTGCCAGCAGCTCTTGCTTGACGGGCTCGCTCCACATCGCACCGGAGGAGATCACCATCATCAGCGAGCTCAGGTCCCACCGCCCCGGGTTCGCATCGAGCGCAGTCAACAGCGGCCGCGAGAACGGGTCACCCACGATGACGAGCCCGTTGACCTTCTCCCGCTCCACCGTGTCCAGCAGCTCGACCGGGTCGTACTTCTTTGACTCCAAAAGGCAGACGCGACCGCCCTCGGCGAGCACCGTGTGGGCCGTGAACGCGCCCGTGCCGTGCATGAGCGGACAGGCCGGCATCAGGGTCACGCCACCCGGCGACGCTGACAACGCGGTCCGCACCCCCTCGAGGCCCGCGTTCACGTCGTAGTGGCGCACGCCGCCGTCGATCAGTCGCGCGAACAGGTCGTCCTGGCGCCACATGACTCCCTTCGGCATCCCGGTGGTGCCGCCGGTATAGAGCATGTAGAGGTCGTCGCCGCTGCGGCCCCACGGCGCGCGGGTGCGTTCCACCGCGCTCTTCACCGCGTCCTCGTAGGGCGTCGCCCAATCTGGGCACGGGCCGGCGCCGTCGTCGACCCAAAGCCACCCCTTGACGCGGGGCACGCGATCCAGAATCCTCTCGATCCGGTCCGCGAACGTCCCGTGGAAGACAACGGCCACCGCATCTGCGTTGTCCCAGAGATAGGACAGTTCGTCGTCGCCGTAGCGGTAGTTCGTGTTGACCGGCACGAGCCCGACCTTCATCGCGGCGTAGGTGGTCTGGAGGTACTCGGGCGAGTTGTAGAGGTAGAGCGCGACCTTGTCCTGCCGGTCCACATCGAGGTCCAGGAGGAATTGCGCGATGCCGTCGGCGCCCCGGTCGAATTCCTCCCACGGCAGCGTCCTCGATCCCTGGACCACCGCCGCCGACGACGGTTGCACGTCGGCCACGGTCTCCCAGACGTCTGCGTAGTTCCAGTCAGTCATCCTTCGCTCCACCCCGCCCTCTACCGCTTTCCGACAGTCCGATTCCTGCGCGTCAACCAAGGCCGCCGGCACCGCCGGCATCAAGTCGACCCCCCGCCCCTCAACATGCGCGGAGCGAGGGCATGAGAATACGCTCCGAAAGTGGACCTCGGCCTCCCAAGCGACGACGACCCGCGCCGGAGCCAGGTCAGGGAGTGGCTGGCGCAGAACCCGCGTCCCTCCGGACGAGACCTCGCCGAGGCGGGCTACGTCGTGCCCCACTGGGCACCTCCCTATGGCCTCGATGCGGATCCCCTCACGCAACTCGTCATCGACGAGGAGCTCAAACGGGCAAACGTCCGCCGCCCAATCAACCCGATCGGCATCGGCTGGGCGGGCCCCACGCTGATGTACGCAGGAAGCGACGAGCAGAAGGAGCGCTGGATCTGGCCGCTGCTCTCGGGGGAGGAGTTCTGGTGCCAGCTCTTCTCCGAGCCCGGCGCCGGCTCCGACCTCGCCTCGCTCACCACGAAGGCCGAGCGCGACGGCGACCACTACGTCGTCAACGGCCTGAAGGTCTGGACGAGCTACGCCCACATCGCCCGCTACGGCATCCTCCTGGCGCGCACCGACCCCACCGCCGCCAAGCACCAGGGCATCGGTTACTTCGACTGCCCCATGGACGCCCCCGGCATCGAGATACGTCCCCTCATCGACATGACCGGCGAGCACGCGTTCAACGAGGTGTTCTTCACCGACGTGCGGATCCCGGCCGACCACCTCGTCGGCTCCGAGCACGGCGGTTGGGCGCTGGCGAAGGTGACCCTCGGCAACGAACGGGTCTCGCTCAGCGGCGAGGGCGCGCTCTGGGGCATGGGCCCGACGGCGGACGACCTCGTCGCCATCGTCCGCACCGCGGGCGGCGCGCCTGACGCCGTGACCCGCGACCGGCTCGTCGACGTCTTCGTGGAGGGCCAGATCCTGCGCGTCCTGCGCATGCGCACGGTGTCAGCGGTCCTCGCCGGCAAGGTGCCCGGGGCCGAGGCCTCCGTCCGCAAGGCCATCGCCGACGCCCACGGGCAACACATCATGGACCTTGCCCGCGACCTGGCCGGCGCTCACGGCATGCTCGACGGCACGGGCCCGGTCGGCGGCTGGGGCCCCGGCGGGGCGGCGATCGGGGACAACACCTGGTCGCGGGGGTTCCAGTTCGCCCCTGCCCTCACGATCGGTGGCGGCACATCGGAGGTGCAGCGCAACATCGTGGCGGAAAAGGTCCTCGGACTGCCGCATGATCCCTGATTCACGGCCGTTCCCATAGTGGTGCGGGGGAGTGCCTCGCACTCTCGCGTCGTGGCAGCGGATGCCACGGTGTAGAGGAAGCATCAACTGGTCAGGGTGGGAATTGGCTGCTGGGAGCCGGATGGTCAGGGGAGGTTCGATGCGGGAATCCGCGCGGAGGATGCTCGTGTCGGCTGTGTGCGTGCTCGGCCTGGCGGCCGCGGCCGCACCGGTCCTCTCCACCGCCGCCGCCACACCGGCGGCGGCTGCATCGGCTGCGGCGGGCTCCACCAGCCTTCCCACGCCTGGCCTGTACCACCAGCCCATCATCGGCAAGGTGGTGCTGCCAGGCCTCGGCCAGGTCCTGGGCCACGGCCTGCGCCATGTGACCAACGTGCAGTCGCAGAACTGGAGCGGCTACGCCGACAATCAGGACACCTACGACTCGGTGGCCGCCAGCTGGACCCAGCCTGCCGTGAACTGCAGCGCCGGTGGGGGTGTCGGTGGCGGCGTCCTCAACGGGTTGCTTGGCGGCAACGGTCTCGGCAACCTCTTGGGACCAGGCTCTTCTGCTGCGTCGTTCTGGGTGGGCCTCGACGGCTACGCCTCGAACAGCGTCGAGCAACTCGGCGCCGACTCGGACTGCAACGGCAAGACGCCCATGTACTACGCCTGGTGGGAAATGTTCCCGAATCCCTCCCAGGTCCTGTCGAGTGCGTACCCGGTCCATCCGGGCGACCAGATGACCGCCTGGGTCGCGTCGAACGGCTCGGGCACGACCTTCTACCTCGCGCTCAAGGACACCACAGCCGGCTGGTTCTTTGGCACGACCCAGAACGCGTCGCCCGGGTTCGGGCGCTCCTCGGCCGAAGTGGTGGCCGAAGCGCCGTCGTCGTGCAACATCTTGTTCTGCAGCGAGGTGCCACTCTCTGACTTCGGCCAGGTCGGCTTCGGGAACGCCGACCTCATCGACAACTCCGGCAACAACGGTTCGCTCGCCGCCTTCAACGCCAACGCGATCACCATGGCGGTCGGCAACCGGACCCTGGCCGTCCCGAGCAACCTCAGCGCCGACGGCCGGTCGTTCTCCGTCTCCTGGCAGAACTCATGACCGGTCGCGTTCGCATGACCACAGATCTCACGTTGTTCAAGTTCACACCTAGCTGACAGTCAAAGCGCTCTCACAGCATCCGCCCCTCAGCAGGCGGGCAGCGAGTACCCGGGTCGGCGGACTGTTCCGGGGCCCGCCAGCTGAGGGGTGGGCCCGGCGCGGTGTGATCAGAGCTCGAGCGGACCGGCGTGGGCGAAGCCCTGGCGGATGCCCTGCCCCGCCCTCGCTGTCAGCTGCTCGGGCTCGTACAGCATGAGATAGGCGTTGCGGGCGTGGTCCCGAGAGCGGTTTTTGAACACCATGGCCAGCGTGGCCGGGTCGTCGGACTCGTCCTCGTGGACGAACACCTCGAGGATCGGCGTGTTCGTCATGAGCTGCGCCTGCATGATCCCCGTCGACGCCTCGTGCGCGCAGACCTTGTCCACCTTTTCCTTGCCGGGCATCCCGAGTGCGACGACGATCCGGCAACCCTCTTCCTCGATCAGCTTCTTGGCCGCCACGGCCAGGTCCTTGAAGCCGGGCACCGTGCGCCGGATCGTGGTGAAGGTCGTCCCGTAGCCGGGGCATTGCGAGAGCTCGTCGAGCGCCTCGCCGCCCATGTCATAACGGGCGAACATCGTGTCGACGACGCCGATCAGGTCCATGACCCATTTTCGCGCAGGAATCCCATTGGCCGATCAGGGCCCGCGGAGTGCAGAATCGGGCCGTGAGCAGCACTATTCCCGATGCCGCCCCGAGCTGGGTCGACCGCGACGCCGCCGTTGTCTGGCATGGGTTCACCCAGATGGCCACGTACGCCGACAACACCCCACTGGTCATCGAGCGGGCCGAGGGCCGCGAGCTCATCGACGCCCGAGGTCGCCGCTATCTCGACGCCATCTCCTCGCTCTGGGTGAACACCCTCGGCCATCGGGTCCCCGAGCTCGACCGCGCCCTGGCCGCGCAAGCGGACAAAGTGGCGCACTCGACGATGCTCGGCAACGGCAACACCGTCGTCGTCGAGCTGGCCGAGGCGCTCGCGCCACTCGTGCCGGTGGACGATCCGCACTTCCTCTTCGCCGCCGACGGTGCCGTCGCCGTAGAGCAGGCCTTGAAGATCGCATTCCAGTACTGGGTCAACCGCGGGGTCGAGGGACGCACGCAGTTCCTGGCCCTGGGCGACGCGTACCACGGCGACACGATCGGGTCGCTGTCGCTCGGCGACGGTGGCGTGTTCAGCGCTGTCTTCGGGCCATTGTGTTTCCCGGTTGTCCGCACACCCGGCTACGCCGATCCCGGTTGGGCTGACAAGGCCTGCGCCGCCATAGCCGCGCACGCCGGCGAATTGGCGGCCGTCGTGCTCGAGCCGCTCGTACAGGGCGCGGCGGGCATACTCGTGGCCGATGCGGACGACGTCCACCGCGTAGGCGACGCCTGCCGCGACGCCGGCGTGTTGCTCGTGTGTGACGAAGTCGCGACGGGATTCGGTCGGACCGGCACACTCTTCGCGTCCGAGCAATGCGGACTGCGGCCCGATCTGCTCTGCCTCGGCAAGGGCATCACCGGCGGCTATCTGGCCATGTCGGCCACCGCGGCGTCGGGCCGAGTGTTCGACGCCTTCCTCGGCCCTGACCTCGGGCCTGCGACCTTCTACCACGGGCACTCCTACGGGGGGAACGCGCTGGCCGCTGCCGTCGCCCTCGAACACCTACGCCTCCTCGAGTCCTGGGACGTCCTGGCGAATGTCCGAGACCGAACCGCGCAACTCGCCGATCTCTTGGTCCGCCGCGTCGTCCCCAACCCGGCGGTACGCGAAGTCCGGCAGCGCGGCCTGATGGTCGGCGTCGAGCTCGCGCCGCCGAAGGACCAGCTCCGCTGGGGTCGCCGCGTGTGCGCCAGCGCCGTCGACCGGGGCGTCTTGCTCCGTCCGCTCGGCGATGTGGTCGTGGTGATGCCGCCGCTCACCATCACGGAGGGCGAGATTGTGCGGATCGTCGACGCGCTGGCAGCGGCCCTCGACGAGGTGACGCAGACCTCGTGAGCTCGGGGAACTGGCCGGACCGGATCCGGGCTCAGCTGGCGCAGGTTGTGGACGAGGGACGCTGGCGCTCGCCGCGGCAGTTCGACGCCCGGGGCCCTCAAGGCACCCTCGATGGAGCGAACGTGGTCTCCTTCGCGTCGAACGACTATCTCGGGCTGAGCGCGCATCCGGCTGTGCGGGCCGCCGCGCACGACGCTCTCGAGCGCTGGGGCACGGGGGCAGGCGCGTCGCGCCTCGTTACCGGATCGCGCCCCGTTCACGCCGAGCTCGAGGATGAGCTAGCTCAGTGGAAGGGAAGCGAGGCGGCCGTCTGCTTCCCGACAGGTTTCGCTGCGAACCTCGGTGTCCTGAGCGTCCTGGCCGGTCCGGGTGTCCACATCTTCTCGGACGAGTTGAACCATGCCAGCATCGTCGACGGCTGCCGCCTCTCGCGAGCCCAGCTGACCGTCTACCGCCACGCCGACCTGGGACAGCTTGACGAACTGCTCGTAGCGGGTGATGCCGGGCCGCAGATGCCGTCGCTGGTCGTCACGGACTCGGTCTTCTCGATGGACGGCGACGTGGCGCCGCTCGACGAGCTGGTGGCGTTGTGCGCTCGACGCGGGGCCTTGCTCGTGATCGACGAGGCGCATGCGGTGCTGGGGCCGCGCCTGGAGTTGCCGCCGACCTCAGAAACGGCGCAACCCACGGTCATCCGGGTCGGAACGATGTCGAAGGCGCTGGGCGCGCTCGGAGGGTTCGTGGCGGCGTCGCGCGACGTCGTGGATCTGCTGATCAACCGGGCTCGCCCCTACATCTTCTCGACCGCCGTGTCACCAGCCGACGCCGCCGCAGCCCTTTCGGCCTTGCGCATCCTTCGATCTTCCGAAGGTGAGGCACTCGTCGAGCGCCTGGCGGCGCTGGTGCAGAGGATGTCCACAGCAGGCGTCGTGCCGCTGGAGCATTGCAGCCCGATCATCCCGGTCATCCTGGGATCCGAACAGGCGGCGATCGATGCGTCTACGACCCTCTTGGAGGACGGCCTCTGGGTGCCGGCCATCCGGCCACCCACGGTGCCGGTGGGCACAAGCCGCTTGCGGGTCACCCTCTCGGCCGCGCACCGTGACGACGACGTGACACGTCTAATCGATGCGCTGCATTCCCTGCCTGTGCCCGAATCCATAGCCGTTGGCGCTCGGTAGTGGCGCGGCCGAACCGGCTGGTGGCCGTCGTCGGCACGGGCACCGACATCGGTAAGACGTACGTCACCGCTCGGCTCCTCGAAACCCTGCGGCAGGAGGGGATCGCGGTTTCGGCGCGCAAACCAGCCCAGTCATTCGATGCGTCTGACGACCCTGCGGACTACGACGCGGCCGTCCTTGGTGCCGCGAGCGGAGAACTGCCCGAACTGGTGTGTCCGCCCCACCGGTGGTACGAGATGGCGATGGCGCCGCCGATGGCCGCCGATGCCCTGGGGCGGCCAATCTTCACCCTCGACGATTTAATCGAGGAGTTGCAGTGGCCTCAGCATCCAGTCGATGTGGGGTTTCTCGAGACCGCCGGGGGTTTGCGTTCACCCATCGCTGAGGACGGCGATTGCCTGGCACTCGTCGTCGCTGCGATGCCTGACGTCGTATTGCTGGTGGCCGACGCCGAACTGGGCACGATCAATTCGGTGCGTCTCACGATGGATACGTTGTTGCGACTACCAGCACTGACCGTGGTAGTGCTCAACAGATTCGACCAGGGATCAGAGCTCCATCAGCGGAACCGCTCGTGGCTTCGCGAGCACGACCTTTTCCAGGTGTTTCGTACTCCGGGTGATGAGACCGAGCTGGCAAAGCTCGTTCGAACGGTCGAATAGTATTCCGTTTGGTCTGCCCGCTCATCCATCGCCCTACTGGCGCATGGGGACGCGCAGGCGTATCGGGTTCTTCATCCAAGGAACGCGGTCCGAGAGACATTCAGTCACGATTCGGGATTTCCTGGAGGCGTCCTCCTTAGCGCGTTCCGGTCGCCCAGATGGGAGATGATGGCCGTATGGAAGGTGAAATCCAGCACGTCTCGATTCACGGTCACGACCTGGCGTACTACATGGATGGGGAAGGACCGGCACTGCTGCTTCTCCATGGCATCGCCGGTAGTTCTCGTACCTGGCGGGACGTGATCCCCAGTCTCAGGGATCGCTTCACCGTCATTGCGCCGGATCTCATGGGTCACGGACTGTCCGAGAAGCCAGCCGGCGACTACTCGCTGGGTGCCTTTGCCAGTGGCGTCCGTGATCTCCTCGAAGTCCTCGACATCGAGCATGCGTCAGTCATCGGACAGTCGTTCGGCGGCGGCGTGGCCATGCAGCTTGCTTATCAGTACCCCGAAGTGTGCGATCGTCTGGTGCTCGTAGCCAGCGGAGGCCTCGGGCGAGAAGTGAACTGGATGCTTCGCTTCCTGACGCTACCGGGGAGTGAGTATTTGATGCCCGTAATCTTCCCGAGCTTCGCTCGCGACTGGGGAGACAGTCTGTTGCGAGCGATTACCAATCGTGGTATTCGCATGGGCCGCATCACCGAGATGTGGAGTGCCTACGCGTCGCTCGCCGAGGCGGAGAACCGTCAGGCATTCGTCCGGACCATCAGATCGGTCATCGACCCCGGTGGTCAATCGGTGAGCGCTCTGGATCGCCTCTACCTGGCTTCGTCCATGCCGACGTTGATCATGTGGGGCGACCGGGACGACATCATCCCGGTCAGCCATGCGCACGCTGCATGTGATGCGATTCCTGGGTGCCAATTGGTGATTATCGAGGGCGTGGGCCACTTCCCCCAGATCGAAGCGCCGGAACAATTCGTGGCTGCATTCCTCGATTTCGTGGACACTACGGAACCCGCTCATCTAGGTGCCAAGGACCGCCAGCGGATGCTCAAAGAGCGACTGATCCCGTCCCAGCACTAACCGTCCTGACCCTGATACCGGCGTATTCTCACTGCGCTCGGGGGACATGGCATTAAGCGGGTTCACACCGTGCGTGTCGTCACACGGCGTCGGAACGCAGTTCGCCGTGGTCGCGACAGTTCGCCACCCAGCCGGTGGGGATGACCATCACCGTCATGCGCCGGCCGCACTCGGAGCAGAAGCGAGGCGGATCGAGCTCGCGCCCGCACCCGTGGCATTCCGACAGCGATTTGCCGCAGCCGGTGCAGTGGGTGACCACAGGCATGCGGCGGAACCTGCCTTCGAAGTCGCGGCTCAGATGGCGGCGCTGAGCGCGCCGATCGGCATGCGGAGGTCGTCGAGCATCTGGAGATCCTCGTCGGCGGAGCGACCGAGGGTTGTGAGGTAGTTACCGACGATCAGCGCGTTGATGCCCGCCGTCATGCCGATGGCCTGGAGGTCGCGCAGCGTGACCTCGCGGCCGCCGGCGTAGCGGAGGATGACCGAGGGAAGCGCGAGGCGGAACAGCGCGATCCAGCGGACCGCCTCCCAGGCGCCGAGGATCTTGCGGTCGCCGAGCGGTGTACCCGGCCTCGGGTTGAGGAAGTTAAGGGGCACCTCGGTCGGCTCGAGTTCCTGGAGCTGGGTCAGCAGCTCGACGCGCTGGTCGTCGGTCTCGCCCATGTTGAGCAGCGCGCCGCAGCAGAGCTCCATCCCGTGCACCTTGACCAGGCGGCAGGTGTCGGCCCGCTCGTCCCAGGTGTGGGTCGTGACGATGGAGGGGAAGAAGGAGCGCGCCGTTTCGACGTTGTGGTTGTAGCGGTGCACGCCGCCTTTGGCGAGGCGGCGGGCCTGGTCATCGGTGAGGATGCCGGCGCTGACGGCGACGTTGAGGCCCGTCTGCTCGCGGACGAGGGGGACGAGCTCGAGGATCCGCTGCAGTGTGCGCTCGTCCGGTCCGCGTACCGCGAGCACGATGCAGAACTCCGACGCGCCGAGTGTCGCGGTCTCGCGGGCGGCGGCGAGGACCTCGTCGCGGTCGAGAAAGGGGGTGGCCTTCACGGGTGTGTCGAAGCGTGAGGACTGGGAGCAGAAGTGGCAGTCCTCGGGGCAGCCACCGGTCTTGGCCGAGAGGATGCCTTCGACCTCGACCTCGGGGCCGCACCAGGCGAGGCGCACCTGATGGGCCAGGGCGGCGAGGTTCATGACGGCGCCGTCGGGCAGGGCGGCGAGTGCGGTGAGCTCGTGACCGCTCAGGAGGCGACGCTCGTCGAGGAGGGCCTTTTCGGCGCCGGCGATCACAGCCCTGTCCGCCGCACTGAGGGCGGCTTGGGGCAGGGGCGGTGGGCTGTCCGAAAGCTCGTGCGCGGACGCGTGCGAGGACGCGCCGGAGCGGAAGGCGACGGGCGTGGTGGTCACGGCGCCCACGGTAGTGGCAGGGTGGGGACCCCCGACAGCTGAGCCCGTGTCGTGGGAGCGGAAAAGGAGCGCCGATGGCCTGGGATTTCTCGACCGAGCCCGATTTCGAGGAGAAGCTCGCGTGGATGCGCGCGTTCGTGCGCGAGGAGGTCTTCCCGCTCGAGACGCTGGACCTGACGTACGAGCAGGTGCGCGAGGTGATCCGGCCGCTGCAGGAGCGGGTGAAGGCCGAGGGGTTGTGGGCGGCGCACCTGCCGCCGGCGCTCGGGGGCATGGGCTTCGGGCAGGTGAAGCTGGGGTTGATGCACGAGATCTTGGGGCAGTCGCCGCTGGCGCCGGTGGTGTTCGGCAACAACGCACCGGACTCGGGGAACGCGGAGTTGCTGGCGATCGGGATCGAGGAGACGGGCGACGAGGAGATGCGGGCGAAGTGGCTGCGGCCGCTGCTCGACGGCGACCTGCGCTCGGCGTTCTCGATGACCGAGCCCAACACGGCCGGGTCGGACCCGACGCTGTTGAGCACGTCGGCGGTGCGCGACGGCGACGAGTGGGTGATCAATGGGCACAAGTGGTTCACGTCGAACGGGTCGGTGGCGGACTTCCTCATCGTGATGGCGGTGACGAACCCGGACGTGCACCCGTATCAAGGGTCGTCGATGATCATCGTGCCGGTCACGACGCCGGGGGTGGACATCGTCAGGGACTTGGCGACGATGGAGGATCCCGAGACGCCGTTCGGGCGCTTCGGCAACCACGCCGAGATCGTGTACACGGACGTGCGGGTCCCGGCGGGGAACCTGATCGGACGGGAGGGGTCGGGGTTTGCGCTGGCGCAGAAGCGTCTCGGGCCGGGCCGGATCCACCACTGCATGCGGTGGTTGGGGCAGTCGCGGCGCGCGTTCGACATGTTGTGCGAGCGCTCGGTGTCCCGCTACACGCACGGTTCGACCCTGGCGGAGAAGCAGACCATCCAAAACTGGATCGCCGACTCGATGGCCGAGATGCAGGCGGCGCGCCTGATGACGCTGCAGGCGGCCTGGAAGATGGACCGGGAGGGGGCGCAAGCGGCGCGGGTCGAGATCGCGATGATCAAGTACTTCGGAGCGAAGGTGCTCTACGACGTGATCGACCGGGCGATCCAGGTGCACGGCTCGCTCGGGTTCTCGTGCGACCTGCCGCTGGAGCACATGTACCGGGCGGCGCGGGCGGCCCGGATCTACGACGGGCCCGACGAGGTGCACCGCCAGACCGTGGCGCGCCAGGTGCTGAAGGGCTACACGCCGCGGGAGGTGCCGAGCGAGCACATCCCGACGCGTCGGGCTGAGGCGCAGCGGCGCTTCGCCGGGCTTTTGGAGTCGTTGACGGTGGACGCGTAGGCAGCACCCCGTCACTTCGTCATGCCTCATGGCTGAGCGCTCAACCTTCTCAGCCTGTTCAGAGCGGGCGGGCGTATGTTTGCGATGTCAGCTCATTTGAGGCGATGCCGGCAGTGATGCCGGAGAAGGAGGCACCCGATGGCGGAAGCGATCATCCTCGAGTTCACGAGTCCCAACGCAACTGCTCTCTACAACACCGTCAATGGCATCCTCGGGTTGGACCCGAATACGGGCAAGGGTGAATGGCCCGCCGGGATCCTCAGTCACGCTGCGGGTGTTCAGGGCGACGCCATGGTCGTCTTCGAGGTATGGGAGTCGAAGGCGCATCAGGAGGAGTTCATGAACTCCCGTTTGGGCCCGGCGCTCGGACAGGCGGGCGCACCCGAGCCGAATCGAGTCGAATGGTTCTCGGTGATCGGGCAGAAGGCCGACTGAAGTCGACCGCCTCGAGGATTCCCCTTCGGGAGTCCCGTTGCGAAGAGTCCTACTCGGAGGCGAGGCAGACCGCCTCGACGTTGTTGCCGTCAGGGTCACGCACGAACCCGCCGTAATAGGTGCGGTAGTACTCGGGCCAGACCTTGGGCTCGTGCAGCACCTCGGCACCGCTGGCGCGGGCGGCCTCGACGAACGCCCGCACCGCGGCGCGGTCGGGCGCCTGGAAGGCGATGTGCGTCTCGCGGAAGCCGTGACCGGTCTGTTGGCGCCCGATCCAGAAGGTGGGTGCGGGTGGGATGCCGTAGCCAATGGCGTCGCCGTCCTCCATGACGCGGGTCCCGCCGAGCGGGGCGAGGACGGTGTCGTAGAAGTCGGTGCTCCGGTCGAAGTCGGCGCACTGGATGGAGACGTGGGCGAGCATGCCGCGAGTTTGCCAGCCCGTCCGGTGCACGCGGCCCGACACCGTCGTCGGGCCTAGTCTTCGGGTCGTGCTCGCGTCCACGAACTGGGCGACCGTCGCGTCGTTCGCCACGGCGGTCGGGACGCTCGTCCTCGCCTTAGCGACCTTCGCGTCCATCCGGTCGGCGAATCGCTCCGCCCGGGTGGCCGAAGAGGCGTTCCGGGTCGGCCTCCGGCCGGTGCTCGTGACGTCGCGGCTGGACGATCCCGTGCAGAAGATCCGTTGGATGGACAACCACTGGGCGCGGCTGGACGGCGCCCAGGGCATCGTGCAGCTCATCGACGACAACATCTATCTGGCGATTTCGCTTCGCAACGCCGGGTCAGGGCTCGCGGTCGCGGTCGGGTGGGCGGTGGTGCCCCACGTGGCAAACGCCGACACGCCGCACCTGCAGCCCGACCAGTTCCGGCGCCAGACGCGGGATCTTTACATAGCGCCGAACGACGTCGGCTTCTGGCAGGCCGCCATTCGTGACTCCTCAGAGCCGGACTACGAGGCATTGCGCAAGGACATCGAGGCACTGGAGCCGTTCACCGTGGAGCTGCTCTACGGCGACCACGAGGGTGGTCAACGCACCATTACGCGCTTCGGGATGATCCCGTACCAGACCGACGAGACGGTGCACTGGTACCCCAACGTCGCGCTGCACTGGAACCTGGACCGGCCCGACCCGCGGTAGGGCCGTACGCCCTCTAGCCGGTGGGCGCCGAACTCCTTGCCCGACTGCGCCGCACGGCCTCGGGGCTGAGCCCGTCCAACATCGTGGAACACACGCGGTCGAACCCGGCCTGCTGGTCCTCGACGAAGCCGATGCCCATGAGCTCGAGGGACACCCAGCCGTGGATGCTGGACCAGATCAGCTGGGCGGTCTCGGTGGGTTCGCCTTCGGCGATCACGCCGGCGGCCATGGCCCGCTGCACGGCTGTCACCAGGTTGGCGAACGCGGCGCCCGCGACACCGAGCGCGTGGTCGCTGGGCTCGAAGCCCGGCACGGTCCGGAGGAACATCAGCTGGTAGACCATCGGGTGCTCCAGCGCGAGGGCGCGGTAGCGGCGCCCCCCTTCGCGCAGCGCCTCGTAGGGATCCTGCACGTCGGCGACGGCCTGGAGCGCCTCGGACAGGCGTTCGAAGCCCTGGATGAAGAGGGCCTCGATGATGCCGGACTTCGAATCGAAGTGGTTGTAGACGCCCATGGGCGCGACCCCGGCGGCAGCCGCGATGCGCCGGACCGACAGGGCGTCCGGACCCTCGGTCTCGAGAATGTCGGCGGCCGCCTCGAGGAGCGCAGCCTCCATCCCGGCGCTGGGGGTCCTGGTCCGGAGCTTTTTCGTCACATCGGTACCTTACTGAAGAACATCGTGCTATAACAATAGCACAGTGTTCTACAACGGGAGTTCGGAAGGAGTCGAGATGGGCGGAACCACACTCGAGACGACGAGCCTGTCCGGGACGGCAGGGTCGACCGAAACCCAACCCACCGGCCGCCGTTGGCTGATCCTGGCGGTCCTGTGCCTCAGCGTGTTCCTGGTCGTGGTCGACAACACGATCGTCAACGTCGCGCTCCCGACGCTCAACAAGCATCTCGGCGCCTCGATCACCTCGTTGCAGTGGATCGTCGACGCGTACAGCCTGGCCTTCGCGGGCCTGTTGCTCGCCGGCGGTGGCATCGGAGACCGCCTGGGCCGCAAAGGCACGATGCAAGTCGGCCTTGTCTTCTTCGGTGTGTTCTCGGCGGCGGCGGCAGCCTCGCACTCGACCGGCACGCTGATCACCTCCCGGGCCCTCATGGGCGTCGCGGCCGCCTTCATCTTCCCGGCCAGTCTCGCCATCCTGACGAGCGTCTTCCCCGACCACTCGGAACGGCAGAAGGCGCTCGGCATCTGGGGCGCCACCTCGGGCATCGCCGTCGCGTTCGGCCCGATCGTGGGCGGCGCGCTGCTCGAGCACTTCTGGTACGGCTCGATCTTCCTGGTGAACCTGCCCATCGTGGCCGTCACCCTGCTCGCCGGTCAGCTCTTGATCCCGCGGCTTCCCCGGGTGCGGCTGCACCGCTTCGACGTGCGCGGCGTGGTGCTCTCGACGGCAGGCGTGACGTCGCTCGTGCTCGCCATCATCGAGGGCCCGCAGTGGGGCTGGACGGCTACCGGGACGCTGGCGTGCTTCGCGGCCGCGGCCGTGCTCCTCACGGTTTTCAGCCTGGTCGAGCTCCGCACCGACGGGCCGCTCCTCGACGTGCGCGTCTTCCTGATCCGGCGCTTCAGCGGGGGCGCGCTCTCGATCTCGGTCGCGTTCTTCAGCCTCTTCGGGTTCATCTTCCTGATCACCCAGTACTTCCAGTTCGTGAAGGGGTACTCGACGCTGTCCGCCGGCGTGCACACGTTGCCCTTCGCCGTCGTGGCGGCCGTCTTCACGCCGCTCGCCGCCGTGGTCGCGCTCAGGATCGGGTCGCGCGTCGTCGTGTCGGTGGGCCTGCTTCTCATGGGTGGCGGCTTGGCCGTCGCCGCGTTCAATTCGCAGGCGAACACGGTGTACTGGGGCCCCATCGTCGTGTCGATGGTCCTCCTGGCCCTCGGCCTGTCGTCCATCACGGCGCCGACCGCGGAGGCGGTCATGGGGTCGGTGCCCGACGAGCAGCGGGGCGCGGCCGCCGGGGTGAACAACACGACGAGGGAGCTGGGCGGCACCCTGGGCGTGGCCGTCTTCGGGTCGATCTTCGCGTCGTCCTATGCGCCGAAGATCATCAGCGCGTTCCGTCCTCTTCCCATACCGGCCGGACCGAAGGCCGAGTCCCACCAGTCCGTGGCGGCGGCCCTGGCCGTGATCCACCACGCCCCTCAAGACGTGCGGCCGGCTCTCGACGCGATCGTGTTCCACGCGTTCCACAGCGGCCTCGA
>DATMMN010000093.1:0-3383 GCA_035569675.1 Acidimicrobiales bacterium | reverse complement strand
TCGAGGCCGGCGGTGCCATAGCGTCGAGTCCGGTGGAGTTCAGCAAGGAACTGCGCGACGACATCGCCGCCGGCGACATCACCGTGTCGTTCCGACTCTGGCGCCGGCCGCAGGCGAAGGTGGGGGGCCGCTACATAGTTGGCCGCGTCGAGATCGAAGTTGACGAAATGGACCTCGTCTCCTTTGCATCAATCACGAAGGCCGACGTCCGCCGCGCCGGCGAGATCGACAAGGAGGCGCTTCGCCGCCGGGCCGCCCATGCCGGGCCGATCACGGACGACACCGAGCTGTACCGCATCGCCTTCCACGTCGCCCGCGAACTGGGCTGACGCGGAGCGACCCGGCTCTTCGTCGACGCCGGGCACCCGCTCACCCCGGGCGAGACTCCGTGCACGCCGGTAACGTTCGAAGCGTTGCGGAGGCGCTGACCCGCGCATCCCGCTCTTCGCCGCACCCACGAGGAGGACCAATGCAGCAGCGTCCCATCGGCAACCGGACGGTCAGCGCGATCGGCCTCGGCGAGATGCCCCTCTCCATCGAGGGCCGCCCCGACCGCCGCCAAGCTGTCGCCACCATCCACGCGTCGCTCGATGCCGGCGTCACGATCATCGACACCGCCGACGCCTACTCGCTGAGCGTCCAGGAACACGGCCACGGCGAGGAGCTGGTCGCCGAGGCGCTCGCCGCCTACCGCGGTCCGACCGACGACGTCCTCGTCGCCACCAAGGGCGGGCACCGGCGCCCCGGCGACGGCAGCTGGACGGTGCACGGCGACCCCGCCTACATCAAAGAGGCATGCGAGGCGTCCCTCAAACGCCTCGGCGTCGATGCCATCGGGCTCTACCAGTACCACCGCCCGGACCCCAAGGTTCCGTGGGCCGAGTCCGTCGGCGCACTGGCTGACCTTCTCGACGAGGGCAAGATCCTCATGGCCGGCGTCTCCAACGCCACCGTGGCCCAGATCGACGAGGCGCAGCGGGTGCTCGCCGGCCGGCTCGTCAGCGTGCAGAACCAATTCTCGCCCCGCTTCCGCTCGTCGGAGGGCGAGCTCGAGCACTGCGACAAGCTCGGCATCGTGTTCATCCCCTGGAGCCCGCTCGGCGGCATCGGACGGGCCGACGACATCGAGCACACCCACCCCGCCTTTGCGGCCGTGGCCAAGGAGGTCGGCGCCAGCCCCCAGCAGGTCACGCTGGCCTGGATGCTCGCCAAGGGCCCCCGCGTCATCCCCATCCCCGGCAGCAGCCGCCCGGAGACCGCCGTCTCCTCCGCCGCCGCAGCTGCCATCGAACTCACCCCTGACCAGGTCGCCCGCCTCGACGCAGACTGATTGGAGGCCAGGCCACCGCCCCGGTGGAACAGAACGTCGTCCCGGCGGGTTCCATAACTGTTCGCCGGACATTGCCCAGAGGGCATGCGTACCGGCGTCAAGAGGAAGTGAGATCGCCATGCCCGCAGTGACCGTCCCCGACAACCTGGTGCTCCCCCGCATCACGCCGCCGGCCGACCGCTCGTCGATCCGGCCCGTGAAGACGGTGACCGACGCCCCCGCCGGTTTCGAGGGCGAGGGCTTTCCCGTACGGCGCGCCTTCGCCGGCGTCCCGCTGGCCGAGCTCGACCCGTTCATCCACATGGACCAGATGGGCGAGGTCGAGTACGCGCCCGGTGAGCCCAAGGGCACGCCGTGGCACCCGCACCGTGGCTTCGAGACCGTCACCTACATGATCGACGGCACGTTCCAGCACCAGGACTCCATCGGTGGCGGCGGCCTGATCACCAACGGCTCGACGCAGTGGATGACCGCCGGCTCGGGCATCCTGCACATCGAGCGCCCACCGGAGCAGTTGATCGCCACCGGCGGGCTGTTCCATGGCATCCAGCTCTGGGTGAACCTGCCGGCCGCCGACAAGTGGATCGACCCGCGTTACCAAGGCATCGAGGGCGACAACGTGCTGCTGCTCACCACGCCCGACGGCGGTGCGCTGGTCCGGGTCATCGCCGGTGACGTCGCGGGCCATCACGGTCCGGGTTCGACGCACACGCCTATCTCGCTGGTCCACGCCACGGTCGAACCCGGAGCCGAACTCGTTCTTCCTTGGCCGAGCCAGTTCAACGCGCTCGTCTACGTGCTCTCGGGCCGCGGCACCGTCGGTCCCGACAGTCGGCCCATCCGCCCCGGGTCTCTGGCTGTGCACGGTCCCGGTGAGGCGATCGTGGTGCGGGCCGACGCCGAACAAGAGTCCCGGCACCCCGCGCTCGACGTCCTCATCCTGGGCGGCCAGCCCATCGGTGAGCCCGTCTACGCGCACGGCCCGTTCGTGATGAACACCCGCGCCGAGATCATCCAGGCCTTCGAGGACTTCGAGGCCGGGAAGCTCGGCACCGTGCCCGCCGACCACATCGGCAACGCCTGATCCCAACCGACGGGCCCGGCTCCCGGCCGCCGTCCGCCCCCGAGCGGGGCATGATCGGTGCATGCAAAAGGTCCCCGGCAGCGAGGTGACGAACAGCCCCACCTGGAGTGCGGCCGACGCGGGCGACCTCACCGGGCGGGTCGCGCTCGTGACCGGCGCCAACAGTGGCATCGGCTACGAGACGACGCGGGTCCTGTCCGATCACGGCGCGCACGTGATCATGGCGTGCCGCGACAGGGAGAAGGCCGCCCGGGCCCGGGACAAGTTGGAAAGCCAGCTCGACCGGAGCTCGCTCGAGCTGCTCGACCTCGACCTCTCCGACCTGATTTCGGTGCGCGCCGCGGCCGAACGGATGATTGAGCAGCACGCGCGCCTCGACCTCCTCGTCAACAACGGAGGCGTCATGGGCACGCCCTACCGCCAGACCGCGGACGGCTTCGAGTTGCAGATGGCGACCAACCACCTGGGCCACTTCGCCCTGACCGGGCTGCTCCTGGACCGGTTGGTGACGACCGAGCGATCGCGCATCGTCGCGGTCAGCTCCCACATGCACCGCTTCGGCCGGATCCGCCCCGACAATGTCGCGACGACGAAGGCCCGCAACTCGTGGATTCAGTACAGCACCACGAAGCTGGCCAATCTCCTTTTCGTGGCCGAGTTGAGCCGGCGCCTGGAGGCCGGTGGCTTCCGGACAATGGCGCTGGCGGCGCATCCCGGCTGGACGCGTAGCAACCTCGCCGGCACTGGTGCCGCCCTGAGCAAGAGCCGCGTGCGCCGGCGACTCAGCCGGGCGGCCGGTGCGAGCCTCGGCCAGTCGGCCGCGGGCGGCGCGCTACCGGTGCTTTGCGCCGCGACGTCGTCGCACGTGCACAACGGCCAGTACATCGGGCCGGGCGGCGCCTTCGGCCTGTACGGGCCGCCCCGCGTGGCTCGACCCTCGCAGCGGGCGCGGGACCCGAAGATGGCGGC
>DATMMN010000092.1:0-12633 GCA_035569675.1 Acidimicrobiales bacterium | reverse complement strand
TGTTGCCGGACGAGGTCAGCGCAAATGCTTCACGTTGAGTCGAAGATCCGATGTTGGGTCCGACGTACAGCGTCGTCACGTCACCGAGGAAACCCGAGCCGCCTACACCGGACACCTCGACCGGCGTGGTCTGCGACGAGGTCGTCGTACCATTGCCCAACTGCCCATCTGCGCCGTCCCCCCAGGCATACACGTTGCCCGACGACGTCACCGCGTAAGCCGTCCAATTCAGCGCGGCAACTTGGACGACGTCGGAGAGATAACCGACACCGCCCACACCTTCCACCTCGACGGGGGTCGACTGGCCAAATGGAGCGGTGCCATTACCGATCTGACCATCTTGAGCTAGTCCCCATGCGTACACGTTGCCCAAGGTCGACAAGGCATAGACGGTGCCACTGACTGCGGTGAGGCTGGCGATCCCCGAGAGATGTCCCGTACCTCCCACTCCTAGAACCTCGGTCGGAGTGGTTTGTGAGTCCTGTAGCGAAGGTGGAGCAAAGCCGATGTCGGCGTTGGAACCATTCCCGAGCTGTCCTTGCGCATTGGATCCCCACGAATAGACGTTTCCAGAGGTCGTGAGGGCGTAGCTCGCGAGGCCCATCTGGGTGATGGAAGCAACCGACGGCAACGTGGAGGCGGACGCCGGGGTTGATCGGGCGACAAGGATGGCTGTCGTCGCGAGCGAAGCCCCCAGAGTGAGGCCGAGCGGCAAGAGGAGACTGGAGACGAGGACCACATGTGCAATCCCTCTTGCGCGCACGACGAAACGGTCGCGCAAAGCACGACGTAACCCGAAGGACTTTGTCCGGTGTCGCATCCGTTGCGAATTCGAACGGCCGACGCGTGGCGAGCGAGCTGCGTTACCTGGGGGAATCCAACGAAGCACCGATGCCTCCGATCAGAATCGAGATCAACGCCCGCATGCGACGCAGTTCGTCGAGGTCTTGGGCAATGTTGTACGCATCTCCGATTTGATCCATAGGAAATTTGGACCATTTCGCAACCCATCTGCAACCGGGATCGCAGGCAGAGATCGGGGACCGAGAACGAGGGAACCGGGGTTGGGATTGAGAGAAACCAAATCATTTGGCGCTCGGCGAAGCCCTGGGTTTATTGAATGCTTTGGAACCTGAGCATTTCTCCCACCCAGGGCTCATTTCGAATCCACGACCGCAGTCCTAAACGGCGATTCTCCAGGGGCTGAGCCGCGTTTGCGCCAGCTCGCGGTTACTCGGCAGGCAGGAGTGCTCCCATCACCGCCGCGGCCGCCGTGCCGCCAGCTGGCATTGCATGGGCGTAGCGATCGAGCGTCATTCGAGTGCTCGCATGTCCGGCTCGGGCCGAGACGGTCGCCGGATCGATCCCGGCTGCCAACTGCTCGGAGACGTTGGCATGGCGCAGATCATGGAATCGGACCGACCCCATACCGACCCTTTCACGCAGCGCTGTGAATCGGTCCGTGATTTTTGACGGCTGCATCGGCCTCGCCCCATTCGCGTTGTCGCTAAGCAGGTAAGGGTCTGCGATGAGCGGCGATTCGGCCTCCTTTGACAGACTGACTTGCCAGGCCCGATGGCGCTCCAGCAGTGCCACGGTCCGAGCATCGATCGCCACGGTCCGGCCGCGATTCGTCTTGGTGCTCTTTTCGGTCAGGGCCTTACCCACCTGCGTGAGCGAGCTCTCGATCCGCACCGTCCCAGCATCGAGGTCGATGTCCGACCACTTGAGCGCTGCAAGCTCGCCTCTACGGGCTCCAGTCACGAAGGCCAGTGCGATAGCAGCGGCCATGACTGGATCGTCCGACTGTGCCGCCTTCATCAGTGTGGCGATCTGTTTGGTCGTCGGTGTGACGAGCTTCCGAGTCGTTGTCGCCGATGGCGAGCTCGCCTTGGTAGCCGGGGACGTATCGATCCATCCCCATTTGACCCCCTGAGTCAGCGCAGCGGAGATCACTGCAGCATGACGGTGGACCGAAGAGGGGGACAGCTCTTCGAGCCACGCTGAGTACGCGCTGTCGAGATCTTCAGCAGTGAGCTTGGCGACGTCGATGTGACCGAGCCGAGGACGGATCCTGGATTCGATTTCTCGACGGTTCTCGTCGATCGTCTTTGGTGCACGACCCCGGGCCTTGATGTGCGCCAGCCACTTTGTTAGTAGGTCGCCGAAGGTGCGGCCATTGGAAGTGGGGGTCACATACGCGGTGCGGGCCTCTCCCGGGGCCATATTCCGAAGGCGTTTCCGCGCTGCCGCCTCGGTGCCCCGGAAGGTCTCCTGGCGCTGTTTTCCGTCGACCATGACGCGCAGGCGCCATACGCCAGGCCCGCGTTCTGTCATGGACCCACTGCCATATGCTTGCCTGGTCATGTCCATCTCCTGCCCTAACGAAAGCGCTGGCCTGCGCTCAAGATTAGGACATCATTAGGACTTGGCGCAATCAGTTCAGCGCCACTACTGCGAAAAAAATAGCTCTGAACTGGCATGGAGAGGTGCGAGAGCGGCCGAATCGGACTCACTGCTAATGAGTTGACCTGGGTAACTGGGTCCGAGGGTTCAAATCCCTCCCTCTCCGCTCGGTCGTCGCGCACCCGGTGCGCGCCGGCCGCAACGGGCCCGTCGCGGCGGGCCCGCCGAGCACCGTCACCCCGGCGGGAGCCGGCCCGGGGTCAGGAGGGTGTGCGAAGTCGTGGGTCTCTACTACATGCAGACCCTGGGATGTCCCAAGAACCAGGTGGACTCCGACAAGCTCGAGGGGTACCTCGAGGCGCAGGGCTACGAGGGCACCACGGACCCCGACGGCGCCGACCTCGTCGTCGTCAACACGTGCGCCTTCATCGAGGCCGCCCGTCAGGAATCGATCGACACCGTCTTGATGCTGGCCGAGCGCCGCCGCCCCGACGCCCGCCTCGTCGTCACCGGCTGCATGGCCGAACGCTACGGCGACGAACTCCGCGACGCGCTGCCCGAAGTCGACCTCGTCGCCGGTTTCGGCCACGACCTCGTCGGAACGGCACCCCTCACGGCGACCTCTGTGCCCGTGGCACTCGGTGCGACCCGCACGCCCTCGCCACCGGCTCCGATCACCGGCGGCTTCGACCTGCTCGAGCTCCCGCGGCCCGCCGCCCGCGCCCCGTGGGCCTACGTGAAGGTGGCCGAGGGGTGCGACCGCATCTGCGGCTTCTGCGCCATCCCCTCGTTCCGCGGCAAGCAGCGCTCGCGCACACACGACGACGTCCTCGCCGAGGTCGACCGTCTCCTCGAAACCCCGACCACCGCCGGCGGCCCACCCCTGCGCGAGATCGTGCTCGTGGCACAGGACCTCGCCTCGTACGGACGCGACCGCACTGGGCCCGGCCGCGCCAGCGGCAAAGACCGACAGAGCCGCCCGTCGCCCATCGCCGCTCTCACCCGCGCCGTCGCCGGGCGCGTCGAACGCACGAGGCTCCTCTACCTGTACCCGTCGGGCCTCACCGACGAACTGATCGGCGCTGTCCTGGATACGGGCGTGCCCTACTTCGACCTCTCCCTCCAGCACGTGTCCCGTCCCCACCTGGCGCGCATGCGGCGCTGGGGCGACGGCGAGCGCTTCCTGCGCCGCATCGCCGACATCCGCGCCGCCGAGCCGGTGGCCACCTTCCGCTCGTCGTTCATCCTCGGCTACCCCGGCGAGACCGAGCGCGACCACGACCAGCTCCTCGAGTTCCTCGCCACCGCCCAGCTCGACTGGGCCGGCTTCTTCACCTTCTCCAAAGAGGACGGCACCCACGCCGCCGGCCTCCCCGACCAGGTCCCGCCCGAGCTCGCGCTCGAGCGCCTGCGCGAGTGCGCCGAGCTTCAGGACGCCATCACCGCGGCCAAGCGCGATGCGCTCGTCGGCTCGACGCGCCAGGTCCTGGTCGATGCGCCCGGCCGCGGCCGCACGGTGCACGAGGCGCCCGAGATCGACGGCATCGTGCACGTGCCCGCCGACCTGGCGGTCGGTGACCTCGTCGAGCTTGCCCTTGTCGGCGCGGAGGGCCCCGACCTGCGTGCCGTGCCCGTCGGGGCGCTCGCCGCGACCGGAGCCGCCGCCTCATGAGCGAGGCCGCCCCCGAGCACCCCGGCTACACGTTCGGCCCGAGCGCGCTGGTCACGCCCGCCAACGCCGTCACCGTGGCCCGGCTGCTCGCCGCCCCCGTCTACGTCCTGATGCTCGTCGTCTGGGGTGCGTCCTGGGTCAACGTGATCGTCGGCTTCCTTCTCGCCGCCAGCGACGGGCTCGACGGCTACATGGCCCGCCGCCACGGCACCACCCGCTCGGGCGCCTTCCTCGACCCCCTCGCCGACAAGGCCGTCGTCCTCGGCGCGCTCATCACGCTGGCCGCCCAGGGCCACCTGCCCTGGCTCCCCGTCGGCCTCATTGCGGCGCGCGAAGCCGGCATGCAGGGCTACCGCTCGTGGGTCGGGCGCCGCGGGGTGTCCATCCCCGCCCGCAACACCGCCAAGCTCAAGACCTTCGTCCAGGACCTCGCCGTTGGCGTGTGCATCATCCCGCCGCTGGCGCACCAGCACGGCCTGCAGCTCGCGATGATCTGGTTGGCCTGCGCGCTCACCCTCTACACGGGGGCCGAGTACCTGCTCGATGGCCGCCGGGCCATGCAGCGACCCGTGGCCTCCTAAGGTCACTCGCCGTGAGGATCGAGATCGTGGCGGTCGGCACCGAGCTGCTGCTCGGACAGATCGCGGACACCAACTCCGCCTGGCTCGGCGAGAACCTGGCCGCCAACGGCGTGTCGTCGCACTTCCACCAGGCGGTGGGCGACAACCACGACCGCATCGTGCTCGCGCTGCGCACGGCGCTGGCCCGCAGCGACGGCGTCATCATGTGCGGCGGGCTCGGCCCGACGCAGGACGACATCACCCGCGAGGCGATCGCCGAGGTGATGAACGTGCCGCTCGTGCGCGACCAGGAGATCGTCGACCACATCGCCGACTTCTTCCGGGCCCGCGGCCGGGAGATGTCGGAGAACAACGCGCGGCAGGCGGATGTCCCGCAGGGCGCGGCGGTCATCGAGCAGGCCGCCGGTACGGCGCCCGGGCTGATCTGCCCGGTCGGCAACAAGGTCGTCTATGCCGTCCCGGGTGTCCCCTACGAGATGGCCGAGATGTTCGAGCGCGCCATTCTTCCCGACCTGCGCGCCCGCATGGCCGAGGCCGGCGAGGAGGGCGTCATCGCGAGCCGCGTGCTGCGCACGTGGGGCGCCAGCGAGTCCGGGCTGGCCGAGTCGCTCCAGGACCGCATCGACGCGCTCGACGCGGCCGGCGACGTCACGCTGGCGTTTCTCGCCTCGGGCATCGAGGGCATCAAGGTGCGGATCACCGCACGGGCCCGCACGCTCGGTGACGTCACCGCGCTGCTCGACAAGGAGGAGGGCGAGGTTCGCCGCTCCATCACCGAGCGTCTCGGTGACATCGTGTTCGGGGTCGACGACGAGTCGATGGAGGTCGCGGTCGCGAATCGCCTCATCGAGCGCGGGCTGACCTTCGGCGTGGCCGAGTCGCTGACCGGGGGCCTCATCGCATCCCGTCTCGTCAACGTGCCCGGCGCCTCCGAATGGTTCCGGGGCGGCATCGTGGCCTACGCGTCGGCGGTGAAGTTCGACGTGCTGGGTGTGCCGGCCGGGCCGGTCGTGACCGAGCCGGCGGCGGCGGCCATGGCCGAGGGGGCGTGCAAGGTGACCGGTGCCGACGTGGGCCTCGGGATCACCGGGGTGGCGGGACCCGACGACCAGGAGGGAGTGGCGCCCGGGACGATCTTCGTGGGCCTCGCCCTGCCCGACCGGCCGACCGAGACCCGCCAGCTCCGGCTGCCCGGTGACCGGGAGCGGGTGCGCCAGTACGGGGCCATTTCGGCCCTCGACCTGCTGCGACGGGCCCTCGAACTGCCTCCCGGCTGACCCGGGCGGGGCCGGGGGCGCGTTCACAGGAGGCCCACAGCCGGGTCACACTAGGACCGGAGTCGGGGGTGCCACCCTGATTCGGCAGGGAGGTGTGTCCAAGTGAAGATCGACAACGGACCCCGGGTCCTGGTGGTTGACGACGAGCCCTCCATCGTCGATGCGGTGGCCACGTCGCTGCGCTACGAGGGCTTCACGGTCGACGAGGCGATGACCGGGCGCAAGGCGCTGGCGCAGGCCCAGGAGGACCCACCCGATCTCGTCATCCTCGACGTGATGCTGCCCGACCTCGACGGGCTCGAGGTGACGCGCCGCCTGCGTCAGGACGGCCTGCGCGTCCCGGTTCTCTTCCTCACCGCCCGCGACACGTTGTCGGACAAGCTGGCCGGCCTCACGGTCGGCGGCGACGACTACGTGACGAAGCCGTTCGCGCTGGCGGAGGTGATCGCGAGGGTGCACGCCATCTTGCGGCGGACCGGGTACGAGCCCGACGACGACGGGGTGTTGCGCTTCTCGGACGTCGAACTCGACGAGAGCGCGCACGAGGTTCGGCGCGACGGCCATGCAATCAACCTGACCGCCACCGAGTTCAACCTGTTGCGTTATTTCATGCTCAACCCGCGCCACGTGCTGTCCAAGGCGCAGATCCTCGACCACGTCTGGCACTACGACTTCGGCGGCGACGGTAACGTCGTGGAGACCTACGTCAGCTACTTGCGCAAGAAGCTCGAGAAGTTCGGCCCCCCGCTCATTCACACCATCCGGCTCGTCGGTTACACGCTGCGCGAGCCGGAGTCGTCCAACGGAGCGGCCTGAGTGTCCCTCCGGCTGCGCCTGCTCCTCGCGGTCGGACTGATCTCCATCGCCGCGTTGGTCGTGGCGGACTTCGCCACGTACTCGGCCCTGCGCAACTCGCTGTACAACCAAGTCGACCAGCAGCTGGCCCAGCACTCGCACCCGTTCCTCGTCGACGCGACCGGCGGCCCCAGTTGCTCGACGCCCGCGCAGGGCGGTCCCAACGGTGCCAACGCGGTCGACAGCGGGGACAGCGGCAACAGTGGCAACAGCGGCCCCGGCCCGGTGGGCGTGCAGGGCAGGGGAGGCCCCAACGTCTTCGGCATCTACTTCAGCGCCGTCGTCAACGACAACGGGAACACGGTCAACGGCTGGAAGTGCCCCGCCTACGTCGGCACCCACTCGTACAGCCCGCAGCTGCCGTCGCCGATCACCGGGTTCTCCACGCAGCCCGACGGCACGCAGGTGGCGTACTTCACGGCCAACTCCACGACTTCAGGAGGCCCTGACTTCCGGGTGCGCGCGGTCAAGTTCCCGGGAGGGAACGACGTGCTCGTCCAGGCGCAGCCGCTGACGGACCAGGACAGCACCCTCCACACGCTGTTCCTCACCGAGCTGGCCGTGACCGCCGGCGCCATTGTGCTGGCGTTGTTCGGTGGTTGGTGGCTGGTGCGGCTCGGCCTCCGGCCGCTCGAAGACGTCGAGGCCACGGCCGACGCGATCGCGGCCGGCAACCTGGACCAGCGTGTCCCGGGCGCCGACGAGCCCACCGAGGTCGGCCGGCTGGCGCGTGCCCTCAACGTGATGCTCGAACGCATCCAGAACGCGTTCGACGCGCGGGTGCGCTCCGAGTCGCGGCTCAAGCAGAACGAACAGCACCTGCGCCAGTTCGTGGCGGACGCCTCGCACGAGCTCAGGACACCCATCGCCGCGGTGTCCGCGTACGCCGAGCTCTTCGAGCGCGGCGCCGGGACACGGTCCGAGGACCTGCCCCGTATCGCCGCGGGCATCCGCATCGAGACGGAGCGCATGGACCGGCTGGTGAGCGACCTGTTGACGCTGGCCCGCCTCGACGAAGGCGTGCCGATGGAACGCGAACCGGTCGAGCTCGTGGCGCTGGTCTCCGAAGGGGTCCGCACCGCCACCGCGGTGGGGCCGGCGTGGCCGGTGCAGTTCTGGGCGCCGCACCCGGTCGAGGTGACCGGCGACAAGGACCGCCTCCGCCAGGTCGTGGACAACCTGCTGGCGAACGTGCGCGCGCACACGCCCGAGGGCACGACCACGACGGTAAGGGTCGACCAAATCGGTGACGAGGCCGAGATCGAAGTGCGCGACACCGGCCCGGGCATGCCGGGCGACGAGGCAAACAGGATCTTCGAGCGGTTCTACCGGTCGGACCCGGCGCGCTCGCGGATGCGGGGTGGCAGCGGTCTCGGGCTCTCGATCGTCGCCGCCATCGTCGAGGCCCACGGCGGGACCGTCACCGCCAGCTCCGCGCCGGGGCAGGGCATGACGGTGACCGTGCGCATCCCGAACGACGCCGACGTGGCGGGTTCGGACGCGGCCCCGGCCGAGGCCGACGGCGCGACGGATGGCGCGACGGTGCAGCCCAGCGCGTAGCCAACGCGGGATTCACACCCGGTCCACAGCGGGGCTTCATGGAGGTTGGAGGCCCGATCGGCACGATGCAGGGCATGACAGCCCTGGCCCACCGGGAGGCCGACGTGGACCCCCGCCGTCTCCCCATGGACGTCGAGATCGTGGTGCCCGTCTACAACGAGGCGGCGCAGCTGGCGGCGCGCATCACCGCGCTGCGCTCGTTCCTCGACGAGTCGTTCCCCTTCCGGGCGCTCGTCACGATCGTCGACAACGCCAGCACCGACGACACCATGGAGGTGGCCCACACGCTGGCCGAGACGGTTCCCGGGGTCGCCGCCATGCACCTTCCGCGCAAGGGACGGGGCTACGCGCTCCGTTCGGCGTGGTCGACCAGCAGCGCCCCCGTCGTGGCGTACATGGACGTGGACCTGTCGACGTCGCTGCCGGCCCTGCTGCCGTTGGTGGCGCCGCTCATCTCGGGTCACCGGGACGTCGCCATCGGCTCACGGCTGGCACCCGGCGCGCACGTCGTGCGCGGGCCGAAGCGCGAACTAATCTCCCGCGCCTACAACCTGCTGCTGAAGGTCGCGCTGCGCGGGCACTTCAGCGACGCGCAGTGTGGCTTCAAGGCGCTGCGACGCGAGGCGGCGCAGCAGGTGCTGCCGCTCATCGAGGACGAGGAGTGGTTCTTCGACACCGAGCTGCTCGTCACGGCGGAGCGGCTGGGCCTGCGCATCGGGGAAGTCCCCGTCGACTGGGTCGACGACCCCGACTCCCGGGTCAACATCTTCTCGACGGCCCTCGAGGACCTGCGCGGCGTGCGGCGGCTGCTCTTCCGCCGCCCCAAGGGGCTCCGTCGTCGCGGCTCGAACGACGTCGCCGCGGACCAGCTGCTGCGCTTCGCGGGCGTCGGCCTGATCTCGACGCTGGGCTACCTCTTCCTGTTCGTCGCATGGCGCCCGATGTTGGGTGCGCTCGGTGCGAACGCAGTCGCCATGGCGATCGCAACGCTGTTCAACACCGCCGTCCACCGCGAGCTCTCCCACGGCAGCGACGGGCTGCTGCGGCGTGGCCGCATGGTCCTCGTCGTCCTGTCGCTGTACGCGATCAGCCTGGCCCTGACGACAGGTGCGCTCCTCGTCGCGGGTGTGATCTGGTCGGGTGTCCTCGCGCCCGAGCTCGTCGCCATCACCGTGGCGAACGCGGTCGCTGCCATCTTCCGCTTCAGCGTGCTGCGCGCCTGGGTCTTCCGCTCGCGTGCAGTGACCAACCCTGCGCCCACCTTGGAGGTGTCCCGATGACGGACCTGCCGCCCGCCCACGAGGCCCCCATCGCGGTGCTCGACCCGCCGGCACCGACGGCAACGACCGGGGCCGCCGAGTGGCCTGCGACGTCCGGCGGGCCGGCGTGGCCGCCGGGACCTCGTCCGAGCCGGGTGGCGCGCTTCTTCCGCGGCAAGGAGAGCGACCCCGCCTGGGTGCGCCCCGCGCTGCTCACGCTGCTGGCCGCCACGGCCGTCCTCTACCTCTGGGACCTCGGGGCCAACGGCTGGGCCAATTCGTTCTATTCGGCCGCCGTGCAGGCCGGCACCAAGAGCTGGAAGGCCTTCTTCTTCGGCTCGTCGGACTCCTCGAACTTCATCACCGTCGACAAGCCGCCGGCGTTCCTGTGGCCGATGGAGATCTCGGCGCGGATCTTCGGGTTGAACTCGTGGAGCCTGCTGGCTCCGCAGGCCCTGGAGGGGGTCACCACCGTCGGGCTGGTGTACCTCTCGGTGCGGCGCTGGTTCAGCGCACAGGCGGCGCTCCTCGGTGGCGCGGTCGTGGCGCTGACACCCGTGGCCGCGATGATGTTCCGCTACAACAACCCCGACGCGATGCTGGCCCTGCTGCTCACCGCGGCGACCTACGCGACGATGCGCGGCCTGGAGCGGGCGCAGACCAAGTGGCTCGTGCTCGCGGGTGCGTTCGTCGGCTTCGGCTTCATCACCAAGATGCTGCAGGCCTTCCTCATCCTCCCGGTGATGGCCGTGGTCTACCTGCTCGCCGCGCCGACCGGCTGGTGGCGCCGGGTCTGGCAGGTGTGCCTCATGGGCGTGTCCGTGCTCGTGGCCGCCGGCTGGTGGGTCGCCGCCGTCGCCCTCACGCCGGCCGCCGACCGCCCCTACATCGGCGGCTCACAGGGCAACAGCATCCTGAACCTCATCTTCGGCTACAACGGGTTCGGCCGCCTGACCGGCAACGAGACGGGCAGCGTCGGCGGGGGCAACGTCGGCGGATCCATGTGGGGACCGACCGGGTGGACCAGGCTCTTCAACGACTCGTTCGGCAACATGATGTCGTGGCTCCTGCCGGGCGCGCTCGTGATGGGTGCCGTGCTCCTCGTGATCACGATCAGGGCGCGGCGCACCGATCGCGAACGAGCGGCGCTCTTGCTGTGGGGCGGCTCCCTCGTCGCCATCGGGCTGACGATCAGCATGGCGCAGGGCATCATCCACCCCTACTACCTCGTTGCCCTCGCGCCACCTTTGGGTGGTCTCGTCGGGATCGCCACGATGGGCCTGTGGGAACGCCGGGCGACGTGGGCCGGCCGGGCCGGGCTGGCCGCCGCGCTGGCTGTGACCGTGGCATGGAGCGCCCTGCTGCTCGGGCGAACGTCGAATTGGTTACCGGCCCTGCGCCCCTTCGTCATCGTGGTGGGCGCGCTGGGTGTGGTGGCGATCCTGTGCCTGCCGTACCTCCGTGAGGTCCCGAAGCTGGCCATCGGTCTCGTGGCCGCGCTCGGCTTCGGCGCCGCGCTCGCGGCACCTCTGTTCTCCACCGTCGCGACCGCGGCCACGCCGCACAACGGCGCCATCCCGTCGGTGACCCCGTCGCCCTCGGGCGGATTCGGCGGGCCCGGTGGCGGTGGCGGCTTCCCCCGTGGTGGAGGGTTCCCGGGCCGGGCCGGCCGGATCCCGGCCGGTGGGTTCCCCGGTGGTGGGGGGACGTTCCCCGGCGGCGGTACGTTCCCCGGCGGCGGCGGCGGCGGCGGCGGCAACGGAGGAACCAACCCGTTCCCGGGTGGCTTCGCCGGCGGTGCACCATCGTTCGGCCGGAGCGGTTCGCAAGGCGGCTTCGGTGGTCCGGGCGGCGCCGGCCGTGGTGGCGGGTTCCTGAACTCCAGCCAGTCGAACGCTGCGCTCAACAAGCTGCTGCAGTCCGACGCGAGCCGCTACACCTGGGCCGCGGCGACGGTGAATGCCAACAACGCCGCTGGCTATCAGCTGGGAAGCGGCGAACCCGTGATGGCGATCGGTGGGTTCAACGGCACGGATCCCGCACCCACGCTGGCGCAGTTCGAGAAGTACGTCGCCGCGGGCAAGATCCACTACTTCATCGCCAGCGGTGGAGGCTTTGGTGGTGGCGGCTTCGGGGGCGGGCAGGGAGGCGGCACGTCCGACGACGCCTCGCAGATCACCTCGTGGGTGGAGGCGCACTTCACGTCGGAAACGGTCGGCGGAGTGACCGTCTACAACCTGACCACGGGCGCGTCCTGAGCGGCGCCCCTCCGTTGGTTCAGGCCAGCAGCCTGCGGTAGTAACCGAGGGTGCCCTCGTCGAAGGCGATGAACCGGACCACCAGCACCTCGGTGTCCGCCTCGCCGACCGTTCTCACGGCGATGGCGGCGGCCTCCTCTGGGGGATAGCCGTAGACGCCGGTCGAAATGGCCGGGAAAGCCACGGACCGGGCGCCGACTTCGTCGGCAACCGCCAGGCTGTTGCGATAACACGCCGCGAGCGTCTCGGGCTCGTCTTCGCGGCCGCCCCGCCAGACCGGCCCCACCGTGTGAATGATGAACCGGGCCGGGAGGTCGAAGCCGTCGGTGACCGCGGCGTGGCCGGGCGGACACTCACCGATGGCGCGGCACGCTGCGTGCAGCCGGTCGGCACCCGCGGCGCGGTGGATGGCCCCATCGACGCCTCCGCCACCGCGCAGCTGGTGGTTGGCCGCGTTGACGATCGCGTCGACCTGCTCGGTCGTGATGTCGCCGGCGGCCGCTTCGAGACGCGGGGACACGGTCCGGGCGTCAGCCCCCGGTGGTCGTGGTCGCGCCCGAGGACGACGGCGGCGCGAGCTTGCTCAGCGACACGGAGTGCGCAGGCGCCGGCACCGAGACCTGCTCGCCCCAGTTGGAGAAGGCAACCGTGCCGTGGATGGTCGACGAGCGTTCCGACGCGCCGGGGTTGGTGACCTCCTCGATCGGCAGCGGCTTGCCCGTCGAGGGCACATAGAGGACCTCGGGCACCGCGCTGCCGGTGTTC
>DATMMN010000091.1:0-16678 GCA_035569675.1 Acidimicrobiales bacterium | reverse complement strand
GTGCGCGTCGGCGGCATCGTCGTCTCGGCGGGGGACTGGGTCGTCGGCGATGTCGACGGCATCACGTTCGTGCCCGCTGGTTCCGTCGACGAGGTCCTGGAGGCCGGTCGGGCGCGGGAGGCCAAAGAGGCGGGGTTCTTCCAGGCATTGCGCGACGGGCGCACGACGGTGGAGTTGCTGGGTCTCGACGCGTCGCTGGTCTCGGGGACAAAGGACTGATTCGGAGGGGCCCATATCATCAGGTCAGACTTATTAGTCTAGACTGATGATATGGGCCGTGACCCGCTGATCGACGAGGTCGCCGGCGCACTGCACGCGAGCGTGCGGTTGCTGGTGCAGCGCATCCGCCAGACGCAGGCGGTCGAGGGGGATCTCACTTCACCCGAGACTTCCGCCCTGGCCCGGTTGGACCGCACGGGCCCGGCAACCGCCGCCGAGCTGGCCCGGCTCGAGCGGATAAGTCCCCAATCAATGGGAGCGACGGTTGCCCAGCTCGAAGAGCGCGGCCTCGTTCAGAGGGCGCCCGACCCCGTCGACGGGCGGCGGTCCATCCTGTCCCTTTCGCCCGACGGACGAGCCCTGCTCCAGCGCCGCCGCAGCGCGCGCAGCGAGCATTTGTCCGAGGCCCTCGAGTCGGCGTTCACGCGGGCCGAGATCAAGCAGTTGCAGGCCGCCGCACCGCTGATCGAACGCCTGGCGCAGAACATTTGATGAGTCGGCACGACGTCGACGACCGCTACAAGTGGGTCGCTCTCGCCAACACCACGGCGGCGACCTTCATGGCGGTCCTCGACGGCTCGATCGTGATCATCGCGTTGCCGGCCATCTTCCGGGGTATCCACCTCGACCCACTGGCGCCCGGGAACATCACGTACCTCTTGTGGATGATCATGGGCTACCGCCTCGTGCAGGCCGTGGCCGTGGTCGGTCTCGGCCGCCTGGGCGACATGTTCGGCCGCGTCCGGATCTACAACGCGGGGTTCGCTGTCTTCACCGTTGCGTCCGTCCTGCTCTCGATCGACCCGTACCTGGGCAGCTCCGGCGCCCTCTGGCTCATCGGCTGGCGCTTCCTGCAGGCGATCGGTGGATCCATGCTCATGGCCAACTCGGCGGCGATCCTCACCGACGCCTTCCCCGAGAACCAACGCGGCTTCGCGCTCGGGATCAACCAGGTGGCCGGCTTGTCGGGCCAATTCATCGGCCTGGTGCTCGGCGGCGTGCTGGCGATCTGGGACTGGCGTGCCGTGTTCTGGGTGAATGTTCCTGTTGGCATCTTCGGGACGCTGTGGGCCTACTACCGGCTGCGCGAGGTAGGGCAGCAGCGGCGGGGACGGATGGACTGGTGGGGCAACATCACGTTCGCGGGCGGGCTCGGCTCGCTGCTCGTCGCTATCACCATCGGGATCCAGCCCTATCACGGGCAGACGATGGGTTGGACCAAACCAGAAGTCCTTGTGTTGCTGTTCGGCGGCCTGGCGCTTCTCGTCGCGTTCGCAGTGATCGAGACGAAGGTGCGAGATCCGATGTTCAACCTCGCGTTGTTCCGCATCCGAGCCTTCACCGCGGGCAACGTCGCGAGCTTTGCCGCCCGCCTGGGCCAAGGTGGGCTGCAGTTTATGCTCGTCATCTGGCTGCAAGGGATCTGGCTGCCGTTGCACGGCTACGCCTTCAGCTCCACCCCGCTGTGGGCCGGCATCTTCCTCTTGCCACTCACGGCCGGGTTCCTCATATCGGGACCGTTGTGCGGGTACCTGTCGGACCGCTACGGCGCTCGGGCCTTCTCCACGACGGGCATGTTCGTCTACGGCGCCAGTTTCATCGGGCTGATGCTGCTGCCGATCGACTTCTCCTACCCCGAGTTCGCGACTCTGATTGCGATCAACGGCATCGGCATCGGCATGTTCAGCGCGCCGAACACCGCCTCCATCATGAGCAGCGTGCCGGCGGACCAACGCGGCGCGGCTTCGGGCATGCGGGCCACCTTCCAGAACTCGGGCACCGCACTGTCCATCGGGGTGTTCTTCTCGCTGATGATCACAGGGCTCGCGAGCACCCTGCCGACGACGCTTTCTAAGGGGCTCGAGCGACAGGGCGTCTCGCACGCCGTCGCCCACCACATCGCGTCCCTGCCGCCCGTGTCGTCTCTTTTCGCATCCGTGCTCGGGATCAACCCGTTGCACCAGCTCCTCTCGATGGGCGGCGAATTGGGCAAACTTCCGGCTGAGGCGCAGCGAATCCTCACCGGCAAGGTGTATTTCCCCGACTTGATCTCGGCGCCGTTTCACCATGGCCTCACGATCGTGTTCCTGGTCTCGGCCGGCCTGGCGTTCATCGCCGCGTTTGCGTCGCTGGCCCGTGGTCCACGATCGGCCCGCGTCACCGACGGTCAGCCGCCAGGTGAGGGCAGGAGCGACGCGCACACGGAGGCGGACCTCGTCGGCGTGGTCCCGGGCGGGGAGAGCTAGGACCAGTTCCGGGCCGGGCATGACGCAGCCCGGCCGCCGGAACGGCTCCGGTGGCACAATGCTGTCATGACGGAAGAGACGAAAGACGCGAAGAGTGAGCGCATCGAGATCCGGCGCTTCATTCCTGCCGATGCGGCGCGCATCTTCTCGGTCGTGCGCGACCCGGAGGGCCACGTCACCATCGACAGCACGGGGATGCTGCAGAGCTCGACGGGACAGCGGGCGTCGAAGGTGGGCGACGAGTTCGTGATCCACATGGACCGTGAGTCGCTCAACGACTACCCCATGGGCAAGTACGACGTGACCGTCCACATCAGCCGCTACGAGGAGGACAGGGCGATCGCGTGGACGATCCTCGGGCAGATCAAGCCGCAGATCGGCCACGTGTACGGCTACGAGCTCGAGCCGGTCGACGGCGGCACGATGGTGACGTCGTACTACGACTGGTCCGAGATCGCACCGGAGTGGAAGCAGGCGGACATCTTCCCTGTCATCTCCGAGACGGCTGTGCGGGCGACGCTCGGGATCCTGCAGCGGACGTTGGCGCGGTCGACGACCTGGTAGCCGGCGTCGGGACGGCTCAGCAGATGCGGGGGAGCGGGTCTCCGACGAGCATGTCGACAATGCGCGTCCCGCCCATGGCGGTGCGCAGCACCACGATGCCCGGCGGCTCGGGGTGGATTTCGCCGATGCGGACCGCGTCGCCGCCGTGGGGGTGGGCGCGCAGGGCGGCCAGTGCGTCGTCCGCCTGGTCCGGCGGGACGATGGCGATGAGCTTGCCTTCGTTGGCCACGTAGAGCGGATCGATCCCGAGCAGTTCGCAAGCGGCCGCCACCGCCGGCCGGACCGGGAGGAGCGGCTCGTCGAGCACGACCGCCACGTTGGCGTCGCGGGCCAGCTCGTTGCACACGGTGCCGACGCCGCCCCGGGTGGAGTCGCGCAGCCAGCGCGTGGCCGGCGCCGCGGCGATCAGGTCCTCGACCATGCCGTGGAGGGGGGCACTGTCCGAGGCGATGTCCGCCTCGAGCGCGAGGTCGCCCCGGGCCAACATGACGGCGGTGCCGTGGTCGCCCATCGTGCCCGAGGCCAGCACCACGTCACCGGGGGTGACCGTGTGCGCGGCGAGTTCGCGGCCGGCCGGGATCAGGCCGACGCCGGCGGTGGTGATGTACATGCCGTCGGCCGCGCCGCGATTGACGACTTTGGTGTCGCCGGTGACGACGGGGACGCCGGCGGCGGCGGCGGCTTCGGCCATATCGGCGACGAGCTCGCGCAAGATCTCGATCGACAAGCCCTCCTCGAGCACGAAGGCCGCGGAGATGGCCGTGGGCCGCGCCCCCATCATGGCCAGGTCGTTGATCGTGCCGTGTACGGCCAGCGTGCCGGCCGAGCCGCCCGGAAAGCGCAGCGGCTGCACGACGTAGGAGTCCGTGCTGAAGGCAAGGCGCTCGCCGCTGGGAAGGGCGATGACGGCGGCGTCGGTCAGCGGGGAGAGGGCGGGGGCGGTGACGCCGGCGGTGGCTTCGGCGGGCTCGGGCGCCTGGGCGAAGGCGGGGAGGAACACCGCGTCGAGCAGCGCGGCCGAGGCCTTGCCGCCGGCGCCGTGGGCCAGGGTGACGACCTCGTCGCGCAGCCGCGGCCGCCGACGGCGGAAGGCCTCGATGCGCGCGAATACCGCCGCCTCGCGGTCGCCGTCGCCGTCGCCGTGGCGGGTGCCGGTGGCCTGGTCGGGCGCCGTGTCGGTCATGCCGACCGCACCACGGCTGTTTCGTTCAAATGGCGCTGCACCGCCTCCCAGAGGGCGAACATCAGCGCGTCCTGGGTCTCCTGGATCCGGTGCACGCTGTCGGAGTGCACGACCAGGCAGTGGCCGACAGCGTCACTCACCGCCATGCCCGAGCCCTCGTACCCGCACAGGCCGACAGTGAGGAGCCCGCGCCGCGCCGCTTCATCGAAGGCGCGCAGCATGTTCGGCGAATCCCCACTCGTGGAGAAGCCGACGGCGATGTCGTTCGCCTTGGCGAGCGCGATGATCTGACGCGAGAAGACGAGTTCGAAGCCGACGTCGTTGGAGAGCGCGGTCAGGACCGCCTGGTCTTCGACCAGGGAGATTGCGGGCAGCGCCCGACCGTAGGGCGGCAGCCCGAACAGCTCGGCCGTCCCCTGGGCGTCCGTCGCACTGCCGCCGTTGCCGAAGGTGAAGAGGCGACCGCCCCGCCGGAAGCGGTCCGCCATGGCGGACGCGGCGACTTCCACATGCTCGGCGCATCGCGTCAGGGTGGCGACGCGCAGCGACGCGCTGTCCTCGATCTTCGAACGGGCGGAGGCCACGAGGTCGGTCATCAAGGCAGCGAGGTTGCTCTCCTCGGCGTCGATGAACGGATAGAGGAAACCGGTGGGCTCGGAGGCGCTCGCGCCGCCCGTTCCGTTAGTCATCGGAGCCCCTCAGCGTCGTCACGGCCACGCCCGCGTGCACCAACACGAGGTCACCCGGCCGCAGGTCCCCGACGAGCCGGCCGTCGACCTGCTCGGCGTGACCGCCGGCGAGGACCTCGACGCGCCCGTCATCGAGCAGCGCGCGCACCTCGGCGACCCTTCCCTCGTCCGAGCAGGTGATGCAGACGTCGTCGGCGCAGTCGGTGCTGGTGTCGGCGTCCTCGGTGAGGAGGCCCGGGTGTTCGAACACCACGTGGGTCAACTCCCAAAGCAGGTGGTAGAGCATCACGAGGTCGCCCGAGCGCGCCGCGACCGCGGCGTCGCCCGTCTCGAGCCAGACCATGTGGTCAGCCCGGGGGAGAGGCTCGGCGGCCGCGCCGCGCCGGCCGGCGCCGAGCCACACGCTGGTGAGCCCCCACGCGTCGGCGCGTGTAAGGAGCGCGTCGAGACTCGGGTCGTCGGCCGTGCTCACCACGAGCAGTACGTCACCGGGACGCGCGAGCTCGCGCACCGCGGAGACGGCCGTGGCTGCATGCACGAATGCGGCCGGTAGCGCGCGCTTGCCCACGATGACCGGGTGGACGAACTCGACGGCCACGTGGCGCGCGTGGCTGGGCCAGCGCGGGGCCACGCACCACATGGTGCCGCCGGCGCCGAAGCGGCGCGCCAATGACAACGCGGCAGCGGCCAGGTCCTCGGCGGGGACCGTGCTGGCGTCTACAGCGAGGCGGCCATCGTCCACGATTGCCACTATCCCCCCTTTCCGACCGTCGCAGTCGCGGAGCCGGTGACGGTTGTGCCGGGGCCGGGGGCCGCCCGGGCTGCGGCCACCGCCGCCTGACCGAGCGCGAGACCGCCGTCGTTAGGCGGGAGCTGGCGGTGCGTGAGGACGGTGAAGCCCCGCGCCGCGAGCTCGCCCCGGGCCAACCCGAGCAGCAACGTGTTCTGGAAGACGCCACCGCTCAGTGCCACCACCTCGATCCCGGTGCGGGCGCGGACCGAGGTTGCGGCGTCGCCCACGGCACGGGCCACGGCGACGTGGAAGCCGGCGGCCATCGCGCCCGTGGCCAGCCCCGCCCGCCGGTCGGCCACGATCGCGCGCAGGACCGGCGCCGGCTGCAGCTCGCGGCCCGTCAGCCCGAAGCGGTAGGGCGGAGCGGCGTGGGGGTCACAGGCCAATGCCGCCTCGGCCGCCCACTGCAGCTCCATGGCGGCCTGCGCCTCGTAGCCGGCGTGGTGGCACAGGCCGAGAAGCGAGCTCGTCGCGTCGAACAGGCGGCCCATGCTCGACGTCGGTACGCAGCCGACGCCGCGCGAAAGCTGGCGCTCCAACATGGCGCGCTCGTCCGGGCCGAGTGCGCTCACTGGCGCCAGATCCTCCGACCACTCGATGCCCGCCGCCCACAGATGGGCCAGTGCGACGCGGTACGGCCGGCGGATGGCCGTGTCACCGCCGGGCAGAGGCACCGGGGCGAGCGAGCCGACGCGCTCTGCCTCGCGGTAGCCGGCGACCAGGATCTCGCCGCCCCAGACCGTCCCGTCTTCGCCGTAGCCGGTCCCGTCGAAGGCCACGCCGATGACGCGCTGCCCGAGCGGGATCCCGTGCTCGGCCATGACCGATGCGACGTGGGCGTGGTGGTGCTGGACCTCCTCCAGGACCGTAGGGGATGCGCCCGGGTCCTCGCACGCCGCCTCGGCCCAGCGTCGCGTCTGGTAGCCCGGGTGCGCGTCCACCGCGACCTGCGCCGCGCGGATGCCGTAGAGCCCAGCGATCTGCTCGGTGGCGCGCTCGAAGGCCGCCCAGGTCGCGAGGCTGCCCATGTCGCCGATGTGCTGGCTCACGAAGGCGTCGTGCCCCGAGGCAAGGCAGAACGTGTTCTTCAGTTCGCCGCCGACGGCCAGGATCGGCGGCGCGGCGAACGGGAGACGGACGGGGAGCGGCGCGTACCCGCGCGAGCGGCGCAGCGGGAGCTCGTCGCCCGTGTCGGGATCCACCAGGAGCACCGAGTCGTCGCAGGGGACGTGGATCGGCCGGTCGTGGACCAGCCAGGCGTCGGCGATCGCCCCCAGCCTGGCGCGCGCGTCGGCGTCGTCGAAGCAGATCGGCTCGTCGGTGAGGTTGCCGCTCGTCATGACGAGCGCGCCGGGCACCGGGGCGTCGGCGTGGGACTCGCCGGGCACCGGGGCGAAGAGGAGATGGTGCAGTGGCGTGTAGGGCAACAGCAGGCCGACCCGCGGATTTCCCGGCGCCACGAGCGAGGAGAGCGGGGTGTCACGGCGACGGCGCACGAGGACGATGGGACGCTGCGGCGAAGCCAGCAGGCGGCGCTCGGCCTCGCCGAGCTCGGCCAGCGCCTCGGCAGCCGCCAGGTCCCGGACCATGACGGCGAAGGGCTTCTCCACGCGCTGTTTGCGCACCCGCAGCCGCTCGATCGCGGCGTCGGCCAGCGCGTCACAGGCCAGGTGGTAGCCGCCGAGACCCTTGACGGCCACGATCTCGCCGCGGCCCAGGGCGGCCTGCGCGGCGGCCAGCGCGGCGTCGGAGTCCTTCACGGTGACGCCGCCGGCCTCGAACCACAGGCGCGGCCCACAGCTCGCGCAGGCGACGGGCTGGGCGTGGAAGCGGCGGTCCGCTGGGTCGTGGTACTCGGCCGCGCACGCGGCGCACATGGTGAAGCCCCGCATGGTGGTGTGGGGCCGGTCGTACGGGAGACGCAGCGTGATGGTGAAGCGAGGCCCGCAGTTGGTGCAGTTGATGAACGGATAGCGCGCCCGGGGATCGGTCGGGTCGAAGAGCTCGGAGAGGCATTCGTCGCAGGTCGCGATGTCCGGCGAGACGAAGGTGCGGGCGCCGGCCCGACCGCGGCTCTCCACGATGGCGAACCCCCTCTCGCCGGTCGCCGGCACCGGCTGGTTGACGAGGTCGGCGATCCGTGCCGGGCCCGGGGCCTCGGTGACCAGCCGGGCCAGGAACTCGTCGACCGCCGCGGCGGGCCCCTCCACCTCGGCGAAGACGCCCTCGGTGTCGTTGCCGACGTGGCCGGCCAGCCCGAGCTCGCCGGCCAGGCGGTAGACGTGGGGCCGGAACCCGACACCCTGGACGAGGCCGGTCACGCGGAGACGGACGCGGATTGCCGTCTCCGACGTGACCACGCCGGTCACGCGCCCGGACCGCTGCGCCGCCCCAAGGTGACCGCGGCCTCGCGATGCAGCCGCCCGAAGTTGTAGTACGCCGCGCACGCGCCCTCCGAGGACACCATGCAGGTGCCGATCGGCGTCTCTGGGGTGCAGGCCGTCCCGAAGACCTTGCACTCCCACGGCTTGATGACGCCCTTCAAGACCTCGCCGCACTGGCAGGCCTTGGGGTCCGCCACCCGCACGTTGGGGATGGGGAAGCGCAACTCCGCGTCGAACGCCGCGAACTCGGGGCGCAACTTCAGGCCGCTTTGCGCGATGAAGCCGAGGCCGCGCCATTCGAAGTGCGGGCGCAGCTCGAAGACCTCGGCCAGGACGGCGAGCGCGCGCGGGTTGCCGCCGTCGCGCACGACCCTCGCGTACTGGTTCTCGACCTCGCAGCGACCTTCGCGGATCTGTGAGAGCAGCATGGCAATGGCGTGGAGGATGTCGAGCGGCTCGAAGCCGGCTGTGACCAGCGGCAGGCCGTACTCGGCGGGCACGAAGCGGTAGGGGCGCTGTCCCACCACGGTGGACACATGTCCGGGGCCGAGGAACCCGTCGAGCCGGAGGTCCGGTGACTCGAGAATCGCCCGCAGCGGGGGAACGATGGTGACGTGGTTGGAGAAGACGAAGAAGTTCGTCGCTTCGCGCGCCCTCGCCTCCAACAGGGTGAGAGCGGTGGACGGCGCGGTCGTCTCGAAGCCGACGGCGAAGAAGACGACGTCGCGCTGGGGGTTCTCGATGGCAATGCGCAGCGCGTCGAGCGGCGAGTACACGAAGCGCACGTCCGCGCCGTCGGCCTTGGCCTGCAGGAGGTTGCCCTGGCTGCCCGGGACGCGCATCATGTCGCCGAACGAGGTGAAGATCACGTTCGGCTCCAGCGCCACCGCGATCGCGTCGTCGACCCGGCCCATGGGGATGACGCACACCGGACAGCCCGGCCCGTGCACGAGCTCGACGGTGACCGGAAGGACGTGCTCGATCCCATGGCGGTAGATGGTGTGGGTATGGCCCCCGCACACCTCCATGAACTTGAACGAGTCGTCGCCCGCCAGGGTGGCGATCTGCGCCACCAGCGCCCTCGCCGCCGTCGGGTCCCTGTACTCGTCGACGAAGCGCACGGGCGCCCCTATGCGGCCGGCCAGAGCCGGGGCCGCTCGGGTGAGCCGATGATGGCGGCGACGATCTCCGCCCGCTTCCCGACGACCTCGCGGGCGATGTCGACGGCGCCGGCTACGAGGTCTCTGACCTCCTCGGACGTGTAGATCGTGTGCCAGGCGTCCTCGAGGTCACTCCAGGCCTCCGGTCCGGCCTTGCTCCCCAACGCGTAGCCGACGAGCACGCCGATGATCACTCCCATTAGGTACCTCCTGTCTCACTTGCGATGCGCGAATCCCAGAAAGCGTCCAGCTCGTCGTCGTAGGCCTGGCCCATGAGCTGCAGTGAGGCGAGGGCCAGCGCCGCCTCCTCTTCGTCGATCTTCGACATGGCAAAGCCCACGTGAATCAGCACCCAGTCGCCCGGGGCGAGCGGCTCGTCCTCCAAGAGGCCGACGTTGACGATGCGCGTGACCCCCGACACCTCCACTCGGGCCAGGTGCCGGTTCTCCTCGGAGATCTCTTGCAGCTGGCCGGGGATGCCCAGGCACATGGTTCGCCTCCTCCTACTTGTCCTTGACAGCGAAGATCTCGACCCGGACGTCAACGACGGGCTCGACCCGGAGCATCAAGACCTTGGGTGGCTCCATCCCGAACTCGCGGATGTCGAAGCGCGACGCGCCGGCCAGGCGGATGGTGCGTTCGTCGACCTTGGAGATGTCCATCAGGTCCTCGTGGTGCTGCGACACACCGCGGAAGGTGACGTCCCCGCTGACCCGGTAGCTGCCGTCCTTGCCGTCGCCCGCCACTGAGTCGAGCACGCCCTCAATGCGGGGATGCCGCTTGGCGTTGACGCGCTTCTGCATCTCGCGGTCTTCCAGCCGGTTCCCCGACTTGAGCCGTTCGACGTCCAACGACAGGCGGCCGACAGGCGCGTTGTCCAGGTCGACATTGCCGGCGTCCCCGAGATCCAGCTCCACGTAGCCCTCGAGGCCGCTGGTGGTGGAGTGGATCGGGTGGACGTTGGAGCGGGCCTCGATCCACACGGTCGAACGGTCCGGCACGATGTCGTAGCGGGTCACGGGCGTGCAACGTCCCTACATCTGTCGGATGCGCAGGTAGCGCGCGCTGGCGGGCGCGAGACCACGACCAAGACGCGTGCCATGAGCACGGCCAAGGCGACCAGCCCCCCGAAGACGTAGCCGACGATGCCCACGTCACATCTCGCGCATCTTGAGATAGCGCGCGATGTCGGGCAGCGATTTGATGACGAGCCCGGCCACGGCGGCCAGGACCAGCGACACAGCGAAACGACGGATCATTTTGAGGTACCTCCTTCAACGGGGTGGGCGGCTGGACCGAGGGCGGCGACGGCTTCGAGCACCTCGACGCAGAGGTCGGCGGCGTCGTCGACGACGGCGGCCACGGCCGGCGAGAGGCCCATGCCTTCGCGCAATTCGGCCGGCTGGCAGCCGACGATCACGATGCGCCCGACCGAGCCTCCGAGCCGGGCCAGCGTGGCCAGGACGACGTCGGGACCCATCGTGTGGGCGTCGACCATGGGGACGGCAGTGGGGTCCGCGACCTCGTTGACGCCAGGGACACCGCCCTCTGCGCCTGCGCCTGCGCTTGCGCTTGCGTCATTCTTCGGCTCGATCACGGCGAGCGTCCCCGGGGGCTGGCCCAGGGGGACGGCGTCGACCAGGACGAGCGCGTCGTAGCCCTCGAGCAGCTCGTACGCCAGGTGGATGCCCCGGATGCCGTAGTCCTCGGCCCGGGCCCCGTCGGGCAGCGGGCGGCCGGCGAGCCGGTGGGCCACCTCGACACCGAACGCGTCGTCCGAGAGGAAGACGTTGCCGATGCCCGCCACCAAAGTGCGGCCGCTCATGCCTGCCCCCGCGCGTCAGCACGAGTCGGGAGGGGCTCGACCTCCTCGGGATGGAAGTACAGGTAGCGGCCTTGCCACACCAGCTCGGCAGCCGCCGGGTCGTCGTCGAGCGTGACGGCGAGATGGAACCCGCCGTCGACGTCCGCGAACACCCCGGCCACGGTGGCGCGGCGACCGTCGAGGAACATGTCTTGGGCGTCGGAGCGGCCCGATGGGTGCAGGCGCACACGGGAACCCTGCCCGAGCTCGGCCCCGTGAACCGCCACGGTGTCCTGCCATGGGTCCACCGAGGCGTCGGAAGCGGGGTCCCACCACGGCGCGCCGTCGGCTCCCGTGGTGTCCGCGTCGGATACGTCGTCCGACGACGGGGTCGTCAGGGTCGGCCACGCCGGCCCCGCCAGGCGCATCTGACCGTGGAGTCGCCCCATGGCCTCGGGGGAAAGGGTGTCGCAGCGGTCGATGATGGCGGCGGAGCGCGCGTCCGTCCCGCGTGCCTCGGCCTTTTCCGCGTCGGTGAGCGTCATCACCCGCAGCGCCAGGATCTCGTCGATCTCGGTGGCGTCGTACAGGTCGCCCGGGCTCTGCTCGGCCACCTCGGGATGGTCGTAGAGGATGATCGGCGAGGAGAGGACGACTGTTTCGTCTCCGACCAGGACGGGGTAGCTGCCGTCGCTCCGGCAGTCTTGCGCCGCCTCGGTCGCATCGTCGGGCGGGTCGAGAAGCGAGACGAACGTCGCGCCGTCGGCGGCCAACATCGTGTGCACGGCCACCAGACTCGAGGCCATGGCCTCGTCCCGCGTCGCATCGCCGTCGTCCCACGGCGTGGTGTTCTCGACGGTCGCCGCCACCTTCAGGTACGGCGAGCCGTTGCCCACCGGCGTGACCGTGACGCGGACTCTCCCCTCCACGGAGGCACGCTCCCGCACGAAGCGGCCGACCGCGCCGCCGCCTTCGCGGCGCAACTCCTCGACGTCCAAGCCACCCTGGAGGCAGAAGGGGAGCTCGGCCTCCGTGGCGCCGTCGGGGCGCAGATCGATCGGCACAAGGTCGATGACTCGGTCGACCGCCTCGTCCCACGCGACGTGTCGTGCGCCGTCCACCTTCAGCGCCTCGACTGGTACGAAGCCGGCGGGCTCCTGCTCCGTCGCCGCTTCGATCCGGCGTCGCTGCGTCTGTAGGCACCGCACCCGGACGTGCAGAACGGCGTTTCCTGCCGCGGGCCCGGTACCGGGGCCGAGCAGGCACTCGGTCCGAGCCGACCACCGTTCCGACCCGTCCGCCTCGCAGTAGGCCGGCGGCATCAGCACACCCCACTGGAAGCGCACCTGGTTCTTCCGTGACGACGCTCGATACGGGTAGAGCACGTACCCCTCGTAGAGGACTGCGTCGGCCACCCCCCTCGCCGTGGCGAAGCGGTCGTCCGTCGTTGCGGCTCCCGTCGCCACGGTGCGCGCCGCCACGGTCATGGCCGCGCCTCCGCTTCCTTGAGCAGCTGGGCGAACGCCTGGTCCCACGTCGGCAGCCCGCGCTGGGCCTTGAAGCGCTGCAGGTCGTCCAGCGTGTCGCGCCCGAGGCGGATGAACGCGCTGCCGGGGTAGTAGGCGTCCATCGTGGCGCGCCAGACTGTGACGGGCAGGCGGTACGACGCCTCCGACGACCACGAGAGCGGCACCGCGGCGAAGCCGGTCGTGCCCTGGGTGAAGACGGTGCCCGAGAAGAGGAGCAGGAGCGGGATCTCGCCGTCGCCGAGCGCGTGCAGGTACTTCGCGGCGGCGACCTCGAAGTCGTACGTGCACTCGACCGGGAGGTCGAACTCCTTGGCGCCGTCGAAGCCGCCGAGCGTCGTCGAGACGTGCGTCCAGGCAAAGGGGCGTAACGAGTTACCCCACTGCGGCGTCTCCCCGAAGAGCTCGTAGAGCCGCTCCTCTTCCTGCTCGCTGTAGCGGCGCCGCTGCGGCTCGATGCGGATCTGGCAGCGCAGGGCCGCCGCGTGCACCCGCTGCTCGTCCGCCGCCCCGATCCGGACCGAGAACGCGATGGTCGGCACCGCCGCGTGCGGCTCGGTGCGGGCATCGAGCACCTCGAAGCGCAGGTCCGTCACTGCGGACGCGCCCGATCCCTGATGCCGGTGAAGAAGTCGTCCATCTTCCGGTTGGCCTCGGAACCTCCGTCGAAGCCGCGCCACAGCCGGCGCAGGTGGCCGACCAACTCGTAACAGGTGTCGATCGGGACGATGAAGCACTCCGCTCCCGCGCCCGCCCCCGCCTCGGCGGCTCGGGTCCGGCCGCCCAGCGCCGACCCGGCGCGCACCAGGAACGCCTCGACATCGGGCTGCATCGACCCGAGGAGCGGGTTGGCCCCGACGACATCGGCCCACGTGTCGAGCGGCAGCTCCGACTCGGTGGCGCCGGCCGGTCCCGGGTAGAACGCAGCGACGCGGCCGAGCGAGGAGTTCAGGAAGAAGAACGCGACGCTCACCGGGATCTGCAGGCTGTCCCACTGCGCCGGCGTCAGCTCGAAGTCGTTGCACGCGACGTAGCGCTCGGGGACACTGCGGAAGTGGTCGCCGCCCGCACCTTCGGACTCGAAGAGCAAGAAGCATCCCCGGCACGCGCACAGCAGCGTCCGCGCCCGCAGGTCCACGAGATGCCGGTGCTCCGCCGGGATCGCCTCCCCACAGAGCTCACACACCTCCTCGGGTGCGGCGACGACACGAGGCGTGCTCTCGCGGATCCGCTGGAGTACCGCCAGGGGTTCGTTCATCGCGCCGACACCTCGGCCGGGCATTCGTCGTACATCGGCTTGAGGCCGAGCGTGATGGGCACCGTCCCGTTGTCGTCGCTCCCGTTGGAGGACGCACTCTCCTCGACCACGATGCGCATCACTTCGGGTGCCTTCTCTACGACGGCGACCTCGACGGCGCCCCGTAACGTCGCCGCGGAGGACGGACAGCCGTCGCAACTCCCGAGGAGCCGGAGCTTCACCGCCCCGAGTTCGTCGTCGATCGCGACCAGCTCGACATCGCCGCCGTGGCGGGCGAGGAACGGGCGGACCGAGGCCAGCGCCTCCTCGACCCGGGCCTCGATCGAGTCGGGGTGCAGGCCCTGCACGAGGAGCAGGCTGGCGACGAGCTCGTCCGACGCCAGCGCGTCGATGAGCTCGGGTGCCCGCTCCCGCACGATCTCGAGGACACGCTCGAAGCCGGACCCGTAGAGGTCGGAGACGAGTCGGAGCACCTCCTCAGCCAGATTGAGCGTGCGTGTGTCCGAACTCTGCTGGAGCTCACTCAGAGCCTGCTCTATCCGTTCACCACTCTGTCGGAGGTTCCGAGGTTCAGGCATCGCTCCCCGCGTTCGCCGCCGTGCTCAGGTGAATAGTTCGTCTGCGCCGGCGACCTGAGTCGGGGAGTGCAGCTTCCGTAGCACTTTCCCCCCACCCAGGTACATGTGCACGCCGCAGGGCAGGCACGGGTCGAAGCTGCGCACGGCGCGCATGATGTCGATGCCCTTGAAATTCTCCTTGGTGTTCTCTTCGAAGATGGGCGTGTCGATCACCGCATCCTCGTAGGGCCCGGGCGTGCCGTAGCTGTCGCGGGGGTTGGCGTTCCACGGCGTGGGCGGGTAGGGGTGGTAGTTGGCGATCTTCCCGCCCTTGATGACCATGTGGTGCGACAGGACGCCGCGCACGGCCTCGGTGAAGCCGCACCCGATGCCCTCGTCAGGCACCTCGAAGGGCTCCCACGTCTTGGTGTTGCCCTCGCGCACTTCCTGCAGTGCCCGCTCGATGAAGTCGAGCGCCGAGGCTGCCGCGTAGGCCTGGAAGTACGTCCGCGCGCGGTCCCGCTCGATCGTGTTGGACCATTGCGGGATCTTCCACTCGAGGTCCACCGGACCGACGAGGGCGGACTTGGGCAGGTGGATCTTCACGCTCGTTCCGGTCGCGTCGAGGTGGTCCGTGTGGACGAGGCCCGACAGCGCGGTCGACCACAACCGGGCCAGCGGACCGCCCCCGGTGTCGAGGGCCAGGTGGTCCGCCCCGTCGAACCAGCGCGGCGCCATGACCCAGCTGTAGTTGCCGTCGAAGTCGCGCTTCTGCGGCTGCGGGTTGGTGTGCTGGTTCCACGGGTGGCGCCGGTCCACGGGGTTGCCGAGCGGATCCCGGGTCACGAACATCTCCTGGCCCTCCCAGTCGTCGTAGAACGAGTGCCCGAGAAGGATGCGGATGCCGAGGTTGATGTCGACGAGGTCGTTGGTGACCAGCTTGCCGTCGACGACGACGCCGGGGGTCACGCCCATGGCCCGGCCCCACGTCGTCATGTCCTTGTACTCGAAGTTGCAGACGTCAGGGTCCTGGAACGCCCCCCAGCAGCCGAGAAGGACGCGCCGCCTCCCGACTTCCTCGTAGCCAGGCATCGCCACGTAGAAGAAGTCGAAGAGGTCGTCGTGCATCGGCACTACGCGCTTCATGAACTCCACGTAACGCATGAGCCGGGCGTAGTAATCGGTGAACAGCTGGATGGTCGCGGTGGTGCCGACGCCACCCGGGTACAACGTCGAGGGGTGGACGTGCCGACCCTCCATCAGGCAGAACATCTCGCGCGTGTACCGGCTGACCTGCAACGCCTCCCGGTAGAACTCGCCGGAGAACGGGTTCAGCGACCGCATGATGTCGCCGATCGTCTTGTACCCGTGCGCCGCCGCGTTCGGGGCCTCGGTCCGGTTGGCCTGCTCCAGTACGCCCGGGTTCGTCTCGGCGACCATCTTCTCGCAGAAGTCGACCCCGACCAGGTTCTCCTGGAAGATGTTGTGGTCGAACATGTACTCGGCCGCCTCGCCCAAGTTGACGATCGTCTCGCCAAGGGCGGGCGGGCGTACCCCGTACGCCATGTTCTGCGTGTAGCAGGAGCAGGTCGCGTGGTTGTCACCGCAAATGCCGCAGATGCGGCTGGTGATGAAGTGCGCGTCCCGCGGGTCCTTGCCCTTCATGAAGATGCTGTAGCCACGGAAGATGGACGACGTGCTGTGACACTCCGCCACCTTTCCCTTGCCGAAGTCGATCTTCGTGTAGATGCCGAGGCTGCCCACGATCCGGGTGATCGGGTCCCAGGCCATGTCGACGAGACCGTTGGCGTCCTCCGTGAACTTCTTCGATGCGCTCGTCTTCGTTGCCATGCCCTACCTCCAGGACTTCTTGTAGCCGGTCGTGAGAGCACCGTTCGGCGTCCGCCACTTGGGCTCGTCGTCCAGTGTGTGCATCGTGATCTTGCGCAAACCGCGGATGGCGTTGCCGTAGAGGCCGCTCGCCATCGTCGACACGCGCGCTCCGGGTGGTTCGTCCATGAACGGCATGAACTTGTCGGGGAAGCCGGGCATCGTGCAGCCGATGCAGATGCCGCCCACATTGGGGCAGCCGCCGACACCGTTGATCCAGCCCCGCTTCGGCACGTTGCACTTGACCACCGGTCCCCAGCAGCCGAGCTTCACGATGCACTTGGGCGACCCGTACTCGGTGGCGAAGTCACCCTGCTCGTAGTAGCCCGCCCGGTCGCAGCCCTCGTGCACCGTCGCGCCGAACAGCCATTGCGGCCGCAGTTCCGAGTCGAGCGGGATCATCGG
>DATMMN010000090.1:0-5760 GCA_035569675.1 Acidimicrobiales bacterium | reverse complement strand
GTGCGCGTGCACGTGCGGATCGCCGACGAGCTCCTCGTCGCGCAGACAGGGTCCCGCGGCGATGCCGGCGGCGCCGAGCTCCGCGCACGCCTGTTCCCGCGTCTTGTCGGACGCCCACTGCTCCAGGGCCGGACGGATGGTGTCCTCGAGGTGGTCGACCCACCCCTGTCGCGTGGACAGGCGCTCGTCGGTCCGCCATTCGGGGTGGCCGACGATGTCGGCCAGGCGCTCGAAGTAGTGCTCGCGGGTCACCTGGACGATGATCCAGCCGTCCCCGGCCCGGAACCCGTCGTTGATGAGGGGACCCACCTCGCCGTTCTTGAGGCCCATCGACCAGAAGTTGGACACGATGTCGGTCATGGCGAGGACGGAGTCGAACATGGCGACGTCGACGTGCTGGGGCTGGCCGGTCCGGTCGCGCTCGCGCAACGCAGCCAGGAGGCCCACGGTGGCGAACAAGGCGGCACTGATGTCGCCCAGACCGCCCACCGGCGAGGCCTCAGGCGGCTGGTCCCCTTTCTGTTTCATCGCGTAGATGCCCGACATGGCCTCGACGATGGGGGCGAAGGCCATCCGGTCGCGGTAGGGGGACGTGGTGACGTTCCCGAAACCCGACACCGAGACGTAGACGCAACGCGGGCTGACCGCGACGAAGTCCTCGAAGCCGAGGCCCAGCTTGGACATGGACCCGGCCCGGAAGTTCTCGGCGATCACGTCGAAGCGGGGGGCCATGTCGAGCACCAGTTGGCGCCCGGCGGGGTTCTTCAGGTCGATACAGATGCTGCGCTTCCCGAGGTTGTTGCGCAGGAAGGTGGCGCCCATCGGGCGCCCGTCCGGATCGGGTATGGACGGTTGGGAGCTGCGGCCCAGCTCTCCACCAGGAGGTTCGACTTTCACGATGTCCGCTCCGAGCCGCGCCAGCAGCTGCGTGGCGAACGGCAACGCCTGCATCTGCTCGAGAGCCAACACCCGGATGCCCGTCAGCGGGCCCGAGGACCGCCGGTCCGAAGGCTCAGCGGCCACTTCGACCATATTTGTATATGGTATCTGATTTTCGGGATCTTCCCGCCGGCCTCGATGGCACCGCGCGACGGCGTCGCGGGTGGATAAGGGTGATCGGGCGGAGCGCGAAGAAGTGAGGAGCGACACGGTGGCCGGAACGGTGCGGCTCGAAGTCGAGGGTGCGATCGCCACCATCACCAACGACAACCCGGAGAAGCACAACGCCTTCGACGACGACATGGACGCCCAGCTCTTCGACGTGCTGGCCGAGTTGCGCACGATGGCGGACGTCCGTGCGGTCATCTGGCGCGGCGAGGGCAAGTCCTTCTCTTCGGGCCGGGACGTCGGCGCATTCGGTGGGGCCGACTCGGGTTTGACGCATCACGAGTTGATGCGCCGCGGGCACCGCGGCATCCGCGCCATCTTCGAGCTCGACGCGCCGATCGTGGTCGCGCTCCAGGGCTGGGCCATCGGCGGCTCGTTCCAGCGAGCCCTGTTGTGTGACATCCGGGTCGCCGCCGAAGGCGCCCGGTTCATGCTGCCCGAGGTCGGACACGGCGTGATCCCCGACACGGGCGGCGTCGCCCGCCTCTTCCAGATCTGCGGGCACGGAGTCGCGGCCGACATGGTGCTCACCGGCCGGGTGATGGGGGCGGACGAGGCGCTCGGGCACGGGGTCGTCTCCCGCGTGGTGCCGCCGGACCGGCTGGACGAGGAGGTGCACGCGATCGCCGCGAAGATCGCACAGGCGCCGGCGGTGACGGTGCGTGCGGCGCGCCGGATCCTGGGCCACCTGGCGGTGCCCGAGGTGGTCGCGTCCATGGACGAGGAGATGATCGCCCAAACCTTCATCGCGCGTTCCGACGACATGGCAGAGATGCGGGCCGCCCGGGCCGAGGACCGCCCGCCCGAATACAAAGGGAGCTGACGTGCCCGGACTGCCCGAACCCCCACCACCCGGGGCGACCCCACTGCCGCCCGGGACCTTCGACGGCGTGCCCGTCCTCGTCACCGGCGCCGGTACCGGGCTCGGCAAGGCCATCGCGGTGGAGTTCGCCCGCCTCGGTGCCGCGGTGGTCGTCGCGAGCCGCAGCCAGGACCACCTCGATGCCGGCGTCGCCGCCGTGACCGAAGCGGGAGGCCAAGCTCTGGCCGTCACGTGCGACATCCGCGAGCCGGAACAGATCGCCGCGGCCTTCGACGCCGCCGAGGCCGCGTTCGGCCTCCCGGGCGTACTGGTCAACAACGCCGCGGCGAACTTCCCGGTGCCGGCGGAGGACATGTCGCCCAACGCGTGGCGGACGGTGGTCGACATCACCCTCAACGGGACGTTCTTCTGCTCGCGCGAGTTCGCGCGGCGCCACATCGCGGCCGGCACGCCCGGGTCGATCATCGACGTCGGCGCGTCGTACGCCTGGACGGGCGGTCCCGGGTTCGCCCACTCGGCCGCGGCCAAGGCCGGCGTGAAGAACATGGTCGAGACGCTCGCCGTGGAGTGGGGTCCCTATGGGATCGCTGTCAACGGGCTCGTCCCCGGGCTCTTCCCCCACGAGGACATGACGGCTGACATACAAGGCAACCTCGAGCGCACGAGCGACAAGGACGTGTGCCAGCCGGCGCTGCGCGTGGGGCGGCTGCGTGAGCTCGGGTGGGCGGCCACCTTCCTCGCGTCGCCCTACGCACGCTTCATCTCGGGCCACGTCCTCGTGGTGGACGGCGCCAACTGGCAACGCCGCATGCTGACGAACCCTCCTGTGGTCACGGTGCGCGACCAGATGGGTCGCCCGCCGTTCGACCCCGATGCGCGCGCCCGTTGAGCGAGGCCCGAAGCAGTTGGTGAGCATGCCCGGCGGACCCGTCCGCGTCGAGGAATCCGATGGGATCACGACCGTCGTGCTGGACGACCCCGCTGCGCGCAACGCCCTTTCGTGGGAGCTGGTGCGCTCGCTCAGCGAGGCGATCGAAGGCGCGACGGCCCGCGGCTCGCGTGCGCTCGTCCTGCGCAACACCCCGCCCGTGTTCTGCGCCGGCGGGTCGGTGGACGAGCTGCTCGAGCCCAAGGTCGACCTCGAGGAGATCTACCGGGCCTTCCACGCTCTGGACGAGGCACCGATGCCGACCGTGGCGGCGATCGACGGTGCGGCGATCGGCGCGGGCATCACGCTGTTCCTTTGTTGCGACCTGGCCATCTGCACGCCCGCGTCGCGTTTCGACTTGCGTTTCCTCGACGTGGGCATCCATCCGGGCGGGGGTGCACTCTGGAGGCTCGATCGGGTCCTGGGGAAACAGGGCGCGGCCGCGCTCACGCTCTTCGGAGAGGTGCTGGACGGCGACGAAGCCGAGCGTCGCGGGCTGGTGTGGCGGTGCGTGGGAGCCGACGACCTGGCCGCGGAGGCCGGGCGGTTGGCGCAGATAGCGGCGTCGCGAGATCCTGAGCTGGTGTCGAGGACCAAGCGGACCATGGCGTCGGTTGTGACGGTGGACGGACCCGCGTCCGCCATCGACCTCGAGCTCGCGGCGCAGCGATGGTCGATGGAGCGGCCGGCCTTCCAAGCTTCCCTGGGCGATCTGCGCGAGCGCCTCGGGCGGCCGAGGAGGACAAGCGGATGAGGTCGATGGCCGACGCTTGGGCGGCCCGGGCGGACGACGAGACCCCCGGCCTCCGCTACGAAGACTCGGAGTGGTCCTGGAGCGCCGTGGTCGCCGAGGCATCCCGACGCGCCGCATGGTGGTCCGGCCGCCGCGTCAGCGCACCACCCCACGTCGGTGTCCTGTTGGACAACGTACCGGAGCATGTGTTCTGGCTGGGCGCGTGCGCGCTCTCCGGCGCTGTCTACGTCGGGGCCAACCCCACGCACCCCGGTCCCGCCCTGGCCGGCGAACTGGGTTTCACGCGTTGTCAGCTGTTGGTGACCGACCGCGCCCACCTGGAGCTCGTCGAGGGCCTTGACCTCGGTCCGGCCATCGGGATCGCGGCCAGGGACAACCCGCGGGTCTGTCTGGTCGACGGCGACCCGGCCCTTCCGGCGGCCGCCGCCATCCCCGACGTCGACTCCGTCGAGGACGTCACGCTGGGGTACCTCATCTTCACCTCGGGCACCTCGGGCTCGCCCAAGGCGTGCCGGTGCACCCAGGGCCGGATGGTCGTCATCGGCGCCTCGCTGGCCCAGCGCTACGGGCTCGACTCGAACAGCTGCTGCTACCTCTCCATGCCGCTCTTCCACTCCAACTGCCTCATGTCCGGGTGGGCGCCGGCGGTGGTCGGCGGCGCCACCATCGCCCTTCCCACGGGTGGACGTTTCTCGGCCTCGGGCTTCCTCCCCGACGTGCGCCGCCACGGCGTCACCTATTGGAACTACGTCGGACGTCCTCTCTCCTACGTCCTGGCCACACCCGAGCGGCCCGACGACGCCGAGAGCACGCTGCGCGACGTGTTCGGGAACGAGGCCGCACCCGGCGACGTCGACCGCTTCGCCCGGCGGTTCGGCTGTGCCATCTCGGAGAACTACGGATCGACCGAGGGGGGGATCGCGATCTCGCGCGGGCCGGACACGCCGGCCGGCGCGCTCGGCCCCGCCCCGCCGGGCGTGCTGGTCGTCGACCGTGACGGGAAAGAGTGCGCCGTGGCGCGGTTCGACGACGGCGGCCGGCTGCTCAACGCGCTGGAGGCGGTCGGCGAACTCGTGTCCGACTCGATTCCGCCCAACTTCGAGGGCTACTGGGACAACGAGGAGGCCGACCGGGCCCGGGTCCGCGACGGGTGGTACTGGTCGGGTGACCTCGCCTACAAGGATGCCCAGGGTTACCTGTACTTCGCCGGCCGCGGCGACGACTGGCTGCGCGTGGACGGCGAGAACTTTGCCGCCGCGCCGGTGGTGCGCATCGTCGACCGCCACCCCGACGTGGTCGTCTCCGCCGTCTACGCCGTGCCGGACCCGACCGTCGGCGACCAGGTGATGGCTGCGGTGCAGCTGCGGCCCGGGGCGACGTTCGACGGGGAGGCCTTCGGCGCATTCCTGGCCGAACAAGCGGATCTCGGCCGCAAGTGGGTGCCGCGCTACGTGCGGGTCTCGCCCGTGCTGCCGACCACCGCGACGTCGAAAATTCTCGTGCGACAGCTGCGCATGGAGGGCCTGGACTGCGGCGATCCCGTGTACGAGATCCGCAGCGACGGAACGCTGGCCTATGCCCCACGCGTCCAGGCCGAAGCTTCGCCGTGAGTCCGGACGGCCCGGCCAACGTCGCCGTCCTCGTGCACGGCGGGACGCTCACGTCCACCATGTGGGATCCCGTGCGCTGCGCGATGGCCTCACCCTCCCTCGCCGTCGACCTGCCGGGACGGCGGTACAAGCCCGCCGACCTCGCCGAGGTCACGATCGGCGACTGGGTCACCTCGGTGGTGACGGACATCGAGGAGGCCGGACTCACTGAGGTGGTGCTGGTCGGGCACTCGTCGGGCGGGTACGTCCTTCCCGGGGTCGCGGCGGCGCTGGCGGCCCGCTCGGTGCCGCTGCTCCGGGAGCTGGTCTTCGTCTCTGCCACCGTGCCCGCGCACGGCGAACGCCCGCTCGACTACCTGCGCGACGACATCCGGATTCTGGCGAGCGACCACCGTGAGCTCACGTTGGAGTCGGCCCGTGGGCGGACCATCGGCGGCCTGCGGCCCGGTGAGCCTCCCATCGAGACCGACCTCGAGATCGTCGAGAACGGCCCGCGCATGGGCCTCGAAGCTCCCCTCGTCCTTTTCGAACCGGTGTC
>DATMMN010000089.1:0-8803 GCA_035569675.1 Acidimicrobiales bacterium | reverse complement strand
GGGACCTGATCGAGACCTACGAGGAGCGCGAGATCGCCCGGACCTGAGCCCGGCCCTCTGTCGAGGGTGTGCGGCTTTGTTTTGGAGGTTCGGGGTTTGCGTGGGCTGGGCACGTCTTCGAGCGGAGGAGCTGACACGGTGAGCGTGAGAAAGCGTACGGCGACCTACCCGCGGGCGCTGCGGGTCAACCAGGTGTTGCGGGAGGTCGTGGCGGAAGAGCTCGAACGGCTGTGCGACGCCGACGAGCTGCCGATGCTCACCGTGACCTCGGTCGAGGTGGCGCCCGACATGCGGACGGCGGTGGTGTATCTGGCGTCGCTGGATGCTGCGGCGGCCGAGGTGTTGGAGGAGCAGCGGACGCACCTGCAGAAACTGATCGGGACGCAGATGACCATCAAGCGGACCCCGAAGTTGCGCTTCCAGGCCGATCCGGCGATCGCGGCGGGGACCCGGGTCGAGGAGCTTCTGCGCGGGTTGCACCACGACGAGCACGAGGGCGGGCCGCCGAAAACGTGAGCGTCAGCGGCCTGGTGGTCGTCGACAAGGCGGCCGGCTGGACCTCGCACGACGTCGTGGCGCGCTGCCGCAGCATCTTCGGGCAGCGCCGGGTCGGCCACGCCGGCACCCTCGACCCCGACGCCACTGGCGTGTTGTTGGTCGGGCTCGGCCGGGCGACGCGCCTGCTGCGTTTCCTGACCGTGCTGCCGAAGACGTATACAACCGACATCGTCTTGGGGACCGCGACGTCGACGCTCGATGCCTCGGGCGAGGTGACGGCGACGTTCGACATGCGCGGGGTGGGGCCGTCGGACGTGCAGGCCGCCGCGGCCGCCTTGACGGGTGAGATCGAGCAGGTACCGCCGATGGTCTCTGCGGTGAAAGTCGGGGGGCGCCGGCTGCACGAGCTGGCCCGTGAGGGGATCGAGGTCGAGCGCAAGCCGCGGCCGGTGACGGTCTACCGCTTCGACACTTCGCCCGACCCGGCGCGCCCGGGCGTGTACCGGGCGATGGTCGAGTGTTCGTCGGGGACCTATGTGCGCGTCCTGGCCGACGACCTCGGGCGGGCGCTCGGAGGCGCGGCACACCTCGACCACTTGCGCCGGACGCAGATCGGTTCGTTCGGCGAGGCCGATATGCGGCCCCTCGAGGCGATCGGGCCCGACGCGGTGCTGTCGCCCGCGGAGGCCATGCGTGACCTCGAGGCCGTGCGGATGGACGACGACGTGGCCGCGTCCGTCCGGACCGGACTGGCCCTGGACCGGGTGCCGCTCGGGGCGGTGGGCGAAGGGCCCTGGGCCATGCTCGACGCAACCGGCGCGCTGTTGGCGGTCTACGAGGCGACGGGCACCGACCGCATCCGTCCCCTCGTCGTCGTGGCCGGCGACTGACGGGTGCCCGACTACCCTCAGGGCGCGATGTCCCCGACGCGCGGAACCCCCGGAACAGGTACTGCCGTCACCATCGGCGCTTACGACGGGGTCCACCTCGGCCACCGCGCCTTGCTGCGCGACCTGTGCGACCGGGCGGCGGCCGCGGGGCTCGCATCGGTGGTCGTGACGTTCGACCGTCACCCCGCCTACGTCGTGCGGCCCGAGTCGGCGCCCCCGCAGTTGACGAGCCTCGAGCAGAAGCTCGAGCTCCTGGCCGACTGCGGCGTCGACCGCACGCTGGTGGTCCCCTTCGACGACGAGCGGGCGAACGAGACGGCCGAGGACTTCGTGAAGGAGGTGCTCGTCGACCAGCTGTCCGCCCGGCTCGTGGTCGTGGGGGAGGACTTCCACTTCGGGCACGGGCGGAAAGGCAACGTCGCGCTGTTGCGCGAGCTGGGTGCCCGGTGGGGCTTCGAGGTGGTCGGCGTCGGCCTCACCGACGACGGGACCGAGCCCGTCTCCTCGACTCGGATCCGGGCGCTGCTGGCCTCGGGCGACGTGGAGGAGGCGGCGCGCCTGCTCGGCCGTCTGCACGAGGTCCGCGGCCCGGTGGTCCGCGGGGACGGCCGGGGCGGCCCCGAGCTGGGGTTCCCGACCGCCAACGTGGCCGTGGCCGACGACATCGCCCTGCCGGCGGACGGCATGTACGCCGGGTACTTCAGCGGCCTCGATGGCCAGGCCCGCCCGGCCGCGGTCTACGTGGGCCGCCGACCGACCTTCTACGAGCCGGGTACGGCCCCGGTGCTGGTCGAGGCCTATCTCCTCCACTTCGACGGCGACCTCTACGGCCAGCCGGCCCGGGTCTGCTTCGCCGGCCGGGTGCGCGGGGACGCCCGTTTCGAGTCGGCCGAGGGCCTGATCGCACAGATGCACCAGGACGTGGCCGAGGCCGAGCGTATGCTCGCTGCGGCCGATCTTCCCTGATCAGCGGCCGGCTGCTAGCATGGAGGCCGGCCGGGGACAGGTTCCCCGTCGACTCCAACAACGTTTCTTCTGAGGTTCCTCTATGCCCGACACGCAGGCCACCATCGCCGAGTACCGGCTCCACGACACGGACACCGGCTCGCCCGAGGTGCAGATTGCCCTGCTGTCCGGACGGATCAACCACCTGACGGAACACCTGAAGGAGCACAAAGGGGACCACCACACCCGGCGCGGTCTGATGAAGCTCATCGGCCAGCGCCGGCGGCTGCTCGACTACGTCCGTAAGAACGACGTCGAGCGCTACCGCACCATCATCAGCCGTCTCGGCATCCGACGGTAGCGGCGGCACCCACAGACACGGGCGTCTCCAGCAGCTGGCTGCCAGTTGCCGGTCACTTCGAAGGGCGAGGTGGTCGACCACTGGGAACCAGACGAGAAGATGCCCCCGACAAACGAGGAGCATCATGTCTGATGCCATTTCCGTTTCGGCCCCCATCAGCGGGACCGATCGCACCATGTCCTTCGAGGCGGGCAAGCTCGCTCAACTCGCCGACGGCGCCGTGCTGGCCCGCATCGGCGACACCATCTTGCTGGCCACCGCCACGGCGGCGCGGTCGGTGCGGGAGGGGACCGACTTCTTCCCCCTCACCGTGGACATCGAGGAGCGGACGTACGCCGCTGGCAAGATCCCCGGCTCGTTCTTCCGCCGGGAGGGCAAGGCCTCGGACCAGGCGATCCTGACCGACCGGCTCATCGATCGGCCGCTGCGCCCGTCCTTCCCGGAGGGCTTCCGCAACGAGGTGCACATCGTCGGGACCGTCGTCGGGGCCGACCAGGTCAACCCGCACGACGTCCTGGCCATCAACGCGGCGTCGGCCGCGCTGATGATCTCGGGCATCCCCTTCGACGGCCCGATCGGCGCGGTGCGCGTGGCGTACACGACCGAGGGGACGTGGATCCCGCACCCGACCTTCGAAGAGGGCGAGGAGAGCACGTTCGAACTGGTCGTCGCCGGGCGGGCCCTGAACGAGGACGCCGACAGCGAGATCGCCATCATGATGGTCGAGGCCGGCGGCACAGAGAAGTCGTGGGACTACTACGCGGACGGCGCCCCGAAGGTGACCGAGGAGGTGCTCGCCCAGGGACTCGAGGCGGCCAAGCAGTGGATCCGCGAGGCCATCAACCTCCAGCGTGAGCTGGTGGGCGCCTACACCGCGGTGCGAGGCCCCGTAGTCACGATCCCGTTCTCGACGTTGACCGATTACCAGGACGACGTCTGGCAGCGCGTGCAGGCGGTCGGCACCGATGCGATAGCCAAGGCCAACCTGGTCACCTCGAAGGCGGAGCGCAACGCAGCCCTCGACGCCGCCGGCGAGGAGATCCGCGCCGCATTGGGCGACGAGTTCGCCGATCGCGCCGGCGAGGTGAAGGCGGCCATCCGGGGGCTGACCAAGAAGCTCGTCCGCAAGCGCATCGTTGAGGACGGCGTGCGGGTCGACGGCCGGGGCACAGCCGACATCCGTCCGCTGTCGGCCGAGATCGACCTGTTGCCGACGGCGCACGGGTCCGCGCTCTTCCAACGCGGCGAGACCCAGGTGCTCAATGTGACGACGCTCGGCATGCCCCGCATGAACCAGCTTCTCGACACGATCACCCCCGTCGAGTTCAAGCGTTACATGCACCACTACAATTTCCCGCCCTTCTCGACAGGGGAGACCGGCTTCATGCGCGGCCCCAAGCGCCGCGAGATCGGCCACGGCCTGCTGGCCGAGCGGGCGCTGCTGCCTGTGGTGCCGAGCGAGGAGGAGTTTCCCTACGCTCTGCGTGTCGTGTCCGACGTGCTGTCGTCGAACGGCTCGACCTCCATGGCCTCGGTGTGCGGCTCTTCGTTGTCGCTCATGGCGGCCGGCGTGCCGATCAAGGCGCCGGTGGCGGGCATCGCAATGGGCCTCGTCTACGACGACGGCAACTACGTCACCCTGACCGACATCCTCGGATCGGAGGACGCCTTCGGCGACATGGACTTCAAGGTGGCCGGCACGGCCGACGCGGTGACCGCGTTGCAGCTCGACACGAAGATCGGCGGGCTGCCGGCCGACGTGCTGGCCAAGGCGCTCCTGCAGGCCAAGGAGGCCCGTCTCACCATCCTGGGTGTCATGGCCGGCGCCATCGCCGAGCCTCGCTCCGAAGTGGCGTCGACCGCGCCGAAGATCGTGTCGATGGAGATCCCCATCGACAAGATCGGCGAGGTGATCGGCCCCAAGGGCAAGGTCATCAACACCCTGCAGCAGGAGACCGGCGCCGACATCGCGGTCGACGACGACGGCGTGGTCGGAACGGTGACGATCGGTGCCAAGGACGGCAACGCGGTGGCCGAGGCCAAGCGGCGGATCTCCTTGATCCTCGACCCGCCGACGGCCGATGTGGGCGCGGTGTACGACGGCAAGGTCGTCAACATCACTAAGTTCGGCGCCTTTGTGAACGTGCTGCCGGGCCGCGACGGCCTGCTCCACATCTCGAAGCTGTCGTCGTTGGCCGGCGGCAAGCGCATCAACAACGTGGAGGACGTCCTCACCCTCGGCCAGCCGGTCGAGGTGCGCGTCGACGACATCGACCCGCAGGGCAAGGTGTCCCTGTCGCTCGCGTCGGCGCCCGAGGTGCCGGCTGGCGGCGACCGCGGCGACCGCGGCGACCGCGGTGACCGCGGCGACCGCGGCGAGGCCCGTGGTGGTGCCGGCAACGGCGACGGTGCGCCGGCCCCCGCTTCCGGCGGCGGGTCGGGGTCGGGGTCGGGGCTGTCCTTCGAGGACGCGTTCGAGGCCGAGTTGAAGGCCGACCTCGGTGACCTGGGGCCGGGCGCAGCGGCGGCCGAAGGCGGTCGCGGCGGTGACCGTGGCGGCGACCGCGACCGCGATCGCAACAGGTCGCGGGGCCGCTCCCGTCGTCGTTGATCGAGACCTCGGTCCTGCCGTGCGGCATCCGCCTGGTCACCGAGACCATGGCGGATGTCCACTCGGTCGCAGTCGCCTACTGGGTCGGCACCGGCTCGCGTGACGAGCCCGGCGAGCTCGCCGGCGCGTCGCACTTCCTCGAGCACCTCCTCTTCAAGGGGACCGAGCACCGCTCGGCCGCGGCCATCGCCGAGGCACTCGATGAGGTGGGCGGTGACTGCAACGCGTTCACGACGAAGGAGTACACGACGTTCTACGTCCGGCTGCTGTCGGACCACCTGGCGCTCGGGCTCGACATCCTGAGCGACATCATCTGGGAGCCCGCATTGCGGCCGTCCGACATCGACGCCGAGCGCACCGTCATCCTCGACGAGATCCTGATGCACGCCGACGAGCCGGCCGACCTGGCCGCCGAGCGCTGGCAGGCCTCCATGTTCCCCGGGCACGCCCTCGGCCGCGACACGCTCGGCACGTCTTCGTCGGTGCGCCGGATCACCCGAGACGACATTGCATCCTTCCGGGCCCGGCACTACCGGCCGTCCAACATGGTCGTCTCGGTGGCGGGCGACTGCACGCACGAGGCCGTGGCGGCCGACCTCGAGTTCCGCTTTGCTGGCGTGCGCGGCGGCGAAGTCCCCGAGCGCGCCGCTCCGGGTCCCGACGTCGTCTCCCTCGACGTCGTGCGCCGGCCGACCGAGCAGGCGCACCTGGTCTACGGCGCCCGTTCGGTCTCTCGCTTCGACGAGCGCCGATGGGCGCTCTCGGTCCTCAATCACGTCCTCGGCGGCGGCCTCTCGAGCAGGCTGTTCCAAAAGGTGCGCGAAGAGCGCGGCTTGGCCTATTCGGTGTGGTCCGAGCGGGCCGCCTACGCGGACGCGGGGTCACTCGCCGTCGTCGTCGGCACCGCGCCCGAGCACGTCGACGAGGTGCTGCGCATCGTGGAAGGCGAGCTCGAGCTCCTGGCCACCGAGGGCGTCACCGACCGCGAGCTGGCGGTCGCCAAGGGCAACCTCCGCGCCGAGACCCTGCTCGCCGGCGAGGACTCCGGCGCGCGGATGAGCCGCATCGGCGCGTCGCTGTTGCTGCACGGTGAGGTGCTGACGGTCGAGGAGGTGTTGGCACGCATCGACGCCGTCGACCGGGCCCACGTGCTCGAGGTGGCCGCGGAGCTGGCACAGGCACCGCGCACGATGAGCGCGGTCGGTCCGTTCGACGCGGACATCTTCGAGTCCCACCTGCCCGCGTTGGCCGCCCGGTAGCCTCGGTCCATGATCAAGGTCGGTGTCGTTGGCGCCGGCGGCCGCATGGGCCAGGAGGTCGCCCGAGCGGTGCACGGTGCGGCCGACATGGAGCTCGTGGCGGCGGTCGATCCGGCTCACGTGGGCGAGGACGCCGCTGGACGCACGATCGTGGGCGAGACCATGGCGCTTTCCGACCTCGGTGCCGAGGTCGTCGTCGACTTCACCATCGCCGAAGCGGTGCGCCACAACATTGCTCAGTATGCGGAGCAGCGCGTGCACGCCGTGATCGGCACGAGCGGGCTGAGCGACGCAGACCTGGACCAGATCCGGAAGGCCTTCGAGGGCAGCGGCCGCAACGTCGTCGTGGCGGCCAACTTCGCCATCGGCGCGGTGCTGCTCATGCACTGCTCCCGCGTGATCGCGCCCCACATGGACGGCGTCGAGGTGATCGAGCTGCACCACGACGCCAAGCGGGACGCGCCTTCGGGCACGGCGTTGCGCACCGCCGCTCTCATCGCCGAAGCCCGGGGGGAGGCGGGGAGCGGCCCTCTTGGCCCGGACCCGACGACCGACTTCGTGCTCGCCGGTGCCCGCGGCGCGGAAGCGACAGGCGGCGTCCACATCCACTCGGTGCGCCTGCCCGGACTGGTGGCGCACGAGGAAGTCGTGTTCGGCGCAGCGGGCCAGAGCCTGAGCATCCGCCACGATTCCTACGACCGCACGTCGTTCATGCCCGGCGTTCTCCTCGCCGTTCGCGCCGTCGGGGGACGGCCCGGCCTGACGCTGGGCCTCGAGCCACTTCTCGGGCTGTGAACCCCGAGGTCCGCGAGCGGCTCCTCCGCTCGACGTATGACTGCGTGGCTCGCTGGGGCCTGGACAAGACGACGGTCGAGGACGCAGCACGCGAGGCAGGCGTGTCGCGGGCGACGGTGTACCGCTATTTCCCCGGCGGGCGTGACGAACTGATCTCGGCCGTCGTGGGGTGGGAATTCGCCCGCTTCTTCCTGCGCTTGTACGAAGAGGTGTCCGACGCGGAGACCCTCGAGGAGGTGATGGAGCGGGGCCTGATGTTCGCGCACCGTGCCGTCGTCGAACACGAGGTCCTCCAACGCATCCTGGTCACCGAGCCCGAGATCCTGTTGCCCCGCATGACGACGGAGGCCGACCAGACGCAGGCACTCGTCGCCGCGTTCCTGGTGCCGTATCTGGTGCAGCACGGGATGCCCGAAGGGGCGGAGCTCGACGTGGCGGCGGACTTCCTCGCCCGCATGGTGCTCTCCTACATCGCGTCCCCTGGCCGGTGGGACCTCAACGACCCGGAGCAAGTGGCGCTTCTCGTCCGGTCCGAGTTGCTCGCCGGCATCCGGTGAGCGGCCCGACGCCCGAGCCGGCACCGCCCCCTCCCTGCTACCGCCACCCTGAGAAGGCGGCGTCGGTGCTCTGCGCACGCTGCGACCGCCCTATCTGCACCGACTGCATGGTGTCAGCGTCAGTGGGGTGGCAGTGCCCTGAGTGCACCTCCTCGGGAGCGAAGACGTCCCGCCATGTCCCCGCGTTCACGCGGACGAGTCGGGGGCATTCCGGCGCGGTTGGCTCGACCAACCCGACCCCGCTGGTGCTCACGATCATCGGGATCAACGTCGTCGTCTTCTTCCTCGAGCGCTTCGGCAACGACACGGCCGTCATCAGCAAGTACGCGCTGCAGCCGATCGACGTGCACTACCAGCACCAGTACTACCGGGCCTTCACGGCGATGTTCCTGCACGCGAACTTCCAGCACATCCTCTTCAACATGATCGCGCTGCTCATCGTCGGGCCGGCGGTCGAGGTGCTCCTCGGCAAAGCGCGCTTCTTGGTGCTGTATCTCCTCGCCGGTCTCGCCGGGAGCGTGGCGTCGTACCTGCTGAGCCCGGCATACATCTTCGGCCTCGGCGCCTCGGGGGCGATCATGGGCGTCATGGGGGCGTACGTCGTCATCGGGCTCCGCCGCCGATTGCCGATCGCTTCGGTCGTGGCGCTGCTCATCCTGAACCTGCTGATCGGCTTCAGCGGTTCGATCGACTGGCGGGCCCACCTCGGCGGCCTGGCGATCGGGGCCCTGCTCGCCTTCGTCTACGACTACGCCGGCGACCTGCGCGACCGGACGACCGGGATGGTCCTGACCGTGGGTGCCTCCATAATCGTGCTGGTCGTTCTGGGCCTGCTGCTCACCGGGGTTGCGCCCGGGCACGTGAACCTCAGCTGAGCTGAGCCACCT
>DATMMN010000088.1:0-9347 GCA_035569675.1 Acidimicrobiales bacterium | reverse complement strand
GCGGGGGATCGGCCACATCGCGCAGCTGGCGGAGGTGGCGCGGCCCGACGTGGGGATCGTCACGAGCGTGGCGATGGCGCACGTCGAGTATCTCGGCGACCTCGACGGGGTGGCGCGGGCGAAGAGCGAGCTGGTGGCCGCGCTGCCGGACTCGGGTGCGGCGGTGCTGAACTTCGATGACCCGCGCGTGGCGGCGATGGGGTCGCAATGCGGTTGCCCGGTCGTGGGCTATTCGGTCGCCGGCGTCGGCGAAGGGGAGGTACGGGCCGAGGACGTGAAGTTGGACGAGGACCTGCGGCCGCGCTTCCGTCTCGTCACGCCGTGGGGGGAGGGCGACGTGCGTCTTTCGTTGGCCGGCGCGCAGCAGGTGTCGAACGCGCTGGCGGCAGCGGCGGCGGCGCTGTGGTGCGGGGTGGGGTTCGACGAGGTCGTGGCGGCGCTGGGCTCCGTGGAGGCGCCGGCGCTGCGGATGGAGGTACGGCGTGCCCCGGGGCCGGGTGACGGCGGCGGCGGCGGGCCGGCGCTCATCGTGGACTGCTACAACGCGAACCCGGCGTCGACGGAGGCGGCGTTGCGGGCGCTCGCCTCGTTGGCGGCGGACCGGCGCGTGGCGCTCCTCGGGCTGATGGCGGAGCTGGGCGCGGTGACGGCGGGCGCACACCGGCGCCTGGCCGCGTTGGCCGAGGAGCTGGGGATCGAGGTCGTCGGCTACGAGACCGATCTCTACGGCGAGGCCCGGGTCGACGGCCTCGATGCCGCAGTGGCGCTGTTGCGCGGCGTGGGCCCGGGCGACGCGGTGCTGGTGAAGGGCAGCAGGGTGGCGCGGCTCGAGGACGTGGTACGGGCCTACGAAGGGGACGGCTGACCGGCGGACCGGACGGGGACGGGGACGGTCAGGCGTCGTCGCGCACGCCGACGAGCACGCGCCGGCTGAGCTCGCCGTAGAGGGTCTCGGTGCGCGACGAGGGCGAGGCTCCCGGGTCGAGCGCATCGACGCGCCGCTGGCACTCCCGCCACTCGAGGCGGAGCCGGTCGGCGTCACCTTCGGCGGCGGCGAGCTCCATGGCGGCCCGTGACAGCGCTTCGCTATAGGGCTCGACGAGCCGGGCCCGCTCGAGGCCCCAGCGCGCGAGGTCGAAAAGTCCGGCGTCGGCGGCAAGCGTGGCGAGGCAACACGCCGCGTCGACCAGCACCGACGCGATGCGGGCGCCGTGCCCCTCCGCCTCCCACCACGAATAGCCCGAGAGCGCGTTGGCCAACGGTTCCCCCTCGACGAGGTCGAGCGCGGCCCGGTAGTGCGCCATGGCCAGCTGGGCGTCATCGTGCGCCTTCGCCTCTGCGACCAGCGTGGCGGCGCGCTGCACGTCGACGGTCACTTCGGGCGACAGCTGGTACAGGCCGTTGCGGGTGGCGCCGGGGAACAGCGGGGCACCGTCAGCGCCGGCACCCATGGCGCGCCGGGCGGCGTAGGCGGTGTTGAAGAGGGTCTTGGCCGCGGCGTCGGCGTCCGACGAACCGAGGACGCGGGTGCGCAACCGGTCACTGGTGATCACGTCGGGTTGGTGGAGAGCGAGATAGGCGACCAGCTCCACGGCGCGCCGGGCGCGATTGGGCGGCAGGTCTTCCGCCAGCCCGTCGAGGCGCGGCGTGATAGTCAACAACCGGACGTCGACCGGTCCGGGCGTGAGGGCGGACGTCACCGAAGCGGTGGGGACGGGGGCGGGCTCGGGTGACGGGGGCTCGGCGGGCTCGAGCTCGAGGGCCGGCACCCCGAACGGGTCCGTCGGGTCGACGAGCTCGGCGACGAACCGTGCGGTGTCCGCCGACTGCAGGTGGGGGTGCAGGACGCGGCCGACGGGGTGCAGCGTCGCCGCCTGGCGGTCCACGAGCACCGTGAGGTCGGTCGCGGCGACAGGGGTGGTGGTGACGACGGCGATGTGGCGCGCGACGTCGGGCCGCAACGCGCCCGGGTCGCCGAAGAAGAGGGCGGGGACCGAGCGACGTTCGAGCCCGGGGTCGGCCGGGTCGTCCGTGACCAGTACGAGGTCGGACCAGGCCCACGACTCGGCTGCGGCCCGCGCGGCGCGGAGCAGTGACGGCGCCGACTCTCCGAGGACGGGGAGGAGGTCGCCGGGCCCAAGGGCGACGAGCCAAGTGCCGTCGTCGTCGTCGCCGACGGGAAAGACGATCGGCGCGTACGGGAAGGACAACTCGGGCGGCCGGAGGCCCTCGAGGTCTTCATGGCTGACCCGCCACGCGGACCCGTCGTGCGACGACGCGATCGCGACAAAGCCGCCCGGAGCGTCGCCGGCCGCTCCCGTCATGGAGAACGTCACGCCGGCCGGCGAGACGCAGACGGTCCGGACGCGGGGTGCGCCGGCCTCGTCGCCGAGCCCGAGCGATCGGGCCAGGAGGGAGTTGGCCGCTTCGAAGGCATCGAGTGCCGGGACCGACGGGAAGCGCTGCAAGAGGGCGTCGGTGTCGACGGCCTCCTCGGACAGGCGCCGGCGTCCGGGTTCGTGCCCCCGTCCACGTCCGAGGGGCAGGTCGAGGTCTCCTGAGAACGGTGCAGGGCGGTGCCGCCGCCGGGCGCGCCGGGCCAAGGCGGCGCAGGCCAGGGAACCGCATCCCAAGGCGACCAGTTCGGGCAGGCGGTCGGGCGAGCCCGACGGCGGGGAGTGGTCCCGACGCGGCTCGGCGTGGTCGGCGCGCAGATCAGCGGCCTCGGCGGGCAGTCGGAGCCGCCACCCGGCCACTAAGTGGTCGGGGTCGACGAAGCGCCGGCCATCACTCATGTCGCGGCCGAGGTTGAGGGCGGCAATCTGCATCCAGTCGGCCCCGTCACCGAGGTGGGCGTCGGCGATCCGCCACAGGCCTTCCCCGGGCTGGACGGTGACGGTATGGACGGACTCGGACGACGGCGTCGGCGACGGCGCCGCCGACGGTGCGGGTTGCGTGGCGGCCGCAACGACAGAGGGGGCGGCGACAGTGGAGGCGCCGGCGCCCGACGTCAACACCAGGGGAGTGCCGGCCGTGCTCAGAGCCAGCACACCCATGGCGATGCGTGCGGCGATCCGGTCGAGCGGCGTCACGATACCGACCGGCCGCACCTCGCCCCGGCGGACGTGCAGCGCCACCCCGCGGACGAGTTGTGAGGTGCAGGCCGCCCACGCGATCCACGCCGCGAGGCCGAGTGCGATGAGGGCGTCCCGCGGTGCCGGCTGCCAGGAGTGACCCAAGCCCCCCGCCAACGGGTTGCCGACGACAACCACGAGGACCGCTGGCACTGCGGTGAAGGCGAGGAGCGAAGCGACCAACGCACCGACGACGTCGGCGACCCGCTGCGACCGCTGCCGCCGCGGTCGCCCGACCGCCTCAGCCACCAGCGGAACCGATCGTGATCGTGTAGGTGAGAGCGGTCGACTCCGAGGCGGGCTCGCTGACCGTGGCCAGACAGCTCCCGCTGGCGTCGGGCAAGGACGCCTGCATGGCCGACGACCCGCCGACGTTCTGGCTGCCGCTGGGGCAGCTGACCTGCATTGTCAGATAGGTGGGGCCGGACCAGACCACCGAGATCTGCATCGCACCGGTACCGGTGAAGGCGACGCTGCCCGAGCGCTGGGCCGGCGGCTCGATAACGCCCTGATGGCTGCCGGCACCCAAGGGTGGAGCGACGACCGTGGTCGTGGTCGTCGGCACGACGACCGGGGAGGTTGTCGTCGTGGCCGGCGCCTGCGGAGCGGTGGTCGTCGGGACGGTCGCCGCGTGTGTCGACGTGAGCGCGGTGGCGGCGGTGTTCGCGCCTGCACCGACGGGCGCCGTCGTGGTCGTCGACTTCGCCGTGGACGTGGACGCGGAACGCGACGAGGCACCCGCCCCCCGCTTCCCGCGCGAATCGCTCGACTGCGCGTTGGCGATTCCGTGCGCAGGCGCACCACGGCCGACGACGCGTTTCGGGTTGCCCGCGCTGGCGACGAGCAACGCCATCAGCGCCAGGGACACAGCGAGGATGACCCACCAATTGGGGCGGCTTCGAGCCACTCTCGGACGCCGACCGTCGGAGGACCCGGTCCCCTGAGCCACTGGGATCCAACCATACGCACGCGTCATCCCGCCCGTACAGAGGTATTCACGCGCAGAGGCGGCGCCGGGCGCGGTCACGTCGAGTCGAGAGGCCGCGGCGGTCCCGCCCCGTCAGGGCTGAGAGTTCGGCGATCGAGTAGCCGAGGACGTTGTGGCCGTACAGCACCTGGGCCTCGTCGAGCGGCATGCCCCGCCCCCGCTCGTCGATCAGAGCGCGAGCCAGCTCGTCGAGCAGCGTTTCGGCGGTCGTCCCGCGGTCGATCACGTCCTCCGCGCCCATCGCGATGATGCGCGATGCCTGGTCCTTGGCGCGGAAGAGCTGGCGCCGGGCGCGGCACCGGATCGCCGAGAGCAGGTCACGGACCGCATACGGACGGTCCTGGCCCGACCATTCCTCGATCACACACCAGGTCGTCGTGACCAGCTCGCAGAAGAACTCCTCGCCGTCCTGCCAGTCCCCGCCCTGGCCCCAGCGGAGCTTCGCGGCCACGCTGATCAGGCCGGGCAACAGGGCCTGGACGAGCAGCCGCGGGATGAACGGGTCGGTCCCGGCCTCCCGAAGGAGCACACGCACCAGGTGCGCCGCCTCCTCGCGCTGCACCCGCCCTGACGCCCGGCGCATGTACGTGACCAGGTCACACGGGGTGGGGCACTGCGCCGGCCCGCCCTCGGCCTCGCCACCCTCGTCGCCCCCGTCGTCGCCGTCGCCAAAGACCAGACGGCCCAGTCCCGGGTCCCGGCGCGCCACCGCGTGGAGGGCCCCGACGGCGAACCGGGAGCGTCCGATGGATCGCCACTCGACCTCCATCTGGTCGATCACAGCGGTGCGCGGTCGGGCACGTTTCGTCCCGGCCGTCGAGCGGGTGGCAGTTGCGGTGGCGGATGCAGTGTTCGTCATCGCGCCAAGGTCGCGACCGCTACTCCCCCGATCGCTCCCCCCGACGACGGCCCAGGTCGACGGCCAGGTCGCCGCCCAGGTCGACGGCCCAGGTCGTCGGTCCAGGCGGCGGTAATGTGCCGCCGCATGGATATCGATGAGTTCTACGAAGCCGACCCGCGGCGTCGGCAGTCGGCCGAACTCGAGCTGGGCGCCGAGTGGCTCGATGAGGACAACGTCCGCCACGAGCTCAATTACGTCGAGGACACGGGCGAGCTCTACGTGCTGCGCGAGCCGTCGCCCCACATCAGGGAAGACCCCTTTGGCGGCCTCCACTTCTCCGAGCCGCCCGACTACGACAAGAAGATGACGGTCCACGTCATCGCCAACATCCCGGACAAGGACCAGCTCCACCAGATCCTCAACGGCTGGCAGGACCACATGCTGACCCCCGAGGGCGGCCAGTGGCTCGGAGATCAGCTCCGTGCCGCCGGCGTCGCGGTCGGCCCCCCCGACCAGGACGCCATCGCCGACGACGGCCCCGACCTCAACGCCTGACTACCCCGGCGGGTCCAACTCCAGCATCGTCGTCAGCAGCTGCGTCGCGATGTTGTTGGTCCCCATGTCGGACTCCATCGGCAAGATGTCGCTGTCGACCAGCAGGTCGGCCAGCCGCAGCATGACGACGGCGAAGCGGAAACCGGAGAACACCTCGTAGAAGAAAACGTCCTTCATCGGGCGCCCCAGCAGCTCCTCGTAGCGCGCGATCGTCTCCTCGTGGGAGCCGAACCCCGGCGGGCGCGGCACGCCGAGAGGGTCGGCGAACTGGCGGTTGAAGTAGAGGTACCAGCCAAGGTCCATCTCGGGCTGGCCGAGCGACGCCATCTCCCAGTCGAGCACCGCCGCCGCCCGGAAGTCGTCCCAAATGATGTTGCCGAGCCGGCTGTCACCCCAGCTGAGGACGACCTCGCCCTCCTCCGCCGGCTTGTGGTCGGTCATCCACTGCCACGTCGATTCGAGGACGGGCACCTTGAGCCCCTTCGCGGCCCAGTCGAGGAAGTCGCGGTAATACGACATCTGCTGCTCGATGCCCGGCTTGCCACGCCCCGCCATACCAAGCCAATCGAGGCCGAGGGCGCGCCAATCGGTTCTGTGCACCGCGGCCAGCGCGTCGAGGCCGCTCCACCACATGCGGGCCTGCTCCTCTGGCGTCGCCTCGATCACCCAGCCCTCGATGGTGTAGGGGATGTTGTCCGAGGGGACCTTTCCCTCCACGTGCTGCATCGTGAAGAAGGGCACGCCGAGGTACTGCGGGTCGTCCTCGTAGTCGCCCAGCGGGGGGAGGGGCACTGCCGAGCCTCCGTCCGCCAGCGCCTTCATCACGCGGTATTGCGTCGAGAATTCTGCGTCCATGAAGAGCAGATGCTTCGTGGGCGCCACCCGAAAGACCAAGCGACGCTCCTCGCCTTCGGGCGTCCGGGTCCGGCACAGGATCGTCTCGTTGGAGAAGCCGTTCGATGCCGGCGCCTGCACGTCGAACACCTCGGGCCCCTTCCCGTTCGGCGACTTGGTCGCGAGCCAGCGGCCAAGCACGGCCGCCACCTCATCGGGGTCACGTTGGTCGATGTCGGGCACGGGGCGGCACTTTATCGACGGTGGCACCCCGTCGGGCCGCCGGCACTAAGTTCCCGACCGACGCCCCCGAAATTCGCGGAAAGAGAGCCCGTGACCCATCTCGACTACCAGCTCAACGACGACATCGCCACCATCAGGCTCGACGACGGGAAGGTCAACGTGATGAGCCTCGCCATGCAGGAGGCCATCGGCGCAGCGATCGACCGCGCCGACGCCGATGACGCCGCGATCGTGCTCACCGGCCGGCCCGGCGTGTTCTCGGCGGGCTTCGACCTCGCGATCATCGGTGCCGGTGGCCCCGAGACGGCCGCCATGGTGATCGGGGGGTTCAGGCTCGCCGAGCGCATCTTGGCCTACCCGCGCCCGGTCGTGGCCGCGTGCACGGGCCACGCCATCGCGATGGGCACGTTCCTCATGTTTGCGGCGGACTACCGGATCGGCCCCGACGCGGGGTCCTTCAAATGGATTGCGAACGAGGTCGCCATCGGTTTGACGATGCCGCACGCTGCGATCGAGATGCTCCGGCTGCGGCTCACGCCCGCGGCCTGCGACCGGGCGGTGATCCTGTCGTACCAATTCGGGCCGGCCGATGCGTTGGCGAGCGGCTACCTCGACCAACTGGTACCCGTCGACGAGGTCTTGGACACAGCACTGTCGGTGGCGCGGGCGGCGTGCTCGCTCGACGCCCGGGCGCACGCTGCGAGCAAACTGCGCACCCGCGCCCCGGCGCTCACCGCATTGGCCCAGGCGATCCAGGAGGACGAAGAGGACTTCGCCCGCTGGCTCGCCGCGAGTTGAGCGGCTCGTCGCTAGCGTCACTCGCGATGATCGTCGTGATCGACCTCACCGAGTCGCGGGTGTTGCTCCAGGATCCTGCCGACTTCGCTCGCTTCTCGGTGGCCGTCGAAGGCGACGGCGACCTGGCCGAGGTGGTACGTCAGTCGGGACTCGGGCGCCTGAAGGACGACGGCGAGCATGTGGTCGTCGACCCGGTCGCCCTCAGGGCCTTGGCGGGGCCGGCCGCGACCGACGAGTGGGACCAGGGATTCGCCGGCATGTGCGAGTACGCCGCCGGCAAGGGCTGGATCGAGGCTGACGGCGGGATCGTCGCGCACGTCGAGGCCCGCGACGAGGCCGGCTGAGCCGCCGCTCCGACTGTCCCGGCTCGCGGGGGCGCCGCTACCCTTGGTGCGCCGCGGGGTGAGACCGGCGGCGGGGGCGCAGGCTCCCTGACCCTGGGAGGGACGCATGGCGATTCGGGACTACGACCGCTTGTTCATCGGCGGCGACTGGGTGGCTCCGGAAGGGACCGACACCATCGGCATCATCTCGCCGGTGAGCGAAGAGGTCATCGCCCGCGTGCCCGACGGCACCGAGGCCGACATCGACAAGGCGGTCGCCGCGGCGAGGATCGCCTTCGACCGCGGGCCCTGGCCCCGCATGGCGCCGGCGGAGCGGGGCGAGATCCTGCGCCAGGCCGCTGCGCAGATCACGGCCGAGATGGGCGACATGGCCGAGATCATCACGCGGGAGATGGGGGCGCCGATCACCTTCTCGAACCTGGGCCAGGTGTTCGCGCCGACGATGATCTTCAACTACTACGCCGACCTGGCCGGGACGTTTGCCTTCGACGAAGTGCGCGACGGGCTGTTGAACCCCAAGGTCCTGGTGACCAAGGAGCCGGTGGGCGTTGTCGGGGCGATCGCGCCGTGGAACGTGCCGCTCTTCATTGCGGCGGCCAAGCTGGCGCCGTCGCTGGCCGCCGGCTGCACGGTCGTCTACAAGCCGGCGCCTGAGACGCCGCTCGACGCCTTCCGTCTGGCCGAGATCTTCGAAGCCTGCGGGCTGCCCAAGGGCGTGCTCTCGGTGGTCCCGGCGGGCCGCGAGGTGTCCGAGCACCTGGTGACGCACCCGGGCGTGGACAAGATCAGCTTCACCGGCTCCGGTGTCGGCGGAAAGCGCATCGGCGGGCTGTGCGGCGAGCGCCTCAAGCGCTGCACGCTCGAGCTCGGCGGCAAGTCTGCGGCGATCATTCTCGATGACGCCGATCTGGCCACGACGATCCCGACACTGCTGCCCAACGCCATCATGAACAACGGGCAGGCTTGCATCGCGCAGACGAGGATCCTCGCACCGCGTGCCCGCTACGCCGAGGTCGTCGACGCGGTGGTCTCGGGCGTATCCGCCATGAAGGTCGGTGACCCCATGGACCCCGCGACCGAGGTCGGGCCAGTCGTCGCCGAGCGGCAGCGGACGCGTATCGAGGGCTACCTCGACAGCGGACGCGAAGAGGGCGCGACGGTGGCCATCGGCGGCGGGCGCCCGAGCGGCAGCGACTTCGCCAAGGGTTGGTACGTCGAGCCGACCGTCTTCTCCGACGTCGACAACAAGATGAAGATCGCCCAGGAGGAGATTTTCGGGCCGGTGCTCGTCGTGATCCCTTACGACGGGGACGACAACGCAGTCGAGATCGCCAACGACTCGAACTACGGCCTCTGCGGATCGGTCTGGACGAACGACAACGACCGCGGCCTCGGTGTGGCGCGCCAGGTGCGCACGGGCACCTACATGCTCAACACGTTCGCCCCGATCGACTTTGCGACGCCCTTCGGTGGGTTCAAGGAATCGGGCGTCGGCCGGGAGTTCGGGCCCGAGGGCCTCGGGAGCTTCCTGGAGATGAAGTCCATCGGACTGCCCGCCGACTACACACCGAGAACGGGGCCGTAACCGCCGTCGGGGCGAAGAGAGGCGG
>DATMMN010000087.1:0-18385 GCA_035569675.1 Acidimicrobiales bacterium | reverse complement strand
GTCGGTGAATAGGACCGTGATGGTCTCGGTGACCCCCATGGCTCCTTTCCTCGTACCGCCTTGCTGGCGTCAGGGTAGACGGTTCGCAAGCGGAGATGCGCCGGTCGGGAGAGGGGGCAGATTTGCTACTGACCTGCTAGTGAAATGAACGGACACTGGCCCATTCGGTCGAACTGGTTTGACATGTCACCAGACACGATCCAGTCGTTTGGAAGCGGTGACATCCAATAGACGGTTCGCCCGTGTCTTTTAATCCCAAGGTGCCGGGATCGAGACCCGGGCGGCCCACCAGAAGTCAGACCGTCCGTACATCGCGAGGCTCGCCGCCATCCCCATGGACGTTGGCGCCGTTGCGAAGCGCCGGGAAGCGGCCCGTAACATCAGCGCGATGGCTGAGACGATCTTCGATCTCGTGACCTCCCGCGTCGGCGACGACCGGGTCGGGCTCGTCTTCGAGGACCAAACGTGGACGTGGGGTGACGTCGTCGAGGAGTCACTCGCACGAGCGGCGCTCCTGCACCAATCCGGTCTCGCCGGCAAGCACATCGGCGTCCTGCTCGACAACCTCCCCGAGTACTTCTTCCTGCTCTGCGCCGCGGCGCTGACGGGTTCGGTGGTCGTCGGCGCCAACGACACTCGCCGGGGCGAAGCGCTCGCATCGGACCTGCGCCACACCGACTGTGCGGTGGTCTTCACGGACGCTTCGAAAGCCGAGCTGTTGGCCGGCGTGGACATCGGGGCGCCGGTGCGGTTCATCGACGAGTCAAGTTGGACCGACGAAGTGGGTGAGCAGCGCGGCGCTTCGATTCCCAGCAGCGGGCCACCGGACGACGCCCTCTTCCTCCTCGTGTTCACCTCGGGTTCGACGGGTGCCCCGAAGGCGGTCCGGGTGTCCCAGGGGCGGGCCGTGCGGATGATGGCGGGGGCGGCCGCTGTCTACACGGACGCGGACGTCCTGTATTGCTCGATGCCGATGTTCCATCTGAACGCCCTGATGGGAAGTCTCTTCCCCGCTCTGAGCGCCGGATCACGCGTCGTTCTCAAACGCAGGTTCTCCGCAACCACCTTTCTGAGCGACGTCAGGCAGCAGAAATGCACGTCGTTCAACTATGTGGGCCGTGCCTTGTCGTACATCCTTGCGCAGCCAGCTACGGCCGAGGACGCCGATAACGCCCTCGTGTTCTGCGTGGGTGCAGAGGCTTCGGTGCCGGACCGCAAGGAGTTCCGCAAGCGGTTCGGCTGCTACGTCGTCGAGGGCTACACGTCGAGCGAAGGGGGCGTCTCCATCAACCCGTTCCCGGGAATGCCCGAGGATGCCTTGGGACGGCCTCCCGAGGGGATGGACGTTGCGATCGTCGACCCTGACTCCGGCGCGGAGTGTGCAAGAGCGGCGTTCGGTCCGTCGCGTGAGCTCCTCAATGCCACCGAGGCGATCGGCGAGATCGTCCGCCGGGACACCACGACGTCGTTCGAGGGTTACTACGCCAATGATCGAGCCGACGCCGTGCGGACCCGCGACGGCTGGTTCTGGAGCGGCGATCTCGGGTATCGAGACGAGGAGGGCACGTTCTACTTCGCGGGACGAGGAGACGACTGGCTCCGAGTGGACGGTGAGAATTTTGCTGCGGCACCGGTCGAGGCGATCCTGGCGAGGCATCCCGACGTGGCAGCGTCAGTCGTGTTCGCCGTACCGGATCCCCGGACGGGCGACCAGGTCATGGCCGCCGTCGAGCTGCGGCCCGATGCCACATTCGATGCCGAGGTCTTCGCAGAGTTCTTAGCGGCCCAAGGCGACCTCGGCACGAAGTGGTCGCCTACCTACGTGCGGGTCGTCGACGCCATTCCTGTCACCGGTACCGGCAAACTCGATCGCAAGTCCCTGCGCGCCCACCGTTGGCAGACCGAGGATCCCATCTGGTGGCAGTGCGGTCGGACACTCGAGTACGTCCCTATGACGAACGAGGACATGAAGAAGATCGAAGAAGAGTTCGAGGCGGCGGGCCGAGGGCATCTCCTGCGCTAATCGCGGTGCCGGCAAGGCGGGGTCTAGCCGGCTTGTGATCTCGCCCCTCGTCTTCTTTGCCCTCATCGGCACCATGCTCTGGCTCCGGCGCCGGACCGTGGATCCCGACTCTGCCGCGTACACGGGCGATCTCAGGAACCGGCGCGCCATCCCCGCGCTGTCGGCGCCGCCAGGCGAGCGGGGCGACTGAAGGAAAGAGCGGGCTGCGCAGCTCCGGCCCGGCCCCGCGTGTTCACAACGTCGCGGGCTCCCGGTCGGCACTGAGTTGGAGCGTGACGGGCTCCTCGCTGCGGGCGGGCGCTTTTCCGCCCCGGGTCCAGGAGGCCGCCGCGCCGATGAGGCACATGACGATGCCGAAGTTGAAGGCGGCGTGGAGGCCGTGTTTGAAGGCGTCGGTGATGAGGCTCGGGAAGAATCGCTCGCCCGTCACCGTGGCGCGCTGGACGGGGGTGAGTTGGGACAGGACGTGGGGCCCGATCAAGTGGCTGGCCGGGTTGTAGCCGAGGAAGGCGGCGAACAGCGTCGAGACCGGCGGCAGATGTGAGATCGACTCCGCCGTCGCGTGCGGGACCCCGTGCGCGCTGAGCCCCCGCACCAGCGCCGGCGGCAGCGTGTCGGAGAGCCCGACGATGATCAACGTGAAGAAGATCCCGATCGAGAGCACCTGGGCCGAGTTCTGGAACGTCGTGTTCATGCCCGAACCCGCACCCCGGTCGCTCGCCGGCAGGCTGTTCATCACCCCGGTGCGGTTCGACGCCCCGAACGTCGACATGCACGCCCCGGTGACGAACAGCAGCACGGCGAACTCGCCGTAGTGGAAGTCGACCGGCAGCGTCTCGAGCAGGAGGAAGCAGAAGGCCGTGCCCAGCATCCCGAACGTCGCGAACGGTCGCGGGCCGTACCGGTCGGACAGCACGCCCGACAGCGGTCCGGCGATCATGAAGCCGGCTGTCAGCGGGATCATGAAGACGCCGGCCCAGAGCGGCGTCACCTCGAAGGTGTAGCCGTGCTGGGGGAGCCAGATCCCCTGCAGCCAGATGATCAGCATGAACATCAGGCCGCCCCGGCCCAGCGCGCCGAGGAAGCTCGCGAACACGCCGGCCGAGAAGGCGCGGATCTTGAACAGCTGCAGCCGGAACATCGGCGCTTTCGCGTGCAACTCGATCCAGCAGAAGAGGAGGAGGAACGCGACGCCGACCGTGAGTTCGGTGATCACGACCGGGTTGGTCCACCCCATCGGGTGGTGGCCGTAGGGCTCGATCCCGTACGTGATCCCGACCATGACGAGGATCAACCCGACCGCGAACGTGACGTTGCCCGCCCAGTCGATCTTGCCGCCCGAGCCGCGCTCGATCTCGTGCAGGGAGAAGTAGCCCCAGATGGTGGCGAAGAGCCCGATCGGCACGGAGACCAGGAAGATGAGGCGCCAGTTGACGGGGGCGAGCAGGCCGCCGAGCAGCAGACCGATGAACGTGCCGCTGATGGCGGCGGCCTGGTTGATGCCGAGGGCGAAGCCGCGGCGGTCGGGCGGGAAGGCGTCCGTGAGGATGGCTGCCGAGTTCGCCATCAACAGCGCGGCGCCGACACCCTGGAAGATCCGCATGACGATGAGCCAGATCCCGCCGGCGGTGCCGGTCATCCACGTGATGCTCAACAACAGTGAGAAGAACGTGAAGACGGCAAAGCCCAGGTTGTACATGCGGACGCGGCCATAGAGGTCGCCGAGCTTGCCCAGGCTCACCACGAGCACGCTCGTCACGATCAGGAAGCCGAGGATCATCCACAGCAGGAAGAACGTGTTCGAGGGGAGAAGCGGGTCGAGATGGATGCCCCGGAAGATGGCGGGGAGCGCAATGAGGACGATGGAGCCGTCGATCGCCGCCATCAGCATGCCGAGCGTGGTGATGAACAGTGCGATCCACTTGTGGTTCTCGTTCACCAAGCCACGGGCCGGCCGCAGCGCCTGCGTCACCACGACGTCGTCGGCGGCGACGGCGACGGCGCGCGGGTTGGGCGGGTCACTCCGCCAGTGTCGCACGACCGTGTCGGTGGTCAGCCTCGCTGCCGGCCGTCCCGGTGACGTCGCTGGCCCGTTGGTTGGGTTCGCACCTGGCCGCTGACGGTGCAGAGCATCGCGCCCCGGGCACGAGCCGCCCGTTGAGAGGCGCGGGCCGGCACGCGGCCGGTAGCGTACGCAGCGCGCGCCATCGCGCCACACCCTGGGGAGGCACCGTGCAGACCGAAGCCGCCGTCTTGTGGGACCGTCACGCCGACTGGAGCGTGGAGCCCATCGAGCTCGACCCACCCAAGGACGGTGAGGTGCTCATCAAGCTGGCTGCGTCCGGCATGTGCCACTCCGACGAGCACCTCGTGACCGGTGACATGCCCGTGCCCCTGCCGATGATCGGTGGTCACGAGGGCGCCGGCGTTGTCGAGGAGGTCGGTCCCGGTGTCACGGCGCTCAAGCCGGGTGATCATGTGGTGCTCGGTTTCGTGCCCGCGTGCGGCAAGTGCCCGTCGTGTGCCACCGGCCACTCGAACCTGTGCGACGTCGGTGGCGTCCTGATGGCCGGGCGCCAGATGGACGGCACCATCAGGCACCACGCCCGGGGACAGGACATTGCGACCATGGTCTGCCTCGGCACCTTCGCCCCCTACAGCGTGGTGAACCAGGCGTCCTGCGTGAAGATCCTCGAGGACATCCCGCTCGACAAGGCCTGCCTTGTCGGCTGCGGCGTGACGACCGGCTGGGGTTCCGCGGTCTACGCCGCGGACGTGCGCCCCGGCGACTACGTCGCGGTGATCGGCATCGGCGGCATCGGCGCCTCGGCCGTGCAGGGCGCGCGGCTGGCTGGCGCGGAGATGATCTTCGCCATCGACCCGGTCGAGCTCAAGCGCAAGCTGGCCCCAAACTTCGGCGCCACCCACACCGCGGCCTCGGTGGACGAGGCGTTGGAGCTGATCCAGCGCGAGACCTGGGGCCGCATGTGCGACAAGGTCATCTGCGCCATGGGCGTCGGCCAGGGGTCGATGATGGAGTCGATCCTGGGTCTTACGGCCAAGCGCGGGCGTGTGGTCGTGACCAACATCCACCCCATGACCGAGATGGACGTCACGATGAACCTGATGCAGCTGACGATCATGGAGAAGCAGGTCGTCGGGAGCATCTTCGGCTCCGCCAACATCCATTCCGACATCCCCAAGTTGCTCAAGCTGTACCGGGAGGGGCAACTCGATCTCGACTCGATGATCACCAGCACCTACAAGCTGGGCGACATCAACCAGGGCTATCAGGACATGCGCGACGGAAAGAACATCCGCGGGGTCCTCGTCTACGACAGCTGAGCGGCCCGCTCAGACGGCCGCGCCGCGTGGCGTGGCCCAAATGTCGTTGCAGCGCTCGCACACCTCGTCGGGTACGACGCCCGCCCGCATGAGCACGCCGAACGTCATGCAGCCGAGGCAGATGCCGAGCGCCGCCTCGAGGGTCGCCGCCACCACCAGTAGGCCGAGCACAGCCTGCGCCGCGGTCCAGTAGCCGAGCCCGGTCAGGACCAACGCCGACAGCGAGAAGGCGGCGCCGATGCCCTGGGCGAAGCGCTTGGGTGGGCCGGCCACCGGGCGCGCCGCGAGCCCGAGCCGCGGTGTGATCACGCGCGTCACCAGCTGGCCGAGGGGGCTGAGCGTGGGGCCGGTGAGCACGCGGGCCACGAAGCCGTAGGCGATGACGACGGTCAGCCACTTGAGGTCGAATGCAATGGCCAGGACGGACGTGAGCACCACGCCCGCGGCCACCAGCCGCGCCGACACCTCGTTGACCGGGTTCGGGAAGGAGAACAACGACCGCATAACCCCGAGCAGTTTAGTCGGGTTTCCGGCCTCCCGACCCGGCCCTCCCTTAGTCGGCGGCCGGCACCGGCTGGGGCGGCGGGGGCCCGACGTAGCGGGCGGCTGGGCGGATCAGGCGGTTGTGCGCCGCCTGCTCGAGCACGTGGGTGCACCACCCGATGGTTCGCCCGGCGGCGAAGGTCGGGGTGAACATCTCGCGTGGGATGCCACAGGTGTGCATCACCACGCCGGCGTAGAACTCGACGTTCGCGTAGAGATGGCGCCCGGGCTTGAGCTCGGCCAGCACGTCCACCACGGTGCGCTCGACCGACTCGGACAGCTCGACGAGCGGCCCGCCCAGCTGCTCGCTCACCCCGCGCAGCAGGAGCGAGCGCGGGTCCTCGGTCTTGTAGACGCGGTGGCCGAAGCCCATGATGCGCTCGCCGTGCTCGACCGCGTGGCGGATGTAGGCGTCGGCCCGTTCGGGCGTGCCGATCGCGTCGAGCAGGTCGAGCGCGCGGCTCGGCGCGCCGCCGTGGAGCGGACCGGAGAGGGCGCCGATGGCCGCCACGATCGCGGCACCCAGGTCGGCGCCGGTGGAGGTGACCACGCGCGCCGTGAAGGTGGATGCGTTGAACCCGTGGTCGATCGTCAGGATCATGTACTGCTCGATTGCCCGGGCGTGCTCTGGCGCCGGCACCGTGCCCGTCAGCATGTAGAGGTAGTTGGCGGCGTGGCCGAGGTCGGCCCGCGGCTCGAGCGGCTCGTCACCGCTACGGAGTCGGTGGGCGGCGGCGAGGATCGTCGGCACGACGGCGCACAGCCCGATCGCCTGGTCGGCGAGCTCGTCGGCCCCGATGTCGTGCGTCGGTCGCCAGCCGAGCTCCGCGGCCAGCAGCGACACCGCCGTCCGCAGCACGTCGAGCGGCGCACCCCGGAGCGCCAGGGCGGGCAGCAACGTGCTGAGGCCCGGCGGCATGACGCGGCGCTCGCGTACCTCGGCCCTGAATCCCGCCGACGCGGCCGCGTCGGGCAGCTCGCCCCGGAAGAGCAGGTGCCACACGTCCTCGAGGGAGCGGCTCTCGGCCAGGTCGACGGCCGAGTACTGGCGGTAGTGGTAGAAGCCCTCCTGCCCGCGCACGTCGCCGACGCTCGTCTCCGCCACCACGACCCCCTCGAGCCCGGCGGGCACGTCGCCGCTCGTCTCGCCGGCGGGCCGGATGCGCGCGACGCCCATGAGGTCGCGCAGCGACACCACCCCGACGCATTCGTCGTCCTCCACCACGGGGAGGTGGCGGTAGTGATGGGAGGTGAGGCTGGCCCACGCGGCGTCGACCCGCTCGTCGGGCCGGAGGACGTCGGGTTGCGCCGTCATCCACAGCGCGACCTTCTCTCGGCGCGGATCGCCGGCTCCCACCGCCGCGCGCAGCAGGTCGCGTTCGGTGAGGATGCCCACGACCTTGCCGTGGTCGGTCACGACGACCGAGCCGGTGTCCGCGTGCTGCATCACGCCCGCCGCCTCGGCCAGGGTGACGTCCTCCGGGCAGGTGACGGCCGGCGACGTCATGAGGTCTCGCACCATGGTGTCCATAGGGCCACTATGCCGCCTGCGAGCAGGGATTGTAAACGTTGATCAAGTCAATGTAAGATCCGCCGGCGTGGAGCGCATGCTCACCACCGAGGAGGCGGCCCGCCGCCTCGGGGTCAAGGTGCCGACCCTCTACGCCTACGTCAGCCGCGGTCTCCTCGAGTCGCACCGCGATCCCCACGCCCGCGGCAGCCTGTTCGACCTCGACGACGTCGAGGCCCTGGCTGCGCGGAGCCGGGGCGGGCGACAGACCGCGACGAGGCTCGCCACGATCACGACCGCGGTGACCCAGCTCCACCAGGATCTCGGGCCCCTTTACCGCGGCCGACGCGCGACCGAGCTGGCGGCCGCGGCCAGCTTCGAGGAGGTGGCCGAGCTCCTGTGGCGGTCCGGGTCCGAAGGCACCGCCGACTGGGGCGCGCCCGACCTCGGGCCCTGCCCGCTCGTCCACACGTTCGACCGCATGCGGTGGGCGCTGGTGATGTGCGGCGCGACCGACCCCCTCCGCGCCGACTTGCGGCCGTCGGCCGTGGCAAGGGCGGCCCGCCGTTCGGCCGCCGCGCTGGTCGCCGCCGTCGGTGCGGGACAGCCCCACGACCACGACCACGACCTCGAGCGCGGCGCGTCCATCGCCACCCGCCTGGCGGCGCGCCTCACGGCGAGCTCAGGCGCCGTCCCGGACGACGCGGTCAACGCCGCCCTCATCCTGCTGGCCGACCACGAGCTGGCCACGTCGACGATGGCCGTCCGGGTCGCCGCGTCCGTGCGCGCCGATCCGTACGACGCGTTGCTGGCCGGCCTGGCGACGCTGGCGGGCCCGCTGCACGGCGGTGCCAGCCAGCTGGCGTACGAGCTCCTGGTGGTCGCGGAGCGCGACGGTGTCGCACGCGCTCTCAACGACGTGCTCCGCGAGCAGCGCCGTCTGCCCGGGTTCGGGCACACCGTCTACAAGAGCGGCGACCCGCGCTTCGCCGCCTTGCTCGCGTTGGCCGAGCCCCTGCTGCGCGACGACCAACGCGCCGTCTTGGACGAGGTCATCGCGCTGGCCGCCGCGCACGACGTCCCGCTCCCCAATTGCGACCTCGCGCTCGCCGCGCTGAGTTGGGGCACCGGCATGCCGCCCGACAGCGGACGCACCATCTTCGCCGTCGCCCGCGTGGCCGGTTGGGCCGCGCACTACCTGGAGGAGCTCACCGAACGCCCCGTGCGCTTCCGCGCCCGCGCCGTGTACACGGTGTGAGACGCCACGTCCTTCAACCCGCGCCGATCACGATGGCCGACGGGTGCCCGCCCAGGTGGATGGCCAGGCCCGTTGTCCCGGTGGCCAGGGTCACCGGGACCAGCCCGCCGGCTTGCTGGGTCACCCAGGCCGTTGCGCCGTCGGCGCTGAGCGCAACACCCTGGGCGGCGTCGAGCAGCTCGATCTCTGTCCCGACGGCCGGCCCCAGCGCGGTGTGCGTGACCGGCACCAGGCCCGTCCCGCCGCACACATAGGCGGTCGCAGCCGGACCCGTCCCGGCGGCGATCCCGGTGGGAGCGAACGGCAGGGGCACAGGCGCGAAGGGCTTCAGGGTGGCGGCATCGATCTGCGTGAGCGTGGCGTTGCCGAAGTTGCCCACGAGCAGCTCTCCCGACGCCAGTGCCATTGTCTGAGGGCTCGGCCCCACCGGGATCGGGGCCCCCGTCCCCATCGACGCGACGTTGATCGGCGTCACCGTGTTGCTCCCGAAGTTCGCGACGAAGGCCAGCACGGTGCCCGACCCCGGTAACGGAGGGGCGACCGCGAGCGCCACCGGCTCGGAGCCGACGGCGATCGGAGGCCCGGCCCGCCAGGTGCCGAGGTCCACCGGGGTGACCGTGTTCGAGCCGAGGTTCGCCACCAGCGCGATGCCCTGGCCGCGGGTCCCGCCGGGCGCGACCGCCACCGCGACCGGCTCGACGCCGACCGTCACCGAGTGGATGACGTCGTGCGTTGCCGGGTCGATCTCGTGGAGCATGTCGTCGCCCTCCGTCACCACGAGCAGCCCGCGGTCACCCGCGGTATAGGCCAGCGCCGACGGCAGGCTGCCGACGGGGACCTTCGCGCCCTGGCGGCGCGTGGCCAGGTCGACCGGCGTGACCGCCATGCCGGGCAGCGTCACCGAGGCGCCGGTCGCGACCCACGCGACGTCGCGGACCGAGGCGCTGCCGACGGGAGTGTTGCAGGCGGCCAGCGCCGGCGCGACGGCCAATGCCGGCAGCGCGACGGCGGCCACCCGCCGCCAACCCGCGGTGTGCGCCCCGGCCTGCCTCACCCGCGGGCGCACGCCGCTCCCACGGGACGGTCGGCCGTCGCCCAGCCGGGCGCGTCGCCCTCGGGCCAGTAGTCCCCGGTCACGCGGTCCTGCAGGTAGGTCACTGGAGCGGGCGTCCCTGACGCGAGGGCGCGCAGCGCGTCGAGCAACGCGGCGACGTCCTCGCTGGACGTGCCGAGTCCGCAGCTGGCCCGGACCGCGCCGGGGATGCCGCTGCGGTCGCCGCGGCGCACCGCCGCTCGAGCCTCGTCCAGGCCCGCGCTCCCGACGCCGAGCAGGCGGATCAGGTAGGGGTGGGCGCAGAAACAGCCGTGCCGCACGCCCACGCCGAACTCCGCGCTGAGCCGCGCCGCGACCAGCGCGTGGTGCATGCCGTCCACCGTGAACGCGGCCACCGCGAGGCGGTCACGGCCCCCGGCCGCGTCGTCGAACGGGGGGCCGAGCACGTGGACACCCGGGATCGCGCGCAGTCCCTCCTGCAGCTGCGTGCACAGCGCCGCCTCGTGCGCCCCCAATGCGTCCCAGCCGATTCGCTCCAACTCGTCCATGGCCGTGCCGAAGGCGACCGCGCCGACCACGTTCGGCGACCCGGCCTCCTCGCGCTCCGGTGGCTCGGTCCAGATGACCTCGTCGAGGTCGACCAGGTCGACCGCGCCGCCGCCGGCCAGGAAGGGGTCGCCGGACTCGAACGTGTCGCGGGGCCCGATGAGTGCACCCGCGCCGAAGGGCGCGTAGAGCTTGTGGCCGCTGAACGCGACGAAGTCGGGGTCGGAGGGGAGCGGGCGGTGCGGGGCCAGCTGCGCCGCGTCGACCAAGACCCGCACGCCGCGCGCGTGCGCGGCGGCGCAGATCTCCTCCACCGGCGGCAGCCATCCCGTCACGTTGGACGCGCCCGTCACTGCGAGCAGCGCCGGCCGCGGGCCCTCGTCGAGCACCCGCACGACGTCGTCGACGCTGAACGTGCCGTTGGTGCCGCACTCGACCCACCGGCGCGCCGCGACACGGGCCCAGGGCAACAGGTTGGCGTGATGCTCGACGACGGTGGTGACCACCACGTCGGAGGGACCGAGGCCGAGCCGGTAGGCCAGGTGGTTGATCGCCTCGGTGGTGTTGCGGACGAGCACGACCACGTCGCCGCCGCCGGCCGGCCGATGGGCGAAGCGCCGGGCGCTCTCGCGGGCGTCCTCGTAGGCGGCGGTGGCGCGCCGCGACTTGTAGCCCGCCCCTCGATGCACGCTCGAGTACCACGGCAGGAATTCGTCCACCCGGGCCGCGACCGTCTCGAGCGCGGGCGTCGAGGCGGCGCAGTCGAGGTCGCGGTAGGGGCGTTCGGTGCCGTCGACGCAGGGCACTAGGGCGTGCGCCCCCACCAACGGGGCGAGCGGGGACTCCGAATTCACGCCCGTCACATTACGAAGCGGTCGCCCCCTCCCGCGCCCCGAGAGCAGGAGGGGCCAGACCGTCCTCCTCTCCCTATTCGATGACTCGGTTGCCGCCCGCGCCGCTGCGGCCCGCGCCGCTGGGCCCGACGCGTGCCGTGAACCACACGGTCTTGCCGGGGCGGCCGTGCTCCATCTCGACGCCCCAGCCCGCGGCGAGCGACTCGATGATGCGCAGGCCGCGCCCGTGCGGCGCGTCCGCCGGTGGATCCTGCGGAACGGGGAAACCGGGGGCCTGGTCCGTGACGCGCACCAGCACGGAGCGCCCCTCGCCGTCCGGCCTCACCCAGATGCCGACCTCGAACTCCGTCCGTGCGTGCTGCACCGCGTTGGTGGCCAGCTCCGAGAGCATGAGGGCCAGGAGCCCGAAGTCCCGGTCGCAGCCCCCGCCGAGCTGTTCGAGGAGGAAGTGCCGGGCCTCGGCGACGGAACGGCAGACGGCCGGGAACCGCCGGGCGACCGTCTTGCCGACGCGCCCCGTGCCGGCTCCCCGTGACGCGGTGGCAGTGGCGGTTCTCGCAAGCCCACCCTCCGTGGGCACTCCACCCGGTTCGATGCCCGGGTTCCTCCGGCTTGGCATAGCAGTTGCGCTAGCTCTGCCCCCGACAACCCAGGTCTAAACCGAGCGGCGGGCGTCCTGAGCGCTACCCTGCCTGCGATGGAGGAGCGCTACGAGTCCGAATTGGCCCGGTCGGCCGGCATCCTCGACGGCGTCGACGGAGCGCTCGATCGTCTGAGCGCCGGCGGCTACGGGGCGTGCGCCACCTGCGGGTCACCCATTCTCGATGCCGATCTCGAGCGCGACCCGACCCGCAGCTTCTGCGAACAGCATCTCGCCATCGGGTAACCCGTAGCCACCCCGAGTCCGCCTGCACTCATAAGGGGAGTGCCCTATAGGGGAGTGCCCTATGCACCGGCAAGGAACACGCCGGCCCCAACGCCGGCGCCGGGTCAGCCCTCGACCTTGAGCCCCTTGGCCGCGTCCAGGCGGCCCGCCACGTCGGGCCAGTTGACGACGTTCCACAGGGCGGCGAAGAAGTCGGCCTTCACGTTCTTGTACTGCAGGTAGAAGGCGTGCTCCCAGGCGTCGAACACCAACAGAGGCACCGAGCTCTGCCCGATGTTGCTCTGGTGGTCGTAGACCTGCTCGATGATCAGCCGGCCCGCGAGGGGCTCGTAGGCGAGCACGCCCCAGCCCGAGCCCTGGATCGTCATGGTCGCCTGGGTGAAATGCGCCTTGAACTTGTCGAAGGAGCCGAAGTTCTCGTCGATCGCCGAGCCCAGCGCGCCGTCGGGCTTGTCGCCCCCGTCGGGGCTCTGGTTCTTCCAGAAGATGGAGTGCAGGACGTGGCCGGAGATGTGGAAGGCGAGCGTCTTCTCGAGCCCGACGATGGCGCCGAAATCGTCCTTGTCCCGGGCCGCCGCGAGCTTCTCGAGCGTTTGGTTCGCGCCGGTCACGTAGGCCGCATGGTGCTTGTCGTGGTGGAGCTCCATGATCTGGGCGGACACGTGTGGCTCGAGTGCCGCGTAGTCGTAGGGCAGGTCGGGAAGGGTGTACTCGGCCATAGCGGTCTCCTGTCGTTGGAGGTGGGTGATCGTCGGAGTGCTGCGTGCTGGACCATACCCGAACCTCACCGGATCACAACCGTGGCCAACCGCCATGCGAGCAGGTCGACGACCTGGTCCTCCGGACACCGCCGCCTCGGTCCGCCCGGGGCCCCGACGCGGCGGCAACCCCTGGGCGCGCCGGAGCGGCGGTACGCTTGCAACAGTGAGCACGGACCCCAAGGACCGCTGGCACGAGCTGGGGTCGTTCATCCGTGAGCAGCGCGGTTCGGCCCGCCTCTCGCTGCGCCGCCTGTCGGAGCTGGCCGGGATATCCAACCCCTATCTGAGCCAGATCGAACGCGGGCTGCGCCGTCCCTCGGCCGAGATCCTCCAACAGATCGCCAAGGCGTTGCGCATCTCCGCCGAGACGCTCTACGTGCAGGCGGGCATCCTCGAGGCACCCTCCGGCGCCCCCGACCTGACCCGCGCCATCATGGCCGACCAGACGATCAGCGAGGAGCAGAAGCAGGCGCTCGTTCGCATCTACCTCTCGTTCCGGCGTGACCACGAGGACGAGCGCAGCGAAGCCCGGTCCGGCTCGCCCGACGAGGCCGATGCCGCCCCGGACGCGGAAACCGAGCCGGCGTCCGAAGGACCGCCGGCCTCGAGTCCCGCCGCCTCCGACCGGCTCACCCCGACCTCCTGAACCTCTGTTCCCCAGCGCCGGCGCCGAGCTCAGCGTCTTCCCAGGTGCACGGAGGCTTTTCGGCAGCCGCCGGTAGGCTACGGCCGGCATGCGCCGGCTCGCGGTCCTCTCCCTGCACACCTCGCCCCTGGCCCAGCCGGGCACGGGCGACGGCGGCGGCATGAACGTCTATGTCCGCGAGCTCACGGCCGCCCTGGCCCGCACCGGCGTCGCCTGCGACGTGTTCACCCGGGCCTGGTCCCCCGACCTTTCGCCCGTCCTCGAGGTCGAGCCGGGCCTCCGCGTGCACCATGTGCCGGCCGGCCCGGCCGCGTACGTCCCGAAGGAGGCCCTGCCCGCCGTGGTCGAGGAGTTCACGGCCAACGTGCTCGGGCGCATGGCCGCCGCCACCGGGTCCGGCGGCACCGAGGGCGGTGGGCTGCCCTATACGTCGGTCCATGCGAACTACTGGCTGTCGGGGCTCTCGGGCCACGTGATCAAGCACGAGCTGAACCTGCCGCTGGTCTGCACGTTCCACACGCTCGACCGGGTCAAGGCGGAGTCGATGCCCGAAGAGGTCGAGGCCGACATGCCGCACCGGCGCGCCGAGGCCGAGGCGACCATCATCGAGTGTTCCGACGCCGTGCTGGCGTCGTGCAGCGTCGAGGCCGACCAGATCGCGTCGCTCTACGGCGGCGAGCCTGGGCGCATCCGCATCGTGCCGCTGGGCGTGGACCATGCGTTCTTCGGCCCCGGGCACCGTCCCCAGGCGCGCCGCGCGCTCGGGCTGCCGCTCGACGGGCGCCTGCTCCTCTTCGTCGGACGCATCCAGCCGCTCAAGCGGGCCGACGTCGCCATCGAGGCCTTGGCGGAGCTGCGGGCCGGGGGCAGCGAGCCCTACCGCCTCGTCGTCGTCGGTGGGCCGAGCGGCCCGCACGGTGAGAAGTCCCTGGAGGGCCTGCACGACGTCGCAGACGCGCGGGGGGTGCGCGAGTTCGTGCACTTCATCGAGCCGCAGCCGCACGAGTTGCTGTCGTCGTACTACCGCGCCGCCGACGTCTGCCTCGTCCCGAGCCGCTCCGAGTCCTTCGGGTTGGTCGCGTTGGAGGCGGCAGCCTGCGGGACGCCGGTCGTCGCCTCCGCCGTGGGCGGGCTCACCACGCTCGTCGACGACGGCCACACCGGGTTCCTCGTGGACCAGCCTGACCCCCGTGCCTACGCCGCCGCCGTGCGCCGGGTCTTCGACGCGCCGCTCGGGCCCGAGCGCTTGTCGACCGCCTCGGTCCTGCGGGCCCGGCTCTACACCTGGCGCGCCGCCGCGGCGACGCTGGTGGAGCTGCACGACGAGCTGGCCGCCGGCCGCCTCGTCGAATGCGGCTGAATGCCGCTCATCGACCTGCCCGAGGACGCAGAGATGGCGGCGGCGGTCTCGTGCATCGACGCATGGGCGGCGCGGGAGCTGGCGTCGGACACCCCACTGGTGGCGGCCGAGCGCCAGGAGGTGACCGACCGCACCGCGTCGTTCCAGTGGTATCTCCGCTTCAAGGGTGACGAGAAGGACTACATCACCGTCTGGTTCACGCTGAAGCAGCGGACGCTGTGGCACGAGGCGCAATTCATGCCCGCCCCCGAGGCGAACAAGGAAGAGGTCTACGCGTATCTCATGCGGCGCAACACGGCGCTGCTCGGCATGGCCTTCGCCCTGGGGCCGGAAGACGCGGTGTATCTGGTGGGCCGGGTGCCGGCGCGCCTGATCGACGACGACGAGCTCGACCGGATCGCCGGGGCGTCGGTCGTCTACACGGACGATCACTTCCCGACGGCGATGACCATGGCCCACCCCTCGACGTACCGGCGGCGGCCCCGGCGGGGCTAGGCGGCCGGGCTTCAGGGGTCGGGAGAGCCGTTTTTCCGCAGTCGTGGGCCGCGCTCAGTAACGTCGCGTGGGTGGCGAACCTGCTGATAGTCGGCGGCGGGAAGATGGGGAGCGCCCTGTTGGGGGGGCTGCTCGACCGCGGCGCCCACGCCGCCGACGCTGTCACGGTGGTGGAGCCGCTGGACGACCGGCGCAAGGAGCTCGAGGAGTCGTACCCCGGCGTGCGCACGGTCTCCGCGCCCGAGCTCGGGCTGTTGGACGAAGGCGGCGAGGTCATGCGGGGCGCCGTGCTCGCGGTGAAGCCAGACCAGGCGGAAGGGGCGTGCCGCGCGCTCGGGGTCTCCGGCGTGCGGCGGGTGCTCTCGATCGTGGCCGGCGTTCCCTGCCAGCGCCTGGAGAGTGCGCTCGGCGGCGAGCCGGCCGTCGTCCGCGCCATGCCGAACACCCCTGCGTTGATCGGCGCCGGGGTGGCCGCCATGGCAGGCGGATCGTTCGCCCGGGCGGCGGACCTGGCCTGGGCCGAATCGTTGCTGGACTCGCTGGGCACGGTGGTCCGCCTGCCCGAGCGGAATCTCGACGCCGTCACCGGGCTCTCGGGCTCGGGCCCGGCCTACTTCTTCTTGGTGGCCGAGTCGCTGATCGAGGCGGGCGTGCAGATGGGCCTCACGCACGAGGTGAGCCGCACGCTGGTTGTCGAGACGATGCGCGGCTCGGCGGCGCTGCTCGCCGAGACCGGGCGCGACCCGGCGTCGTTGCGAGCAGACGTGACGTCGCCGGCGGGCACCACCGCGGCCGGCGTCCGCACGCTCGAGGCCCGCGCCGTGCGCTCGGCCTTCATGGAGGCGGTGGCGGCCGCCACGGAACGCTCCCGGAACCTGCAGCGCTGAGCCTTCGGCCCGACTGGCGATGCCCCCACCGAGCCCATCCGACCCGAGCCGGACGCAGGGCACGGTCTTCTTCCTCTCGGACTTCGGGACCCAGGACGAATTCGTCGGCGTCGTGCACGCGGTGATCGCGGCGCGGGCGCCGGGGACGACTGTGATCGACCTGACCCATCACATCCCGCCGTTCGACGTGCGCGCCGGGAGCCACACGCTCGTGCGCGCCGTCCCGCATCTCGGCCCGGGCGTCGTGCTCGGCGTCGTCGACCCCGGCGTCGGCACGGCGCGCCGCGGCATCGGCCTCGAGGTGCCACTGCCCGCGGGCGGGACGATGTCCTTCGTCGGCCCGGACAACGGGCTGATGGTGGCGGCGGCGGAGGCGGCGGGCGAAGCGCCGATCTCGTCCGTCGTCGAGCTGCACCGTGACGCGGTGCCGCCCGACCGCGGCGCCACCTTCGACGGGCGCGATGTCTTCGCGCCGGCGGCGGCCGAACTGTGCCTCGGGACCCCACTGGCGGCGCTGGGCGAGCCCATCGACCCGTTGACGCTCTTCCGTCTGATCGGCGGCGTGGTCGAGGTGGGACGGCTGCACGACGGGCGGGCCTGCCTGCGCGCGGAGGTGACCTGGGTCGACCACTTCGGCAACCTGCAGCTGGCGGCGACGGTGGCGGACGCCCGGGTGGCCGGCATCCCCGCCTCGGGGACGATCGAGCTGAACGCCCGGGGGGACTCGGGCCCGGAGGATCTGGACGGCTTCCCCCGCTCGCTGGTGCCCGACGGGGTGCAACTGCGCTGCGTCGAGGCGTTCGGCGAGCTCGAGCGGGGCGAGTTCGGTCTGCTGGTCGACTCCAACGGGCATCTCGCAGTGGTCGCGGGGGAGGCCTCGGCTTCGCATTGGCTCAACGTCGCGGCGGGCGAGCTGCTCGTTCTCGCGTGGTGAGCCCGTGACCGGGATGGCCACGCAACCCCCGATCGACGGGCCCGGTTTGGTGTTGTCGCGACCCTCCTCGGTACCATCCGACTGCAGTGAGCGACGACCCGACGGCGGCGACCAAACCTGGCGCACCCGACACGCCCGCGGTGAAGCGGATCCCCGAGGCCACGGTGCTGCGGCTGCCGGTGTACCAACGGATCCTGACCGAGCTCGTCCGCGCCGGGACGACGACGGTCTCCTCCGAGCAGCTGGCGGAGCTGGCCCGGGTCAACGCAGCGAAGGTGCGCAAGGACCTCTCGCTGTTGGGGTCGTTCGGGACCCGCGGCTCAGGCTACGACGCTGATTTCCTGATCGCCCAGATCGACAGCGCGCTCGGCATGGACGAGAACTGGTCGGTGGCCATCGTCGGCATCGGAAACCTCGGCCGGGCCCTCACCAATTCCGCCGGCTTCGCCTCGCGGGGGTGCCAGGTCACCTCCCTCTATGACATCGACCCCGGAGTCGTCGGCGAGGAGATCCGCGGCATCAAGGTGCGGCACATGGACGAGATCGGCTCGCTGCGCGCCGCCGACTGTCCCGACATTGGCGTCATCACCACACCGGGTTGGTCCGCCCAGGGCGTGGCCGACCTGCTGGTGCGGGCCGGGGTGAGCTCGCTCCTCAACTTCGCGCCGCGGGTGCTCCACGTCCCCTCACAGGTGCACGTCCGCTACGTCGACCTCTCGATCGAGCTGCAGGTGCTCGGTTTCTACCGGGCGCGCGAGGAGGCGGCCGCCCGCGCCGGCGACGGCAGCGAGCCGGTGCCCCTCATCCGGGCGGTGGGGATGTCGCCCCCCCAGGACCTGGCCTGACCGCTCCCTGGGCACTGACTGGCACGCCGGGCGGCGGGACCGGCAGAATTGAGTCCCAACCCAGGAGGATTCCGTGTCCGTCGTCGTCATAGGCCTGCAGCACACGCAGGCCCCCCTGCCTCTGCTCGAGGCCACGGCGATCGCGGAGTCGGACCTGCACAAGGCGCTCAGCGCACTCAGCCACAAACGCAACCTCGAAGAGGCGGTCGTGCTCTCGACCTGCCTGCGCACCGAGGTCTACGCGGTGGTGGACCGCTTCCACGACGCGGTCGCCGAGATCTACGACGTCCTGTCCGAGCAATCCGGGGTCTCGGTCGAGGAGCTCTCCCTCCACGCGGTGCTCCGCTTCGATGACGACGTCACCGCCCACCTCTTCTCAGTGGCATCGGGCCTCGAGTCCGTGGTCACGGGGGAGACCGAGGTCGCCGGCCAGGTCCG
>DATMMN010000086.1:0-6401 GCA_035569675.1 Acidimicrobiales bacterium | reverse complement strand
CCTGAGCGCAGCGGGCGGGGGTGGCGCGAGCATCTTTGACCCCGCCGGGGGCTCTGGAGCCCTCGGCACTGGCGGCGCGGGTTCCACCGCCAACGCGGGTCGCTCGGTCGGCTACGCCAGCGGCGGCGGCGGAGGTGGCGGAGGTGGCTACTACGGCGGCGGAGGTGGCGGCGCCGGCTACGGCTCGCCCGGAGGTGGTGGGGGTGGCGGCAGCGGCTACGTCTCGCCGAGCGCCTTGATCGGCACCTACGTCGGCTCCACCCGCAGCGGCACCGGCCAGATCGTCATCACTGCCGTCTCGGGCAGTACCGCCACCCAGGTGGTGTCCTCCGCCAACCCGTTGGTGACGGGCCAGTCGGTCACTTACACGGCCACGGTGAGCCCGCCCCCCGACGGGGGAACGGTCGCCTTCAAAGAAGGCAGCACCACCATCACCGGCTGTGCCACCCAGGCGGTCAACACGACGACCGGCCAGGCCACCTGCACCACGAGCTTCCCATCCACCGTTGGTTCGCCGCTCGCCATCAGTGCGCTCTATGGCGGTGACGGGAACTTCGGCGGCTCGACGGGGAACCTGACGGGTGGACAGGCGGTCGACCTGGCCCAGACCACCACCGCACTCGGTTCGTCGGTCAACCCCTCGGTCAGCGGTCAGAGCGTCACCTACACCGCCACGGTCAGCGTCACCAGCCCCGGTGCGGGTTCGCCCGGCGGCACCGTCGCCTTCAAAGACGCCAGCACCACCATCTCGACGTGCGGCGCGCAGAGCGTCAACACGAGCACGGGCGAGGCCACCTGCACGCTGACCTACGCCGCCACCGCGGGCTCGCCGCACTCGATCACCGCCGTCTACGGCGGCGACACGAACTTCGCCACCTCGACGTCGAGCCCGCTGTCCCAGGCGGTCGACCTGGCCCAGACCACCACCGCACTGGGTTCGTCGGTCAACCCCGTGTTGGTCAGGGAGAAGGTCACGTACAGCGCTGTCGTCGTCACGCTGGCTCCCGGGTCGGGTACGCCGCAAGGAAACGTCACCTTCATGGACAACGGGCACGCGGCAAGCTGCGGGACGCTCGGCGTGGTCTCTGTGCAATCGGGTTCCGCGGACTGTTCTGTCACCTATGACGCTGCGGTGCCGCACAACGTTGTGGCGTCCTACAACGGAACGGCGAGCTTCACCTCCTCGACATCGTCGTCATTGACGGAGCAAGTACGGCGCGACGGAAACGGGTACTGGCTGGTGTCTTCGAGCGGCGGCGTCTTCTCGTACGGTGACGCGCCCTTTGCCGGCTCGGGCCAAGGGATGTCCAAGGCGCCGATTGTGGGCATCGCGTCGACACCTGACGGCAAGGGCTATTGGCTGGCGGCGTCCGACGGCGGGCTCTTCAGTTTCGGCGATGCCAACTTCAAGGGTTCCATGGGCGGCACTCGTCTCAACGCGCCGATCGTCGGTGTCGACAGCACGCCTGACGGTGGTGGTTACTGGGAGGTCGCGAGTGACGGCGGCCTCTTCGGCTTCGGCGACGCCCAATTCTTGGGTTCGCCCGCCGCGATCCACCTCAACGACCCCGTCGTCGGCATGGCGCCGACCCCCGATGGACGTGGCTATTGGCTGGTGGCGACGGACGGTGGTGTCTTCGCCTACGGCGACGCCCAATTCTTGGGTTCGCCCGCCGCGATCCACCTCAACGACCCCATCGTCGGCATGGCGCCGACCCCCGATGGAGGCGGCTACTGGCTGGTGGCCACGGACGGCGGTGTCTTCGCCTATGGCGACGCTGCCTTTGAAGGATCACCGAGCCAACTGCACCTTGCGCATTCTGTCGTTGGCATGCTCGCCACGCCCGACGGCAGCGGCTACTGGCTCATCGGGTCCGACGGAGGCGTCTTCACTTACGGCGACGCTCAGTACCTCGGCTCGATGGCGGGCAAGCGGCCCGCCCCGATCGTCGGCATGGGCTGACGCGACGCGGCGCGGCGTCTGTAGCTCACTCCGATGCAGGTTCCTCGAGGGCCCGGCGGAGGAACGACTCCACCTCGGACCGGTCCACCGAGCGCCGCATCGGCGGCAGCCTCTCGAGCAGCACGCCGCGATAGGACGCCGTCGCCAGCCGCGGGTCGAGCACCGCGACCACGCCCTTGTCGTCGGTCGTGCGGATGAGCCGCCCGGCGCCCTGGGCCAGCAGCGTGGCGGCCCGCGGCAGATCGACAAGCGAGAAGGCGCGGGCGCCGGCCCGGTCGCGCCGCGCCTGGAGCAGCGGGTCGTCGGGCCGCGGGAACGGCAGCCGGTCGATCGTCACGAGCGACAGCGCCCGACCGGGGACGTCGACGCCCTGCCAGAAGCCGAGCGTCGCGAACAGACACGAGGTCTCGTCGGAAGCGAACTCCTCGAGCAGGCGGCCCTTCGGCTGGTCGCCTTGCACCAGCAAGGTGTACGGCAGCTCGGGCGCCAACGCCTCGGCCGCGGCTTCGGTGGCGCGCCGGCTGGTGAACAGCGCCAGCGTGCGCCCGCCCGCCGCCTCTATCAGCAGGCCCAGCTCTTCGAACAGCGCGTCCTCCGCACCCTCGGCGCGCCGGTCGGGGAGGTGCCGGGCCACGTAGAGCAGCGAGTGCGCCCGGTAGTCGAACGGGCTGCCGACGTCCAGCTCCTCGGTCGGGAAGTCGTCGAGGCCGACGCGCTCGACGACGCGCGGCGGGATGGTCGCGCTGGTCAGGACCGCGGTGAGGGCGCCCCAGAGCATTCCCGACAGCGCCGGCCCGACGTCGATGGGGGAGAGCCGGAGGCGCGCGTTGCGCCGCGTGCCGTCGACCCACGCCACCTCGCTGTCGGTGCGGCCGACGAGCCGGTGCAGGTCCTCGGCCATGTGCGCCGCCGCCTGCAGCGTGCGCGTCTTGCGGCTCGCCTTGTCGGGGTCGTCGGCGTCGCCCGAGGCGAAGCTGCGCTGCGCACCACCCCGCCGCAACGCGTCGATCACCCGGCGGCTGACGTCGGCGGCGCGCGCCAACAGGTCGGAGAGGTCTTCGTCGGCGTCGGCGTCGGCGTGGGCGCCCTGACGCCCGTCCTGGAGCACTCGTTCCCCGACCCGGTCCGCCAGCAACGTCCCGAGCAGGTCACCGGCCGCGGCGAGCGAGTCGAGCAGGTCCGAGTCCCGTGGCTCCACGAGCGAGCGGGCCGCCGTCACCAGGGTGCGGAAGCGTCCCGGGGAGAGCTCCACGCCGAGGCTCGACGTCATCACTTCCTCGAGCTGGTGCGCCTCGTCGAACACCACGACCTCGTGCTCGGGCAGCACGACGCCGCCGCTGGCGAGATGGGCGCCGTAGAGGTGGGTGTTCACGACGACGATGTCGGCCGCCGCGGCCCGGTCGCGCGCCGCCTCGGCGAAGCAACTTCCACCCGAAGGGCAGTTGAACGCGCCCGGGCACTCACGCGGTCCCACGCTGAGCATGTTCCAGGCTCGGTCCGACGGCTCGAAGCTCAGGTCGGCCCGGTCGCCCGTGCGCGACGTCTGCGACCAGGCGACAAGTTGGCGCACCTGCTCGACCACCCCCTCGGGCGGCGACCCGTCGCCCTCGTCCGAGCGCGCCGCCGCACCGGCCTCCGGCGCCTCCCAGTCCGGTTCGTCCGCCCGTCCGCTTCCTTGGTCCCCGAGCTCGGCCTGGATACCACCCGACCCCACCTCGGCCACCCGCTGGCGGCAGATGTAGTTGCTGCGCCCCTTGAGCACGGCGTAGTCGAGCGGCGCCGGCAGCCCCAGGCCGGAATCGACGAGCGGCAGGTCCTTGTCCCGGAGCTGGTCCTGCAACGCCTTGGTCGCGGTGGCGACGACTACCTTCTGGCCGCTCAGAGCCGCCGGGACCAGATAGGCCAGCGACTTGCCGGTCCCCGTGCCGGCCTGGACGACCAAATGCGTGCCCGTCGCGAGCGCCTCGGCCACCGCGCGGCACATCTCCTGTTGCTCGGGGCGGTGCTCGCCGCCCGACATCTGCGCCGTGATCTTGTCCAGCGCGGCAACGGCGTCGTCGCCCTCGTCGCGCGCATCCGGACCGGACCTGCCGGAGGAGCCGATGACGTCGACGTCGTCGAACTCGGCGCCCTCCCAGCCCTCGTCCGTGCCGTCCATGCGCCCCATGATGGCCGCCCGCGCCGAGTCTCGATTCCAGCCGCGACCCCGCACCCTTCCTTCTGGCGCCACTACAGCCCGACCGCCGTCCCGACGCCGCCGGTCGTAGACTCAGAAACGGTCCTGAGGACCGCAGTCCCATCGTCGGAGAACTCGTTTTGTTGACCCTTTCAGCAGCAACGTCAGGCGTGCCGGCGCCGGGCTGTATACGACCAGTGGCGTTGTCGTTCCGCGACGTCACCCACCGCTACGGCACCCGGGTTGCGCTCGACCGCCTGAACCTGGAGGTGGACCACGGCGAGGTCCTGGCCCTTCTCGGGCCTAACGGGGCCGGCAAGTCGACCACCATCTCGGTGCTCCTCGGCCTTGTCCGCCCGCGACAAGGACGGGTCGAGGTCCTCGGGAGCGACCCGCGCCGAGCCGTCGCCGACGGCAGGGTTGGCGCCATGCTCCAGTCCGGCTCAGGGGTCGGGCTGCCGCCGGGGGTCCGGGTCGAGCAGGCCCTCCGCCTGGTGCGGCGGCTCTATCCGAGACCGGCGCCGCTGGACCGGATCATCGAGCGGGCCGACATCGCTCCGCTCTTGCGCCGCCGGACCGACCGGCTCTCGGGCGGGCAAGCCCAGCGGGTCCGCTTCGCCATTGCCATTGCGGGCGACCCCGAGGTGGTGTTCCTCGATGAGCCGACGTCCGCCATGGACGTGGAGTCCCGCCGGGGCTTCTGGCAGATGATGCGCGACTTCGGGAACGAGGGCCGCACCGTGCTCTTCGCCACCCATCACCTGGCCGAGGCCGACGAGATCGCGGATCGCGTGGTCGTGCTCAACCACGGTCAGGTGGTGGCCGACGGGCCGGGCGCCACCCTCAAGGCGGCTGTCGCCAGCCGTCGCCTGCGTTTCGTCGTCGACAGCCCGGACTGCGCCGTGTTCGATGCGCTCGAAGGAGTCACCGAGGCCAAGGTCCGCGGCGTCAGTGTCACGATCGACTCGCTCGACGCCGACGCCACCATCCGCGACCTGGTCGGTCGCGGCGTCTTGTTCCGTGATCTCGAGGTCACCGGCGCCTGCCTGGAGGAGGCCTTCGTGGCCCTGACCGGCTGTGCCGCCGCCAAGGGCACCCTGGCCGCCGCCGCCCCGGCCTTTCCGGCCGAAGCCATGTCCGCCGCCACTACGCGAGACGCGCACCCGTGACGGACCTCGCGCTCTCCCCGTCGGATCCTTCCGCCCTGCCCGTCGTCCGCGGGGCGGGCACCGGCACCCCGGCGCCGCCGAACGCGAAGACCTGGCGCAACCGGGTGGCCCCGCTCCTGGCCTTCGGGAGCTTCGAACTGGGGCGTCTGGTGCGGAGCTGGAAGTTCCTCACCATCACCATCGGCTTTCCGGTGGTCTTCTATCTCCTCTTTCTGGGGGACCGACCCGCCGGCGAGATCGTCGACGGCACCGTGACCTGGCGTGTCTATCTCATGGTCTCGATGTGTTCCTTCGGCGCGCTCGTGGCGGCCCTCAACGCCGGCGGGACGAGGCTGTCGATGGAACGAGCGTCGGGCTGGGCGCGCCAGCTGCGGATCACTCCCATCCCGTCCTGGTCGTACGTGGGCACCAAAATCGTGACCGGCATGCTCGTCGTGCTCCCGGTGATCGCGTTGGTCGAAGTTGTCGGCGCGGGCTTCGGCGGCGTCAGCCTGAGCGCCGGGTCGTGGGTCGGCCTCACGATGCTGCTCTGGGTGACGTCCTTGACGTACGTGGTCCTCGGCGTCTTCGTCGGCTTCGTGGTCACGACCGAAGCTGCGTTCCCCGTCGTCACCGCGCTCATGTTCATCCTGGGTTACTTCGGGGGCCTGTTCACCCCGGTCGATCGGATGCCGACTGCGCTGCAGCACGTTGCGCACCTCATGCCGAGCTACCACCAGACCTCCTTGGCCGTGGCCGATCTCGCCGGCCAGAGGTTGGCGCTGAGAAGCTGGTTCGTCCTGGCGGGCTACGTCGTGATTCTCGGAGCGGGCATCGTCTGGAAGCACAGGGTCGAAGAAGCCCGCGGCCTGGCCTGACCGGCCGTCGACGCCGGCGAACTCACCCCGCCGGTGCCGCGGTAGGTTCAATCGGTGACCTCCACCGTCCCGGAGCAGGGGGGCGCCGAGGGGCACGGCCACAACTCTGGCAATCACGGCAGCCCCGACAACCACGGCGCCGAGAAACCCGACCCGATCCCGCCCGAGCTCGACCTCTCACGGGTCCCCACCCACGTGGCCTGCGTCATGGACGGGAACGGCCGGTGGGCCGCCCG
>DATMMN010000085.1:0-6911 GCA_035569675.1 Acidimicrobiales bacterium | reverse complement strand
GCCCCAGCCCGGGATGAGGAAGAGGGCGCAGTGGGTGCGAAAGCTCATGTTCATCGGCACGAGGGTGGGCATCGTCAGGGCGACGATCCGTCCTCCGGCGGCCGCCGCGGCGGCGGCCGCCGAGAGCTGGTGCTCGATGCGCTCCGCCGAGCGCACGTCGACGGTCAGGACGTTCCAGTTGAGTGGCCGCTGCGCGGTGACGCTCATGGTGGTCATCAGCTCGATCTCTTCGGGACTGAACGAGTCGAGGCAACCGTTCGTGATGTACTCGAGCGTCGTGCCTTCGTGCGCCGCGACCTCATCGCAGAACGCGAGCATCTCCCGCCTGTCCGCGTAGCGTGAGCTGATCGGACGGCCCTCGCCGTCGGAGTGGGTGCGCGATTGGGACGAGGAGAAGCCCAAGCCCCCGGCGGCGAGCGACTCGGCCAGCAATGCCCGCATCGCGGTGATCTCCTCGTCGGTGGCGACCTCTTCGCCGCGCGACGCCCCCATGACCTTGCGCCGCAGAGCGCAGTGCCCGACGAGGAAGCCGGCGTTGACGCCGAGGTTGCCCTCGAGCGCGCCGAGGTAGTCGCCGAAGCTGGACCAGTTCCACGGGACGCCCGTCTCCAGCGCGGTCAACGGCATGCCCTCGACCTTCGCCATCATGCGACGGATGTAGTCGGCGTCCTCCGCGTTGAGCGGCGCTAGCGTGAAGCCGCAGTTCCCGCCGATCACCGTGGTCACGCCGTGGACGTTGGACGGAGAAGCCGAGGGGTCCCAGAAGAGCTGCGCGTCATAGTGCGTGTGGGGGTCGACGACACCCGGCGCGACCATGAGCCCCGCCGCGTCCAGCTCGGTGGACGCCGTTTCGTCCACCTCCCCCACGGCGACGATGCGGCCGTCGCGGATACCGACGTCGGCCGTGCGGGGCGCCTCGCCGGAGCCGTCGATGAGCGTGCCGGATCGGATGACGTAGTCGAGCAATGGAACCTCCGAGGTGCGCCGCCCGAGCCGGGCTCCGGCGCCAAATCTGACGACCCGTCAGCTTATCGCCGGGTCTCGGGGCGACCCCGGGGCACAAGCTCCGCCCGAACTTGCCCGGCAATGCCTGTGGACAACCTGTTCGCTCCTGCCACACCCCCGTGTCGCCTCGCCCTGTCCCCAAGTCATCCACAGGCTGTGCTGTGGACAATCCCCAATTTCGACCTTCCGTGCGGCCTTCGCGCGTGCTTTGCTCTGACCGTGCCGACGCCCTCGATGCTCAACCTGCAGTCGACCGCCGAAGGGGTCCTCCCCGGACAGATGCTCGAGGGGGCGATCCGGGCGGGGTACGTCGACGCGGGGCGCTTCAAGATCCCCGAGGCCAACGTGCAGCCGGCCAGCCTCGACCTGCGCCTCGGTGAGCGCGCGCTGCGCATCCGTTGCAGCTTCCTGCCCGGGACCGATTCGGTGGAGCGCAAGCTGAAGGACTACATCCTCGACGAGATCGATCTCCGGGGTGACGGCGCCATGCTCGAGGCGAAGTGCCCGTACCTCATCGAACTGAAGGAGCGCCTCGACCTGCCGGCCGGTCTGCGCGGCAAAGCGAACCCCAAGAGCTCGACCGGGCGCATCGACGTGTTCACGCGGGTGATCACCGACGGCAGCGATCGTTTCGACGAGATCGCTCCCGGCTATTCCGGTCCGCTCTACCTCGAAGTGGTGCCGCTCTCGTTCCCCGTCCGCGTCAAGGAGGACCTCACCCTCAACCAACTCCGCCTCTCCCTGGGCCGACCGTGGCTGACCGACGACGACGTGCGCGCCGCGCACCTCGAGGTGCCGATGCTCTACCGCGCCGGGGAGCCGGTGCCGGTCGGCGAGCTCGTGCTCTCGAACGGACTGTTCCTCGGACTGGACCTCAGTGGTGACGAGCGCGGACAGGTGGGCTACAGCGCGCGCGACAGCGCGCCGCTCCTCGACCTCACCAGCGGGGGCGAGGTGGACCCGCGGCCCTTCTGGGATCCCGTCTACCGCGAGGAGGGTGACCGTCTCGTCCTGTCCCCGAAGCGGTTCTACCTCCTCATGTCCGACGAGGCGGTGTGCATCCCGCCCGACCTGGCGGCCGAGATGACGGCGTACGACCCGACGAGCGGGGAACTGCGGACGCACTACGCCGGGTTCTTCGACCCCGGGTTCGGGTTCGATCCCACCGGCGGATTCAAGGGCTCCCGCGCCGCGCTCGAGGTTCGGGCCCACGACGTACCGTTCATGGTCGAGAACGGCCAGTCTGTGTGCAAGCTCACATTCGAACGAATGTTGGAGGAGCCGACGGCCCTCTACGGCTCGGGCATCGGGTCGTCCTACCAGCAGCAGGTGGAGACGTTGAGTCGATATTTCCGCCGGACCGGAACCTGACCCCTCCGTCCACACGCGCCGGCGCTCGCGCGGTTGCCGGACGAAGTGATCGGAATTGAATCGGCGTTGCGTGGGACCGGTGACGAAATGTCACGCAAATCGGCGCGCTTCGTGCAGAAAATTGCTTGCCGGCAATGCTGGTGGTCCGCACCGTTGCTAAGAAATTTTTAAAACCAAGGCGAAGTTCACGGCGGTTTCGCTGTTTCTCTCAGTGGGTATATGCACGAAAGTCGCGGGCTCAGAGCGGGTCTGTGTAGCCCATACACAGAGAATGGAGCAGGACATTGAGGCGGAACCCTCTGTCGTCAATAGCTGTAGCAGCAGGCGGCCTTGTTTTGGCCGCAGCCACCGTGTTGGCGGGTGTCAACCCGGCCGGTGCGGCAACGACCCCGACCACGACGGTCACGGTGCCCAAGGTCACGGCGCCCGCCCCGGCGCCGGCCCCGACGCCGGCACCGACGGTGACGCCGGCCCCTGCGCCCGCTCCGGCGGTCAAGCCGGCAACGCCGGCCCCGGTCACCTCCACGCCCAAGGCGTCGACACCGGCCAAGGCCCCGTCGACGCCGTCCCTGACCGGGCTGCCCATCTCGTTGTCGCTGCCGATCACGTTGCTGGCCAACGAGATCGGAAGCTCGTTGCTGCCCGGGCAAAACGCCCTCACCGGGACGAACACGACGACCCAGAAGTCGCCGCTCCTGAACCTCGACGCACCGATCAACGCATGTTCGCTGTCGATCGGCCTGTTCGCCAACGCAGCCAGTAGCTGCTCGACGACATCGGTCGGCCTCGACCAGCTGGGTGCCATCGGAACGATCAACATCCCGATCACCGCGCAGTACAACGCGATCGGCCTGCTCGGCGCCGCCGCGAAGTCGCTCGGCCTCACCACCGGGCAGTCGTCGGCCTCGACGACGCAGGACGGCGCCATCAATGCGTACGTGCCGATCAGCCTGTGCGCCATCAACGTCGGCCTCGTGGGCAACACCGCCAGTGACTGCAACCTCGCCGGCACCAACGGCACGGTCAAGCAGACCGGTGTGATCGACGCCGCCGTCCCCGTGACGGTGTGCGACATCATCGTGCAGATCGACGGCAACAGCACCTCCAACTGCCCCCAGTACCCCGACACCATCACGCAGAAGGGTCAGCTGGCCGACGCCTACGCCCCGATCACAGCGTGCGGCGTGATCGCGGTGGTTGACGGCAAGGCCAACGGCATGTGTATGCCGGTCGACGGCTTCCCGCTCGTCAACGACCTCCCGACCAACGACGTGAGCCAGAGCGCACCCATCGACGGCGTGCTCCCGATCAACGCGTGCTCCATCGTCGTGGCGGTGGACGGTACGGCCAGCAACCAGTGCGAGCCGACCCACCTGAAGACCACTCCGACAGGCAGCGTCCCGGTCAACGTGCCGGTCACGGTGTGCGCGGTGACAGCTGCAATCGATGGCAACGCGAGCGGTACCTGCACCGGCGCCGGCACGCAGGTCGGCCCGATCGGCACGCCGGGAGCTCCCGGCACCGGCGTCACGCTTCCGATCACCATCTGCGGCATCGAGGTGGCGCTGGGCGGCACGTCCGTCGCCTCCTGCCCGCAGCCGACGGTGACCACGTCGCCTGTTTCCACGTCGCCGTCCACAGCGCCGGCGACGACGGCGCCGGCCAAGACGGTGGCCGCTGTCACTCCGACCGCGGTCCACACGACAGCCGCTGCTGCCTCGGGGCCGCTGGCTCTGACCGGTGCGCCGCTCCTGGTCGAGCTGCTCATCGGCGCTGCGGCGGTGATCCTCGGCCTGGCCCTCAGCCGGCTGAGCCGCCGGCGGGGAGCGCACCAGGCCTGATCGCAACGGGCTTACACCACTAGGAGGCGAGGGCCGAGGCTCAGCCACCCAGGACGGGATCCGATGGAGGAAGGAGGGATCGATGTCCGACCAACAAGAGACGGGTGCCGGTGTCATCCTCGATCTCGAGGAGCTCTTCCTGTCGCGGGAGTTCGGCCGTAGGCCGATGCACCGGACCTCACCCGCCATGGCGGCGGTGGAGTCCGCGTCGGCGCAACTCGAGCAGGTGTTCCTCTCCGAGGTCTTCGGCCATCCCGAAGTCGTGATGGCGGCCACCCGGGTCGTCGAGGAGTCCGCTCCGGCAGTGTCGGGGTGGCCCGGCCTCGTCCTTCTGAAGGGCGGCGGTGAAGGCGCCGTCGAGCGCGACAACGCGCACTACCGGGCCATCGCAGCGGTCAGCGGCGTCGCCGCGGCGGCCCTCGCGGTGGCCGGCCTGAATTCGGGAACCGCTCCCAGGCCCGGACGTCCTCCCATTACCGAACAGGCGCAGGGTGTACCTCTGACTACGGGCACACCCGGGTCCGGCGCGTCGAGTCCCGGCCCGGCTGGCCCCGTCGCACAGCTCAGTCTCCCGGCGCTCTCGGGCGCGCCAGGAGCGATATCAGGCACGTCCGGTGGCGGAGCCACCTTTGCCCAGATCACCTCCGTCGTGACGCCGGCGGCGGCCCCGATCCCTCAAGGGACAGCCGCAGGCGGGGCTGCACCGTCAGCGCCAACGCCAACGGCTCCCACGACGCCCAGTGGTGGCTCGCCGCCGGGCATCCCGACGGGCGGCGACGGTGGTGGGAGCACGCTCGCCCCTGCCGTCCAGGTAATCGGCAACGAGGTATCCAGTGTGGGTTCGGCCGTGACGACCACCTCTGGTGACCTGGGCCAGGCCCTCCCGATGTCGTCGGTCACGAGCGCGCTCGGAACCCTCGCCACATCGGCGGTGAACAACCTGGGCGGGGGAAGTCCGCCTCAAATCCTTGCGAGCGCTTTGAAACAGTAAGAGGGGGACGCAACGAGCGTTACCTGTAGTGGACGGGATCCGGTGGAGGAAGGAGGGATCGATGTCCGACCAGAGGCGGGCTGGTGACGTCATCAGTCTGGAGGAGATCTTCCGATCGCGGGAATTCGGGCGGCGGCCGACGCAGTCCGCCAGGTCCCCCGTCGCGACGGTGGAATCGACTGATCCGGCCCTCCTCGAGCAGGTGTTCCTCTCGGAGCTGTTCGGACATCCCGAGACGCTCGCCGAAACTCCCACACCGAGCCTCCTCCCAACCGGTCCGTCGGTCACGGGGCCGACCCTCGTCCTCCTGTCGGGTCGCGCGGACGCCGAACGCGACTTCACGCGCGCTCGCGGCGCCATCGGAGCAGTGAGCGGTGTCGCCGCCGCGGCGCTCATCCTGGCGGGCATGACCTCGGGCACCGGCTCGCCGTCCGGACAACCCACGGTCTCGGCGGAGGGCCATCAGCCCGGGCACGGCTCGCCGCCGGGCGGCGGCGGCTCGCTACCCGAGCCCGGCGGTGTCGCGACCTCGCCGAGCGCTCCCTTCCCGGTCGACGGCCAGCCGTCCGTGGCAGCAGGAGGCTCAGCGGGAGGGACCCAGATCGCCCAGCTCGCCTCTGCCGCGACCCCCGCCACCCCGGCACTCGTGGTCGATGTGCCACCGCCGGCACCGGTCTCGGTAGCTCCCTCGCCTCCCGCCCCGGGTGGCGGGACGGCGCCGTCGGGCACCTCGCCGGGTGGCGGAGGCAACGTGCTCACGCCGGTCTTGATCACCGTCGGCAACACCGCCTCGACCGTCGGCTCGACGGTGACGGCGGCTTCGAACGACCTCGCCCACGCGGTGCCGGCGGCCTCGCCGGTGACCGGATTGCTCAGCAGCATCGGGGCAACGGTGACGAATCTCGGCCAGTCCGTCGCCGGCGCGTAAAAGTGAACGACGGTAACTTATGGACGGTCCCGTCCGAGGGCGGCTGAATTCGTGCGCAAAACACTGGTAACGTGACTCGGAATCCACACTTGGAAACGACCGTTCTCTCCAAATTGACGGCACGTTGTCGATGACCTGTTCACGGATCGGCCCTGCCGTTATAGGGTGACAACGAGGGGGCAACAGCACAATTTCCGGGGGCAGAAGACTGAACTCCGGAATGCCCCCGTTATTGACGGTTCCTGCTGCGGAGGAATTGGGAGGGGCAGTGTCCGATTGGTTTCGGGCTGACGATTACAGGACCTTGGAAGAGGTCTTCGAGTCACCCGATTTTACGCGGGAGGTCCCACCCGAGACGCTCGCTGCGGAACCGGCGCTCCTCGCGACCGCAGCAGTGACTGCCGGAGCGGCCGCGGCAACCGTCCATCCACTACTCGGACGATCGTTGCGCGACCGTGCCATCGCGTCGCTGTGTGCCGCCGGCGCCGCAGTGTCGGTCGTGGGAGCACTCGTCATCGGCGGCGGTCCGGTCGGTGTTCCCCTGGCGACTGCACCGAACCCACACGGCGGGCAGAGCGGTCAATCGCCCGCCGGTTCCCAGCCGGATGGATCTCAATCGCCCGCGCCGGGCGGAGGTGCGGCGGGCAACAGCGGAGCGGGCAGCGGGAACGCAGCAGCGGGCGGTGTCGTCGTCGGGCCCTCGTTGCCGGCCGGTGGGAGCGGGGCCGGCGCAGCAGCAGCGGCGGCAGGGGCGGCACAGCACTCAAGCTTGGTG
>DATMMN010000084.1:0-2566 GCA_035569675.1 Acidimicrobiales bacterium | reverse complement strand
TCCTGGACAGCGATCTGACGATCGTCGCCGTCAGCGACGCGTTTCTCGCCGCCACCCTGACCACCCGCGACGACATCGTCGGGCACCCCATGTTCGAGGCCTTCCCCGACAATCCCGACGATCCGGTCACCGAGGGCGTGCGCAACCTGAAGGCGTCGCTCGACCGGGTACGGCGCGAGCTCCGCGACGACTCCATGTCCGTGCAGAAGTACGACGTCCAGCGGCCCGAAGCTGCGGGCGGGGGCTTCGAGGAGCGCTTCTGGAGCCCCCACAACTCGCCGGTCCTGAATCCCGACGGCTCGTTGGCCTACATCATCCATGAGGTACAGGACGTCACCGATTTCATCCGGGTCGTGTGCGAACGCGAGAGCAAGCCGCCGTTCGAGCACGCGCGCCTCGATGCCATGGAGGCTGAGATCGTCCGCCGGGCCCGCGAGGTGGCCGACGCCGGCCGGGCCCTAAAGGAGGCCAACGAGCAGCTCGAGATTCTCTACGCCCGCTCCCAGGAGCTCGACCGGCTCAAGACGCAGTTCTTCTCCAACGTCAGCCACGAGCTGCGCACGCCCCTCTCGTTGATTCTCGGCCCGGCCGAACGGCTCCTGGCCGACTCGGACCTCGCAGCCGACGATCCCGCCCGCCACGACATCGAGGTGATCCTGCGCAACGCGCGGCTGTTGCTCGCCCAAGTGAACGACCTCCTCGATACGGCCAAGATCGAGGCAGCCAAGCTGAATCTCGAATACGCCGAGCTCGACATGGCCCGCCTCGTGCGGATCGTCGCCAACAGCTTCGAGACGCTCGCCGTCGACCGCGCCGTGCATTTCATCGTCGTCGCGCCCGAGGGCGAGGTGTCGGTCGAGATCGACCCGGGACGCGTCCAACAGGTGCTGCTCAACCTGTTGGCCAACGCGTTCAAGTTCACGCCGGCCGACGGAACGGTGCGGATCGAGATGCGCGACGTGCCGGGCACCGATGCCGTGCGGATCGAGGTCGCGGACAGCGGGCCGGGCATCGCCATCGACCAGCGAGACGAGGTGTTCGAGCGCTTCCACCAGCTCGAAGGCTCGGCCCGGCGCAAGAGCGGTGGCACCGGCCTCGGCCTCCACATCGCCCGCGAACTCGTGCTCCTGCACGGCGGCTTCATGGAGGTCGAGGACGCGCCAGAGGGCGGCGCGCTCTTCACCGTCGAGCTGCCGCTGCGGGCGCCGGCCGGCACCGAGGTGCGCCCCGACGGAGCCGGGATCCTCGAGGACGCCCCGCGCGACCCGGTGAAGGAGCCGCCCGGGCCCGCGCCCGCCGGGCGCGCCGGCACGTCGCCGGACCGGCACACCGGTGCCGACGCCGAAGAGCCCCTGGTCCTGGTCGTCGAGGACAACCAGGACATGAACCAGTTCCTGTGCGAGGCGCTGGCGTCCGCCTTCCGGGTGCACGCCGCCTTCGACGGGCGCCAGGGCGTCGAGATGGCGCGCCAGCTCAAGCCGGACCTGATCGTGTGCGACTTCATGATGCCGGAGCTGACCGGCGACGAGCTCGTGCGCGAGGTGCGGGCCGATTCGACGATCGAGTCCACGCCCGTGCTGATCCTGACGGCCCGCAACGACTCAACGGCGCGCATCAACGTCCTGCGCGTCGGAGCCAACGACTACATGTTGAAGCCGTTCTACAGCGCCGAACTGCGCGCCCGCGCCGACAACCTCATCAAGGTCCGGCGGGCGGAGCAGACGCTGCGCGCACTCGATATGGCGAACGAGCGCGACCGCATCGCCCGGGACCTCCACGACCTGGTGATCCAGCGCGTCTTCGGGGCGGGCATGCGCCTGACCTCGATGGTCCCGGCGATGCCCGCGGCAACCGGCGACCGCCTCCGCGACGTGGTCGAGGAACTCGACAACGTCATCGCCGACATCCGCACCACGATCTTCGACCTCACGGCGCAGGAGACCGCCGGCACCGGCCTGCGCACCGACGTCCTGCGGCTGACCAACGACGCGGCGGAACGCCTGGGCTTCCGGCCCCAGGTCCGCTTCACCGGTGCGGTCGACACGATCGCCAACCGCGAGATCGCCGACCAGTTCCTCGCCGTCCTGCGCGAATCGCTCTCCAACATCATCCGCCACGCCGCCGCCACCGTCGTGGAGGTCACCGTGGCCGCCGACGGCAAGGACCTCGTCCTCCTCGTGGCCGACAACGGCGCCGGCCTCGACCCGGACGCGCCGCCGACGAGCGGGTTCGGGCTCCGCAACATGGAGGCGCGGGCGGCCTCGCTCGGGGGCTCGTGCCACATCGGGCCCAACCAGCCGCGGGGCACCGTCGTCGAGTGGCGGGCGCCCTTCGGCTGACCGCCGCCCCCGACCCCCCGGACCCGGTCCGGCGGGCGGACGGGGTCGCCTCCCCGGCTCTTCGAACTTCGCACGGACCGGCGCGCGCGATCCGAGCGCGCTGGTGCAACCGATCACGGGTCGAAACCCCCATTCCTACGCACAAGCACCGCGATCGCAACCGGTATGCGCCGGTACTCCACCCCGCCCCCGCCACACTGTTGTGCAGTGGTAGTCGGAGTCCGAAA
>DATMMN010000083.1:0-14982 GCA_035569675.1 Acidimicrobiales bacterium | reverse complement strand
TCACGGGTGTCGAGCTGGGCCTCTTCGCGCGCCCGTTCGTCCTCGAGGGCGTCCTCGTCACCTGGCCGAAGGCCCTGGCCAAGACGCTCACCAGGCCGGGACCGCTGGACGCCGAAGCACGACGCGCCTCCGCGGCCCGACTGGCGCAGACCTTCCGGTCCTACGCTCCCTGACCGAGATTCTTCCTTCCCGACCCTGGCTAGCGTCCTTCCTGTCATCAGGCCCCGACAAGGAGCGACCCATGAACGAACAGGCCGACGAGCGGCGGCCACCCTCGCCGAGATGTGTGAGATCGACGAGTCTGCTCGTCGCGCGGGCCGACGTCGTCGCACACGAGGAGGGCCGATGACCGAGGACACCGACCCCGGCGGCACCGGCGCCGGCCGAATCGAAATCGAGGAGCCAGCACCCGGCGTCCGTGTGATCGCCTTCAACCGTCCGGACGTGCGCAACGCCTTCGACACCGCCATGTACCAAGAGGTGACCGCCGCGCTGCGTGCCGCCGACGGAGACGCCGCGGTCGGGGCCGTCGTGCTGACCGGCCGGGGCAGCGCCTTCACCTCGGGACAGGATCTGGCGGAAATGGCCGCCATCGCCACCGGAACGGCGGTCGAAGGCGCCGGCCAGGGCTTCATCGGACTGCTCGACTGCCTCACCGAGTCCTCCGTGCCCCTGCTCGCCGCCGTCAACGGGGTTGCGGTCGGCCTCGGCTTCACCCTTCTCGCCCACTGCGATCTCGTCCTGGTCGCGGCCGACGCCCGGCTGCGCGTGCCCTTCGCCGAGCTCGGCGTCCCGGCCGAAGCCGCGAGCAGCTTCTTGTTCCCGGCCACCATGGGCTGGCAGCACGCGGCGAGGATCCTGCTCACCTCGGACTGGGTCAGCGCGGACGAACTGGTCTCATTGGGACTGGCGTTGCGGTCGTGCGATCCCGGTGTGGTCCTCGACGACACGGTGGAGCTGGCGGCCCGGGTCGCGGCGCATCCTCGCGACGCCACCCGCGCCATCACCACCCTGATGCGCGCCGCGCGCCGTGAAGCGGTTCTCGAAGCCAACCGCCGGGAACAAGGAGCGTTCGCCCGCTTGCTCGGGAGCGCTGCGCAGCAGGGCACCCTCGCCGACTTCGCACCCAGGACCGCCTGACCGTGCGCCTCGGCATCACCGCGGCCCTGACCGACCTCGACGTTGCGCCGGACCGCATGGCCGCCGCGGTCGAAGCACGCGGGTTCGACTCGTTCTGGGTGCCCGAGCACACTCATCTGCCCGTCCGTGAGGACGTACCCCCCGCGCTGGTGAAGGGCGTGCGGCTCGACGACTACAAGCGCTGCCTCGATCCCGTCGTCGCCCTCTCGACCGCTGCCGCCGTAACCACGCGCATCGGGCTCGGCACCGGCATCCTCCTGGCCGCGCAGCACGACCCCATCGTCCTGGCCAAGCAGGTGGCGACGCTCGACCATCTTTCCAACGGTCGGGTCACCCTCGGCGTGGGGTTCGGGTGGAACGTCACGGAAGCCCAGGATCACGGGGTCGACCCGGCACGGCGCTGGCACGTCGTCCGCGAGCACCTCGCTGCCATGGAAGCTCTGTGGTCACAGGAACAGGCGGAGTACCACGGCGAGTTCGTCGACTTCGGTCCCTCGTGGTGTTGGCCGAAGCCGATGCAGCAGCCGCGCGTGCGCACCTTGGTCGGCGGCGGCGCTCGCGAGTCCGTCTTCACCGCCATCGTCACCTACGCCGACGGCTGGATCCCGATCGGTGGCGGCGGCCTCAGCGAGGCCCTTCCCCGCCTGCACGCGCTGGCCGAAAAGGCGGGACGTGACCCCGGCGAGCTGGACGTCGTCCCTTTCGGCACGATCGCCGACGAGGCCAAACTCGAGCACTACGCCCGGCTCGGCATCGACGAAGTGGTCCTGCGGGTGTGGGCCGGCAACGAGGACGACGTCTTCAGCCAGCTCGACTCGCTGGCGCCCCTCGTCCCTTTCGCGGCCACACTGGAGCAACCATGACCGACCTGATCGACGAAACGACACCGCGCCTTGGCGGCACGACGCCGCTGCCGAGGATCGTCAGCGTGGACGACCACATCGTGGAACCGGCGCACCTGTGGCAGACCTGGCTCCCGGCGCGCTTCAAGGACCGGGGCCCGAAGGTGGAGCGCCGCGGCATCGGCGAGATGGAACACATCGGCGGCGGCACCTACCGGCAGACGTTCGACCCCGACGGTCCGCAGGCCGACTGCTGGGTGTACGAAGACCTCGTCTACATCAACAAGCGCCACGTCGCCGCCGTGGGCTTCGACCGCGACGACATGACCATGTCGCCCATCACCTATGACGAGATGCGGCCCGGTTGCTACGAGCCGAAGGCCCGCATGGCCGACAACGACGCCAACTGGGTCGAGGCCAGCCTGTGTTTCCCGACCTTCCCCCGGTTCTGCGGCCAGACGTTCCTCGAAGCGAAGGACAGGGAGCTCGCCGAAGCCTGCGTCATCGCCTACAACGACTTCATGGTGGAGGAGTGGTGCGGCGACAGCGGAGGCAAACTGCTCCCGCTCTGCATCGTCCCGCTGTGGGACGCGGGCCTGGCCGCGGCCGAGGTGCGGCGCAACGCCGCCCGCGGCGTGCGCGCCGTGTGCTTCAGCGAGATCCCACCCCACCTGGGCCTGCCGAGCATCCACGGCGGCTACTGGTACCCCCTCTTCGCCGCCTGCGAGGAGACCGGCACGATCGTCTGCATGCACATCGGCTCGTCCTCGAAGATGCCGGCGACGTCGGCCGACGCACCGGTCGCAGTGGCGGCCACGCTCAGCTTCGGCAACGCCATGGCGTCGCTGACGGACTACCTCTTCTCGGGTGTCCTGGTCCGCTTCCCCCGGCTGCGCCTCGCGTACTCCGAAGGACAGATCGGCTGGCTGCCCTACATCCTGGAGCGGGCCGACGACGTGTGGCGTGAGCACCGCGCGTGGGGCGGGGTGAAGGACATCGTGCCCGAGCCGCCTTCGACCTACTTTCACCGGCAGGTCTACGGCTGCTTCTTCCGCGACCAGCACGGGCTCGACTCGCTCGACGTGATCGGCGCGGACCGGATCACGTTCGAGACGGACTATCCGCACACCGACTCCACGTGGCCCGACACGCGGGCGGTAGCCGAGCAGATGGTGCGGCACCTGAGCGACGACGACGTCTACGCGATCATGCGCGGCAACGCCATCGAGATGCTCGGCCTCGACCTCGCGTGAAGCTGGGCGACGTCGTCAACCCGGAGGCGGCGCACTGGGGCAAACCGCTCGACGGCGTCCGGGTCCTCGCCCTCGAGCAGATGCAGGCGCTCCCCTACGCCACCCAGCTGCTGGGCCGGCTCGGCGCGGACGTGGTCAAGGTGGAGGCGCCCGGCACGGGTGACCTCGGCCGTACGGCCATGCCCACGATGCTCGACCCCGAGGGCCGCGGTGTCGGCGCGACGTTCATGCGCAACAACCTGTCGAAGCGCTCCGTCGTCATCGACCTCAAGCAACCAGAGGGCCTCGACCTGGTGTTGCGACTCGCACCGCGGTTCGACGTCGTGGCCGAGAACTTCCGGTCCGGCGCCGCCGAACGACTCGGCGTCGCCTACGACGACATCGCGGCGGTGCACGACCGCGTCGTCTACCTGTCGATCTCGGGTTTCGGGCGGCCGGTGCAGCCCGGCGCCGCCACGTCGCCGTACGACGGCTGGCCGGCGCTCGCCTCCATCGTCGAGGCCATGAGCGGCGCCTACGAGTTCAAGCGACCCGAGGGCCAGCCACCGATCGGGGCGCCGATGGGCGGCCTCGGCGACATCGTGACCGCCCTCTTCGCCGTCATCGGCACGCTCGCCGCGCTGCGCCAGCGCGACCGGACCGGGCGGCCACAACGGGTGGATGTCGCCATGCTCGACGCCATGGTGGCCGTGCTCGACGTCGTCCCGAACTTCTGGTCCATGGGGGCGCCCATGGGGACACCCTGGCCCGGCATCCTCCACGGGTTCCGCGCCACGGACGGCTGGTTCATGCTCCAGGTCCTGCGCCCACATCAGTGGCCCGACGTGGCCCGTGCCATCGGAAAGCCTGAGTGGGTGGACGACCCGCGGTTCGCCACGCCGCAGGGGTGGCTCGAACACCTCGAGTCGGACATACGCCCCGCCGTCGAGTCCTGGGCCTCGGACAAGACCAAACGCGCCGCCAGCGAGGCGCTCAACGCCGCCGGCCTGGTGGCCGGACCGGTCGCCACCGACGACGAGGTGGTGCACGACCCGCACCTGGCCGTGCGCCACATGCTCGTCGAGCACCCGCGGACCGACGGGGTCGACCAGCCCGTCCTCATCCCCGGGCTGCCCGTGAAGTTCGCCGAGGTCACCGAAGGCCCCGAGTCGCGCGTCCCCTGGCTCGGTGAGCACAGCGACGACGTGCTCACGGGCGAGCTCGGGCTCGGAGCCGATGAGCTCGCCGCGCTCCGGTCAAAGGGTGCGATCGGGGTGAGTCCGGTTCAGTAGCGCGGCAGCGCGATGAACGCGATGACGTAGGCGAACAGGCCCGCGCCCACGAGCGTGCACGCGTGGAACACCTCGTGGAAGCCGAACACCCGGGGCCAAGGGTTGGGGCGTTTGCGCGCGTAGACGAGCGCGCCCGCCGTGTACGCGGCGCCCGCCGCGAGCATCAGCGAGAAGCCCAGCCAGCCGAGAGAGTGCAACAGCTGGGGCGCCGCCACGACGGGAGGCCCCCAACCCACCACGACGTAGGGCACGGCCACCGCCCACTGGGGCGCGTCGAGCCAGACCTGTCGCAGGATGATGCCTGCCGCCGCCCCGGCCCAGACGAGAGTCAAGACGACTACTTGAGCCCACCCTGTCAGCGCCAACCCGGCAATCGCGGTCGCGGTCCCCGCGATGCCGACGAAGATCGCACTGTGGTCCGCCCGTCGCATACGGCGCCACGCCGCGGCCGACCAGCGAATCCGGTGGAAGGCGGCGCTGATTCCGAACATCGCCAGCATGCCCGCGACGTAGACGGAGAGCGCCGCCTTCGCGCCGGCGTCCGGGCCGGAGGCAATGAGGAAGGGTCCGCCGATCAACCACCCGACGAACGCCACGACGTGGAGCCAGCCTCGCAAGAGCGGCCGTTGGCCGCGGTTGTCGGCGGACTTCCCCTGCTCCCCTTGGGCGACCATTGTCATAGAAGCGAGTCCTCCAGGCGGTCCGCCTCCTCGATCTCGGAACGCGAGATACCGAGGAGGAACAAGATTGCGTCAAGGTACGGCACGCTCAGCGCGGTGTCGGCGGCGCGCTGTACCACCGGCCTCGCATTGAACGCGATACCGAGACCGGCGGCCGCCAGCATGTCGATGTCGTTGGCGCCGTCGCCCACCGCGATGGTGCGCGCGACCGGCACGCCCGCCCCGGCGGCGAAACGGAGCAGGGCCTCGGCCTTGCCGGCCCGATCCACGATCGGCCCGCGCAATTCCCCCGTGAGGATGCCGCCGTCGAGCACGAGCTCGTTGGCGGCGAGGTGATCGATGCCGAGGTCTCGGACCAGCGCCCCGATCACCTGGGTGAACCCACCGCTCACGACCGCTATCTCGTAGCCGAGCCGTTTCAGCGTGCGCACGAGCGTCCGCGCCCCCGGCGTCAGGAGCATGCTCGCCTGCACGGCCTCGAGATCGGAATCCTTCAGGCCTGCCAGCAGGCGGACCCGCCGGCGGAGCGCCTCCTCGAAGTCGAGGTCGCCCGCCATCGCCGCCTCCGTCACGGCCGCCACCTCGGCGCCACAGCCGCGCCGCTCGGCGAGCAGGTCGATCACCTCACCTTGGAGGAGGGTCGAGTCCGCGTCCATGACGATGAGGTGCTTGGCGCGGCGGTGGAGGCCGGAGGCCTGCACCGCGATGTCGACCTCGTGGCGGGCCGCCTCGGTGGCGAGCCGGCGCCGGAGCTCGTCGAGGTCGGAACCGACGACGGTCAGCTCGTAGCTGTGCACCGGGTAGGCGGCCAGTCGGACGATCCGCTCGATGTTGCCACCACACGCCGCCACCGACGCCGAGACGCTCTCGAGGGTGCCGGCGTCGATATCCGGGGCCAGGACGGTGACCAGGTTCCGCTCGGACGCCGCGTCCGTCTCGGCTTCGACCAAGGGCTCGACGTGTGCATCGACGCCCGCCGCCTCCAACCCTTGCGCCAGTATCGTGCGCAACGCCTCGACGACCGCGGGCGCGACGGTGACCTCGACGCAGAGAAGGAGGCGGCCGTGGACGCGGACCTGTTCGACGTCTTCGACAGCCACACCCTCGGCCGCCAGCATCGCGAACAAGCGGGCGGCAATACCCGGCCCGTCCTGCCCGCTCACCGTCACGAGATGGGGACCGGGGACGTCAGGCGCGCTCACGACAGCGTCAGGTCCTTCTCGTCGACCCACCCCTTGCCTTCGACCCACCGCCGGACGATCCGGGCCGGCACGCCGGCGACGACACAACGGTCGGGTACTTCGCCGCGCACGACGGCGCCCGCCGCGACGACGACATGTTCGCCGATCTGTGTGCCCGGCAGGATCACGACGTTGGCCCCGAGCCAGCTGCCCGAGCCGATGCGCACCGCGGCCTCGGTCGGCCACTGCCGGCCGATGGGCTCCACCGGGTCGCGGTACGTGTGGTTCTGGTCGGTGATGTACACGTACGGACCCGTCTGGATGTCGTCGCCGATGACGATCTCCCAGTGGCCCACGATGTGCGAGCCGCGTCCGATCAGGCATCGGCTACCGATCGATACGACGGGGTTCGTCGGCATCTCCTGACCCGGCGCCATGCCGGCCGTGAGGCAGACACCCGGGCCGACGATGGTCTGCTCGCCGACCTGGATCAGGTGCTCGTTGTAAATGGCGCCCTGCGGGAAGATCAAGCAAGCGCCAGGGCCCATCTTCCCGAACCGGCGGCCACGTTCGTCGTCGGGACCGATGGCGCCCAGCTCCCCGGCGCCATCCCAGGTGGCACGCACCAATCGCGACAGAGGCCGGCGCAGCGGTCCGGGGATCGAACGGACCCAGGTCACCCCGGCATGGTAGGGGGTGGCGTCGCCCACGCCCGAACGGGCTGGTGATCTCGGGATCGGTAACACCGTAGGTACACTCCAGTCGTGCAGCCGCTCCCTCCGGACGGCGGCTCCGACCCGCCTCCGACCTCGGCGCTCCGCCGCCTCCTCAACCGACGCGAATTCCTGCAGCTCTCGGCGTTCGGCGCCGCGGGGCTCGCGGCAGGAACCCGGGCCCACCCCAAGGGCCGGGTGCCGGCGCGCGCCCGCCGTCCGGCCGGCGCAGCCGGACCGCTCGTCGAGGACACGGTGCTGCCGAGCGGCGTCACCGTGCCGACGGCGCCGTGGCTGATCGCCGAGAACGCCAAGACGGGCACCCTCAACTGGATCTGCAACCACGTGCAGCCCAATCATGCCCTCGAAGGTTTCGCCAGCCAGGTCAGCGCGGTGCCCGGCGACGATGTCGCGCTGTTCGTCAACACCACCGCGCGCGCCGTCCAGGCCCAGGTGTACCGGATGGGCTACTACCAGGGTCTGGGCGGACGGTTCCTGCTGCAGACCGACTTCGTGTCCGCCACCGCCCAGCCGCCCCCGGTCACGAACAGCCTCGGCACGGTCAGCTGCCCGTGGAAGCCGACCATGACGTTGAACATCACGAAGGACTGGCCGCCGGGTTGTTACCTCCTCAAACTCGTGGGGAGCGGGGGCGAGGAGCAGTTCGTGCCTCTGACCATTCGCAACGACGCGTCCATGGCGTCGTACGTGTTCCAGAACAGCGTCACCACCTGGCAGGCCTACAACCTCTGGGGCAGTTACAGCCTCTACTACGGCCCGGGAAGTGGAGGTGGGCAGAACTTCGCGAGCCGGGCGCGCGTCGTCTCGTTCGACCGGCCCTACCCGCAGAACTGGGCCTCCGGCGCCGCCGATTTCGTGGGCAACGAGCTCCCGCTCCTCTTCCAGCTGGAGCGGTTGGGCCTCGACCTGACCTACTGGACCGACGTCGATCTGCACACACGGCCCCAGCTGCTCATGAACCACCGCTGTCTGTTCAGCCTCGGGCACGACGAGTACTGGTCCCAGCCGATGCGGCAGGCGGCCGCTCAGGCGAATGCGAACGGCGTGAACCTTGCCTTCCTGGGCGCCAACGCGTGCTACCGCCAGATCCGGATGGAAGCGTCCTCCATCGGGCCGAACCGCCTGGAGGTCTGCTACAAGAGCTCGTCGGAGGACCCGTTGACGCGGGAGAGCCCGGAGCTCACCACCGTCAACTGGGGGCAGGCCCCGGTCAACCAGCCGGAGTCGACCCTGATCGGGTCGATGTACCAGTCCGTCGGCGCCAAGGCGGACACCGTCGTCACCGACGCGTCGTCCTGGTTTTTCGACGGGTGCAACCTGAAGGACGGTCACGCCTTCCCCCAGTCGATCCTGGGCGAGTACGACCGCTACGTGCCGTCGTTCCCCGGACCGCGCAACGCCGACGTGCTCGCGCACTCGCCGGTTCCCGGGCAGTCCAATTGGTCGGACATCACCTACTTCACGGCGCCCGGGAACGGCGGCGGCGTGCTGGCCAGCGGTTCGGCCAGCTTCGTGGGACAGCTCTCCACGACGGGGACGATCCCCCCGCTCGTGATCCCCGGTCCCATACCGGGCATCAGTGACGTCTTCAACCGCGCCATGGAAAACGTGTACGGGCGGTTCGGGCTGGGTCCCGCCAGCTCGTACGGCAGTTCGGGCGGCAATTGGAGCGCCGTGTACACCGGTGCCGCCGCGTCGGCCGGCAGCGCCGCCGGCACTCCTGCGGCCTGATCAGGCCCGGCCGGCCGGCCGACGCCCGCACGGCGCGCCCGCGTCTGCCGTTCGCAACCGACCTGCAACACACCTGTAAGTGCCACCACTTCTGGGCGCAACCCACGTACGATCGTGTCGCTGAAATGAAGAACCATGTCGCACACCGCACCCGGGCGCGCCGGCCGCTCGCCTGGGGGGCCCTGGCCTCAGTCGGAATCGCCGGGTTGATCCTGAGCGCCTGCTCCTCCAATCCCCCCCACAAGGCCGCGCTCAAGCCCGACCCGCCGACCACGACGACGACGGCCGCCCCGAAGCCGTCGTGCCCGCTGACGGGTCTGCCCGCGCCGAACGGCTCGGTACCCGCGCGGCCCGCCATGGCGGTGAAGATCGACAACTATCCGAACGGGCGTCCCCAGGCCGGCTTGGACAAGGCCGACATCGTGTTCGAAGAGCCGGTCGAGGGCGGCATCACCCGCTACGCCGCCGTCTTCCAGTGCCAGGACGCCGCGCTCATCGGCCCGGCGCGGTCCGCCCGCAACATCGACATCGGCATCCTCGGACAGCTGGGCAACCCGCTCGAAGCGCACGTCGGGGGTATCAATCCGGTCATCGCGAACATCGACGCCTCTCCCATCGGTGACGTGAACCTCGGTGCCTCCGACTCGCTCATGATCCACCCGGCCGGCCGGGTGCCGCCCGATGCCGACTTCACGTCGACCGCCCTCGTGTACGGCACCCACCCGACCATGAACACGCCGCCCCAACCCCTGTTCACGTACTCGACGACCCTTCCGGGTGCGGGCTCGCCCGTGTCGAACGTGAACATCCCGTTCTCTGGGACGTCGAACGTCACCTGGCACTGGAACGCCACCACCAACACGTTCCAGCGCTTCTACAACGGGCTGCAGCCAGACATGCTGGTCGACGGCGCGCAGAACCAGACGCCGAACGTCGTCGTCCAGTACGTGCAGATCAGCTACGGGCCGTGGGTCGAGAACTCACAGGGCGGGCTCGAGGTGCAGGCCGACCTGTATCCCAACGCGAGCGGTGCGGCGATGATCTACCGCAACGGACAGGCCTTCCAGGCCACCTGGCACCGCGGCGACCTGGGCTCCCCGACGCAGTTCGTGAACGCGTTCGGCGTTGCCATCCCGCTCGAGCCGGGCACCACCTGGGTGGAGTTGGTGCCGAGCAGCGTGAACGTCACCTCGACTCCGTAGAGCGTCAGCGGCCGCGGCGAACGCCGTCGGTCACATCACGACGGTTTGCGCGCCACCACCGCGAGCAACAGGCACTCCTCGGCGGCCGCGAAGACGCCCGGGTGCGCGCTTGCCTCGGCCTCGTCGAAGCAGCCCGCCGCATAGCCGTCCCGCATGAGGTTGAGGCCCTTGCACTCCGCCACCTCGAACCCCGCACGCTCGAGCTTGGTGACCAACTGCGACGCCCCGTACTCGATCTTGTGGTCGTGGTTCATCGGTTCGTCGGAACGCAGCCGCCACAGCGGGCCGTTCGGCGTGTCCAGGCAGAACCAGCCGCCAGGCGCCAGCACCCGGAAGGCCTCGCGCACCACGGTGTCGCCGTCGGACTCGGCGACGTGCTCGATCGTCTGGCCGCTGTAGACCATGTCGAAGCTCGAGTCGCCATAGCGGCCGAGGTCGACCATGGAGTGGAAGGCGAACTCGACGGGCCCGAGTTCGGAGAGCACGGGCTGGCCGCTCGAACCGCCCTGGTAGATCTCGTCGCGCTCCTCCACGGGGAGGTCGACGACGACGAGGCGCTCGAAGGGATAGGGGTACCCGAGGTGCACCAGCGCCCCGTCGGGCAGACCCTGGTGCGTGCCGCCGAGATCGAGGATGCGGGCCGCCCGCGGCAGGCCGGCCACGAACTCGCTGCGGCTCACGTGCATGGAGAGGAGCACGTTGCCGATGGGCACGCGGCGGCGGAACTCCTCGGAATGCGCCAGCATCTCGGCCACGCCCCGCCGCGAGAGCTCGCCGTCGGCCAGCTTTCGGATGTAGTCGTCGGCGCCCTGGCCGTCCGGTTCGCGGTCGAGGATCACGTTGAAAGCCATGCGCACCGACTGTTTCGGCGGCAGGTAGCGAAAGGGGACGGTCGGCACGAAACGGTCGAAGACCCGATAGACGCGTCGCTTCCACGGCTCTCCTGGCATCGCCCCATTCTGTCGGGTCACCGACACCCTCCCGGCCCCGGACGCGAAGCGCTCCGGACGGTCGCCCGAGGGGGCGCAGGGACCGTCCGGAGCCTTCGACGTCCGCTGTGAGGGCGGGGGTAGGTCCTACGACTCGATCGTGATCGGCAGGTCGTCGGGATCGACGACGCCGACGCCGTCGCCCGCGACGGCGTCCTCTTCTTCCTTGGGCGCAAGGTGGTTGCGCACTCGTTCGTCGATCTCGGCCATCAGCTGTGGGTTCTCGGAGAGGAAGGTCTTCACGTTCTCGCGACCCTGGCCGAGCTGCTCACCCTCGTAGGTGAACCAGGCGCCGGACTTCTTCACGAAGCCGAGGTCGAGCGCGACGTCGAGCAACGAGCCCTCACGGCTGATCCCCTTGCCGTACATGATGTCGAACTCGGCTTGCTTGAAGGGCGCCGCGCACTTGTTCTTCACGACCTTGACCCGCGTGCGGTTGCCGGTCACGTCCGTCCCGTCCTTGATCGCCTCGATCCGGCGGATGTCGAGACGTATCGACGAGTAGAACTTGAGCGCCCGGCCACCGGGGGTGGTCTCGGGTGAGTTGTGGACCACCACACCGTCGACGAGGTAGTTGTGGCTGTCCTCCACCTCGATGTCGAATCGGTGCATCGACCGGGTCGGTGGCTTCACGTGGATGTCGGTCACCGGGAGCGCCACCAGTTCGTAGCGCATCGGCCTGAACACGGGCTCGACTGCGAACCGCCCCCGGAAGGCCGGCAACAGTTTGTAATCCATGCTCGGGTGCACGAACGGAGCGATCAGCGCGTGAAGCTTCGCCGTCTCGGCGTTGTTGAAGACGAGGACGGCCTTCTTGGCCGCACCGGAGGCGATCAGCTTGGCCTGGATGCCCCAGGTGTCGGCCAGGTAGGCCACCAGACGCTCGCGCGTAGCCGCCTCCATGGCCTCGATGCAGATGGTCGCCCGCCCGGTCTGACCGGTCGTCCGCTTCTGCAGGCCCTTCGACCGGATCGTGAAGTTGGCGTCGTCCATGTACCAGAGGGCCAGCGAGAGCGGCGACAGCGCCTTCAGGTACTCGTCGCCGAAGACCTTCTTCCGGTTCTCACCCGAGTAGACCTCGTGTCGAAGCGGTGCGAGCTCCGGGAGCGGTGCGAAGTCGAAGAACACCGCACCGTCGCTCCTGGCCTGGCGGCTGCAGTCCACGTTGGCGAACAGCGACGCCTTCCAGTCGGCGTACGCCGTCTGCTTTCGCCCGTGTCCGTAACGGAATCGCGCCCCGTGGCCGCTCCGCGTCGGCGACAGCGCGCCGTCGCCCATGAGTGTGCCGCGGAGCGCATCCCACTGGAAGTCCGACAGGTGGTGCGGCAGCGCCTCGAGCACCCGGTCCCCGACCTTCAGCTTGCCCGCCTCACACCACCCGCCCGGCGTCCGGATGAGGTGGTTCGACGTGCAGGCCAGCTGGGCCCGTCCGTTCTTGGCCGGCTTGGCCACCGTGATTTGGAGGAACTGGTCGGTCTTGCCGTTGTCGAACCAGTTGACAACCTTCTTGGGCACGATCGCGCCCGCCTTGGCGTCGTAGGACAGAACCTCCACCGGCATGCGCTGGTTGACGATCTTGCCGATCTTCTCCGTGCTCCCGTCGGCGAGAACAACGCGGGAGCCATAACTGAAGCATCCGAACATGACGCCTATCTTTTCCCGCAACTGGTTGATGAAGATGGCGATCGTGTCGGACTTCGACAGCGTCCCGGTCAGCTTGCGCAGCGCCTGCGACATGAGGCGCGCCTGGAGGCCGACGTGCGTGTCACCCATCTCACCTTCGATCTCGGCCCGCGGCGTGAGCGCGGCCACGGAGTCGATGACGAGGATGTCGAGCGCGCCTGAGCGGATCAGCATGTCGGCGATCTCGAGTGCCTGCTCGCCGGTGTCGGGCTGCGAGATCAAAAGATCGTCGACATTGACCCCGATGGCCCGCGCGTAGACCGGGTCCATGGCGTGTTCGGCGTCGACGTAGGCGCAGATGCCGCCGTTGCGTTGCGCTTCGGCCACCGCGTGCATGGCCAGGGTGGACTTCCCCGAGGACTCCGGCCCGTAGATCTCCACGATCCGGCCCCGGGGCAGGCCGCCGATGCCGAGCGCCAAGTCCAAGGAGAGCGCACCGGTCGGGATGGACTCGATGTTCATGTTGAGGTTGTCCCCCATCCGCATGACCGAGCCCTTACCGAACTGCTTCTCGATCTGACCCAGCGCGGCGTCCAGTGCCTTTTCTCGATCCGATTCGGCCATCCCTCTCTCCTCTGTGTCTCTTCTACGAACTGTCTCGGCCTTGGTTGCGGCCACCGCTGGCGCGGCAGGGACCCTACGGCGAGGCTGTGACGATCCCCGCTGTCTTCTCTTGCCCGCCACCTTAACGAACGTGTGTTCGCAAGTTGTGGATACCTCCCGCTTACCTGACCGGTCGGGGAGGAACGGTCGTCCCGGCCTGCGGCGTGACGGGGAGGCTCTCCGGTCGCGTGCGATGCTGGCACGCTCCCCCGGCGGGGCGAGATAGAGGAGGAACGGTGTTCGGACGAAGGCTGGCGGCCGGCGGGGCGCTCGTCGGTGGACTCGCGCTGGCCGCGCTCTCCGGCGCACCCCCGGTGGCCGCTTCCGCGCACTCCACCACGCCGGACGCGTCGACGCTGTACAGGGAGATGCTGGCGACGACGAAGTCGTGGTCGGTCCACTACGTGTCGTCGTCGACCGTCTCCCAGGTCTCGCTGCTCGAGACCGGCGACTCCGGCCCCGCGTCGGGCACGCAGAGCGTCGCCACTGGGAAGGGGAACCTGAACGACATGATCACGATCGACGTCATCGGCGGCCTCACGTACGTGAAGGGCAACGCCGGCGGGTTCCAGGCGCTGGTGGGATTGGACGCCGCGACGGCGCAGCAAGTTGCCGGGCGCTGGATCGAATTCTCGACGACCAGCGCGACGTTCGGACAGGTCGTTGCCGGCGTTCGCTCGCGCGACGTGGCGAACGAGCTCGTGCTGAAGGGCCCGCTCACCCTCGGTCACTCCACGACCCTCGGCGGGATCGCCGTGGACGCCATCGAGGGCACACAGGTCTACGCCCGAAAAACGGAGCGCGTCGTGCTCTATGTCCGCGCCCACGGCAGCCACGTGCCGGTCGAGGAGGACGCCGTGGACGCGAAGGGCAAGTCCAACGGGACCCTGCACGTCGCCTACTCCCATTGGGGGGAGACCGTGCGGCCCCAGGCCCCACCGGGTGCGGTGCCCATCGGCCCGGTCAGTGCCGTCTGAGCAAGCCCCCGAAGGGACCCGAATCCGCTTGCACGCCTGAACATGGGAGGATATGTGGGTCCCCCAAACCCGGCCCGGCTGGGCGCCGACAGCGCCGCCGGACCGGATCCCCAGGAGAGTGAACCCGCATGCGTCGCCCTTTTCCCCTTCGTCCCACCGCGGTCGCCGTCGGCACGGCGGCGTTCGCGGGGCTGGCCGCGGTCGGTGCGTGGGGGACGCCCGCCGGCGCGGCGAGCGCACCCGCCAAGAACGCACAGTCGGAATACCAGGCCGCGGTGAAGGCGGCGACCAACCAGAGTGTCCACTTCCAGACCGATGTGATCCAGGGCAACGTCACCCTGCAACAGAGCGGTGACGCCGGCACCAATTCGGGATCCGAGTCGCTCACCGTCCACAACGGGAAGGTCACCGAGCGGATGAGTGCCGAGGTGGTCGGAAAGACCGGTTACGTGAAGGGCAACAAGGCCGGCCTGCAGAACATCCTCGGCCTCACCGCCGCGCAGGCGGGCAAGTACGCGGGCCAGTGGCTCTCCTTCCCGATGTCGAACTCGAACCTGGCGCAGTTGGCGGCCGGGCTGATGCGCTCACAGGTTGCAACCGAGCTCAGCTTCAGCGGCCCCTTTACGTTCGCATCCGACGCCACCGTGAACGGCCAGCACGCAATCGGGATCAAGGGATCGGTGTCGACGAACACCG
>DATMMN010000082.1:0-17629 GCA_035569675.1 Acidimicrobiales bacterium | reverse complement strand
GGACTACGACGACGACTTCCTAGCCGCAGACGTATCTGCGGTATTGCCGGCCGTTGGTAACAAAGGACGCCCTTGACGAGGTGCCGACCGCGGGCGCCGGGCTGCAATGGCTGAGAACCCAGCGCATGTCCGGATTGCGGGAGGGCGGTCGGACAGCCACCAGTACATCGACGATTCGGCCGTCTTGAACGTCTCTTACGAACTGATTGAGCGGGGTGCTCGGCACCTGCCCTGAGAAGCCGCCTACGGGAAGGTACTCGCGGCCGGTCGCCAGGACGTCTTGGCTGACTTCGCCCGACGTCTCGGTCGTCTCGATGCTGCGACCCTTCGGCACGCTCGCGGCGTGCGCAGCCAGCGCCGGCCACGCCGCGACGTCGTGCTGCCACCCGGCCTGATCGGACGAGGTCAACGCCTGCGACTGGTAGGGCGAGTCGAAGGGACCCAACCTGTTCGCGATGGCCGTGCCCGATGCCCACGCTGCACCGACGAGCAGCGCGGCGGCGCCCAGCGCGAGGGCAACGGTGGCGGCCCACGACGGCGGGGCTCGGCGCAGGCAGACCGCCAGACAAGCGGCGGCGAGCCCGGTCAGTGCGATGGTTGTCGCCAGTACCCACGGCCACACACCTGCGCTGCGTGGAACCAGGGACAGGGCTTGGGCGACGCCGCCGATGATCGTTGCCCCGAAGAGGGCGGGGACGACGCGCCCGCTGGGATTGGCGCGCCAGATCCGCCAGCCGAGGACGAGACCGAGGCCACAGAGTGCCGCCATCGGTGGCGCCAGTGCGGCCAGGTAGTAGGCGTTCAGGAACTGGGAATCGGCGAAGAAGGACCACGTGAGGACCAACCACGAACCCCACAGCACGGTGGCGGCGCGCCAGGGATCGGTGCGCGGCCGGTGCCGGCGGGCGATCAGGATGCCAACCAACGCGACCATGGCCGGGATGAAGAGCCAGGCGGCGTCGCGGCCGAGCGGGCCGGCGAGGTATCTCGCGGGGCCCTTGTTCAGTGCCACAGTCGGGGCGCCTCCGACCGTGGACGCGGTCGTCGTGACGGCGGGCGGCGGGGAGCACCCCGGCTGGTCGAGCACCTTTCCACTAAGGCGATCGGCGCCGTTGTAGAGGAAGACCTGGCTGAACACCGAGTTGTTGCAGCTGCCGTCGACGTACGGCCGGTCGTGGGCCGGGACGGTGGCGACGATGCCCATCCAACTGAGGGAGACGGCGAGCGTCACGGCGACGGAAACGGCGATGTGCCCATAGCGGCGGGCCAGGCTGAGGGCCGGCGCAGCCATGAGGTAGGCGATGTAGAGAGCGGGGAGGACGAGCCAGGCCTGGAGCATCTTGGCCTGGAAGGCGAGACCGACCCAGACCCCCGCGAGGACGAGCGGACGCAGGCGACCCGACATGAAGGCGTCCGTTGTCGCGTCCGCAGCCAGGACGAGCAGAAGGATCAGCAGCGAGTCGGAGATGTTGCCGCGGTTGAGCAGGATCGTGACGGGTGTGACGGCGAGCGCGGCGGCCGCCAACAACCCGGCGCCGGACCCGGCCACGCGGCGGACCGCCCGGTAGAGAACCAGCACGGTGAGCGTGCCTTCGACAACCTGCGGCAGGACGAACGCCCAGACATGGAAGCCGAACATCCGGACGGAGAGAGCTTGCACCCAGAAGGCGCCGGGCAGTTTGTCGATCGAGACGGTGCCCCACGGGTCGAACGCGCCGAAGAAGAAGTTGTGCCAGCTCTGCGACATGCTGCGCACGGCGCCTGCGTAGAACGTCTCGAGCGCGGCGCCGTTCATGCCCCATCCGTAGGCGAGCGCGGCGAGCGCCGCGATTGTCAGCAGAGCGGGGCGGGCCCAGCGCGGCTGGTCGTCCGGCGAACGCCAGAACTGCAGTCGACTCGTCCTCCGACGCGCTTGCGACCGCGACGTTTCAGTCGTTGGCGGCTCGACCGCACCGGCGAGTGCCTCCGGGCGCGCGTCGAGCTCCAGCCGTCCGCCGACGACATCCCCCATGGAGCGAACCTATCGCTCGGGGGCGGTCGTCAGGGTGCTTTCCGGTTGCAGAGCTGGAGCTTCTCGGCTCGCAGGACGAGGCCCTGGCCGGAGCGGAACGAGACGATCCGGTGGGCGATCTGATCGAACCCGGCTCCGCTGAGCAGTTCGGAGGTGGCGCTCACCCATTGGACGAGCGCGGACCGCTTCTCGATGGCCCAGACGTGGGTGGTCGAGACGAACCTTCCGGCGGGAGCGAGGACCCGTGCGACCTCTCGCACCGAGGCGTCTATCGGATCCCAGAGCTGGACGCAGTTGACGGCCAGGGCCCCGGTGAAGTTCCCGTCCGGCCACGGTATCGAGTCGGCCGTGGTGCGTTCCAAGGTGACCCGACCGCTCTCGACCGCTGACTGATTGCGGCGATGCGCCTGGTGGACCATGGCGGCCGACGGGTCGACGCCTCCAACGAAGCCCCGTGGCAGGCGCTTCGTCAGTTCGGCCACCCCAACACCCGGCCCGAAGCCGACGGCGAGCACGGCAGCGTCGGGCGGCGGGGCCAGTTCGTCGATCGCCGCCAACTCCATGTCACGGTTCATCCGGGCCATGAGCGGCCCCGACAAGCGCCCCGCTGTGCCGTCGAAGCTCGACGTGCGGCTCTCCATGCGGAGTACCCAATCACTTGAAGTAGACTTCAAGTCAATGCGGTCTCTCGATTTTCCCGCCGACCTGGACAAGGACGGCGAGGCGGACCTACTCGACATCGGGGACGTGGCGTCCCGTTCGGGGATGGCTCCTTCGGCCCTTCGCTACTACGAGAGTGAGACGATCATCGCGAGCGTCGACCGAAAAGGGCTGCGGCGCCAATTCCGGCCGGACGTCCTCACGACACTCGCGGTCGTCGCCATGTGTCGAGAGGCGGGGTTCACCCTGGAGGAGATCAAGCTCGTGCTGGCTACCGGCGGTGGGCCGAGCTGGAAGGCCTTCGCGGAGCGCAAGCGTGACCAGCTGCGGGCGCAGGCCGAGCATCTCAACACCGTCGCCGACCAGCTTGATCACGCGCTCCGCTGCCCGAGCCCCAATGTCTTCGACTGCGAGCACTTCCAGGCCGCCCTGGCGGGCGCTCTGCCGGTGCGCGGCGACGCCGATCGGGTGCAGGTGGGTCGGGTTCGCCGTGGCCGCTGACCCGGCGAACCGGGCGCCGGCCACCAACGGGAACCGCCGGCCAGACCGTTCCCAGTCGCGTTTCTTCTGCAACCTGCCGCGTCAGGTTGCGCTGTTCTTCTTCGTCGTAGCGTTCGCCGCTCTGGTGATCGGCGGCGGCTTCGCTGAGATCAGCACGAACGGATCGCCGACGTCGCTCGAGACCGCAGTCGTGCGCTGGACGATCGTCGGTTCGCTGGTGATCGGGGTCGTGGCGTATGTGATCGGCGGTCGTCTCTTGGCCGAGCGGTCAGGTGGGAGCCGCTAGGCCGTTTCTCGACGTTCCGGAGAAGAAATTTTTGCCTGCAAGGTTTCCTGCAAGGTTCCCGGCAAGCCGCTGTGTCCATGCTCCGTCACGCCCTCGAAGCCGAGGGCGTGACGAAAGCGAGGATGCAATGGCGAACACCACGACGATCATCGGCAACCTGACTCGGGAACCGGAGATCCGTTACACCCGAGAGGGTCAGGCGACCGCGCAGCTGGGCGTGGCGGTCAATCGCCGCTGGCAGGACCGGGCGACTCAGGAATGGCAGGAGTCGACGTCGTTCTTCGACGTCATCTGTTGGCGCGACTTGGCCGAGAACGTGGCGCTCAGCCTGGCCAAGGGGATGCGCGTCGTCGTCACCGGCCGGCTCGAGCAGCGGACCTGGGAGACCGAGGAGGGAGACCATCGGTCAAAGGTCGAGATCACGGCCGAAGAGGTCGGACCGAGCCTGCGGTTCGCCACGGCAGACGTGCACAAGGTCGATCGCCGCGGCGCAGCGACCGGTGACGGCGCCACTGAGGCAAGCGACAGCATGGCCGTCGAGGCGTGAGTGTCGCCCTGGCTCATCACGACGACCGCATGGTCGTGGGTCGTGGGAGCGGCGATCCACGGCCTGGCGGGTGTGCTGCGGAGTCCCTCCGAAACCGCGACCGCGCTGGCGTCTGCGGGGCTGGCGTGTCTGCTGGTCTTCCAGGTCCGCTCACGCCGCCATCGATCGACTTCTTGAGGGACGAGGTCGCTGACATCTGTGGTGCCCTCGCGCTCGGCGGTTCACTGCTGCGCCGACTTGGCCTGGGTGCCGAGGCGACGCGGTTTGAGTCGCTCTATGGCGCAGTCGCCGCCCGCCTGGCCGAAGACGGTCAGTCCTCAGCCGAGCCCTCGGGCTCGTAGGTCAACGACAAGGAGTTCACGCAATAGCGCAGTCCGGTGTCGGTGGGGCCGTCGGGGAAGACATGCCCGAGGTGCCCGCCGCACCGGGCGCACAGGATCTCGGTGCGGGCCATCCCAAACTTGCGATCCACTCGTTCGATGATCGTCCCGCTGGCGGTGGCCCGGTCGAAGCTCGGCCAGCCCGAGCCCGAATCGAACTTGGCGTCCGTGTCGAATAGCTCGGCACCGCAGCCGGCGCAGTGGAACACTCCCGCGCCGTCGACATGAAGGAGCTCGCCTGACCATGCGGGCTCCGTGCCGGCCCGGCGCAGAACGGCGTAGCGATCGGGTGAGAGCTCCTGCCGCCATTCGTCGTCGGTCCTCGTGACCTCGTAGTCCGTGGTGTCTTGACTGCCCCTCTTGCGTGTGAACATCAGTGCCTCTCTTCCGCCAATTTCAACAGTCTCCAGGTCAGAAGTATTTCGGCGCCGCTCCGATCGCTTCGTAGAGGGCGCGGATGAGGCCGTGGCTGCGGGCGTCGCCGGTGAACTCCTCCATTGCCATCTTGTTCATGACGTATCCGACGGCGAGTCCATGTTCGGGGTCGGCGAAGCCGTAGGAGCCGCCGGCACCTCCATGGCCGAAGGAGCCCTCCCCGCCGAAGAGGGTCACCGGGCTCGACCTCCAGAATCCCAGCCCGATCTTCTGCTCCAGCGTGAATCCCACCGAGGCGAACACCTGGTCCGCGCCCGACGTGAGCGGGGTACGGGCCAGTTCGAGCTGGGCCGGCGTCAGCAACGGCACGGGCGGGCCGCCGTCGACGGGGCCGATGACCGCCGCGTACATCCTCGACAGTGAGGCCGCGTTGGTGATTCCGTTGCCGCCCGGCATTTCTGCTGCGTGCCAGGCACGCTGGTTCATCCAATCACGATCCCGGATGGCGCCCCCGAGGTTCAGTGACCGAGCGAGCAGAGTGGAAGCGAAGCCCGACGGCGCGCCAACACCGGCACCGCCGTCGCTGTCGCCGTTGTTGTCGCTGTCGCCGTTGTTGTCGCTGTCGCCGGTCAGTCCGCCATCGAAGTTGGCACCGACGATGGGCGACACTCGGTCTTCGTACTGCTCGGGCAGCCCGATGAAGAACTCGAGACCGAGCGGGCCGGCCACTTCCTCGGCGAAATACGTCCCAAGCGAGCGGCCCGTGACACGGCGTACCACCTCTCCGACGAGGTAGCCGTACGAGAGGGCGTGATACCCGTGCGCCGTTCCAGGCTCCCAGAACGGTGTCTGTTCGGCCAAGGCTTCGGCGACGGGTGTCCACGCCTGGAGCTCCTCGGGGGAGAGCCGACGGTCGATCGCCGGCACGCCCGCTTGGTGGCAGAGCAGGAACCGCACGGGCATCGATCCCTTGCCCGCCTGGGCGAACTCGGGCCAGTACGCACTCACCGGCGCGTCCATGTCGAGGAGACCGCGCTGCGCCAGGAGATTGGCGCAGATGGCCGTCGCCCCCTTTGTCGTGGAGAACACGAGCTGCAAGGCCTCGGGTCCGTACAGTCGGGTACCAGCGCCGTCGAACGCACCGCCGTAGAGGTCGACCACCTTGCGACCTTCTATGTGCGCGCAAAAGGCAGCGCCTCGTTCGCGACCCTGTTCGAAGTTCCTGGCGAACGCGTCTCGGACCGCCTCGAATCCCGGCTCGACCAGTCCCGTGATTGTGTCGGAGTCGGCCATCGCTCAGGCCGCAAGCGCCAAGCCGGCGCTACCCATCAGAAAGAGGAAATTGTCGGTGTAGAACTGGCGTCGCACCTCTTCGCTGCGGTCGCCCAACGAGGCCTCGAAGCGTTCGAGGGGCTTTCGCCCCCCTTCGACATGGGGGTAGTCCGATGAAAAGAGGACGAGGTCCGCACCTGCTTGGTCGATGATCCAACCGACGTCCTCGGTGGGGTAGGGGGTGAAGCGGACCTGGCGGTGCACGTACTCGGACGGCGAGAGCGTCAGTGCTTGGAGACGCTCTTCGTGGCGACGGAAGGCCTCGAATGCCGACTCCATCTGCCGGAGCCACGAGGGTACCCAGATGGCGCCCTGTTCGATGACGCCGATGTGCAGGTTCGGGAAGGCTTCGAGCACTCCGTCGAAGATCATTGTTGCGAGCGTCTGCGCCGGAGGCACCGGAATCCCCATGTAGTCGACCGATCGGAAGTTCTCCTCTCCGCCGTGGAAGTCCGGCGGGATCGGCCTTCCGTTCACGAAGTAGTTCTTGTCGATCAGGTCGCCGGTACCGCCGACATGGAAGACCACGGGGATGCTCGCGTCCTGGGCTTGCGCCCATACGGGGTAGAGATCCGTGTGGCTCGGTGAATAGTGGGGCGGACACCCCGATGCGACGAGCAGCGCGGCCGCACCTTGTTCGAGCGCGTCCTTGGCGGCAACCCGCGCCTTCTCGGGATCGCAAAGCGGGACGTAGAGGGAGGGGAGCAGTCGGCGGTCGACCGAGCAGAACTCGAACATGCCTCTGTTGTGCGCCCGAGCGGCCGCGTAGACGAGGTCGACGTCGCCGGCATGCTCGAGGTCGTGGAGCCGACCGTTGTGGAAGGTATTGAAAACGAGCTGACTCGAGAAGCCGAGGAGGTCCAGCGCTCTGGGCCGGTCCTCGGGGATGAACGAACCCGTAGCCGCAAAGTTCTTGCGGGCCATGATTTCGGCTTCCTCGTCGGCTCGGTACTCGGCCGACCCGTGTCGTGCCCGGAGCCGCTCGAATGCCGCCTCCAGGTCCCGCTGCTGCTCGGCGGGATCGCCGGTCTGGCGGAGCTCGTTCCCGCCCGGATAGCGGAGTACCGGAAGCCGGTCACGGAACGCGGCCTCCGCATGGTCCCGCAACCAGGTCGGTGTTTCCATGATGTGGGCGTCGGCGTCGTGTAGCACCCGGCCCTGGGAGTACGGCATCGTGACCCTCCCTTCGTGTTCTCGGCCCGCGCCATGAGTATTTCAGGGCGAGCCGGCGGGCAGTGGAGCGCCTCTCCGCAAATCTGACGCCCCGTCAGATCAAGGGTGCGAGCTTGGCTACGCTCCCGGGACGATGGATCTGCGCGACGGCCCGGAGGACGTGGCATTCCGCGCCGAGGTGCGGCGGTTCCTGGACGAAAACGTCGTCGGAGAGTTTGCCGAGCTCAAGGGCCGGGGCGGCTCGGGCGACGAGACGTTTGGATTCGAAGTCCGGCGCCGCTGGGAAAAAGTCCTGGCCGACGGCGGGTGGACCTGTATGGGCTGGCCGGTCGAGTACGGAGGCCGTGCCGCCACGATGACACAACAGGTCATCTTCAACGAGGAGTACGCACGGGCCGCTGCTCCGGGGCGTGTGTCCGTGATGGGCGAAGGCCTCCTCGGCCCCACCCTGATTCACTACGGGACACCCGAACAGCAGGCGCGTTTCTTGCCGCCGATTCGAGAGGGCGACGAACTGTGGTGCCAGGGATATTCGGAGCCCAACGCGGGAAGCGACCTGGCGAACGTCAAGACGCGGGCGGTCCGGGACGGCGACGAGTGGGTGGTCACGGGACAGAAGGTCTGGACTTCGCTTGCCCACCAGGCGGACTGGTGCTTCGTGGTGTGTCGTACCGATCCCGACTCGTCCCGTCACAAGGGCCTGTCCTATCTCCTGGTGCCGATGGACCAGCCGGGCGTCGAGGTGCGGCCCATCACTCAGCTCACGAGAACGAGCGAGTTCAACGAAGTGTTCTTCGATGGTGCGCGTACTGACGCATCCAACGTCGTGGGCGGGGTGGGCGACGGTTGGCGCGTGGCGCTTGCCACGTTGGCGTTCGAACGCGGAGTGGCCTTGCTCGGCTACCAACTCACCTTCCGGCGTGAGCTCGATCGAATCACCAGCTTGGCGGAGGAGAACGGTCGGACTCGCGACCCCGTCGTACGGCAACGTCTGGCGCAGGCCCACATCGAGCTGGCGATCATGCGATACAACACGTTGAGATCGCTGGCGGGTATCGACGGGCCGGTGGCACCCCCCGAGGCCTCCATCGCCAAGCTCTACTGGGGGTCGTGGCACCGTCGTCTGGGCGAACTCTCCATGAACCTCCTCGGGATGGGATCCACGGTGTTGGACGGCGAAACGACCACGGACAATTCGGGGTATGGCCTCAACGAACTGCAGCGCTCCTTTCTCTTCGCTCGTTCCGAGACCATCTATGGAGGATCGAACGAAATTCAGCGCAACATCATCGGTGAGCGGGTGCTGGGTCTCCCGTCCGAACCGAAGGGAGCCAGGTGACCAGCACGAGCCTCGGTCAGTCGTTCGAGCCGCCACCGCCCCCTCCACCTCCGGCAGGACATGGGCTCCTCGAGGGAAAGGTCGTCGTCGTTACGGCGGCGGCAGGGACGGGCATCGGATCCGCCACGGCGCGCCGATGCCTCGAGGAGGGCGCGAGCGTCGTCGTGTCAGATGCACACGAACGGCGTCTCGCCGAGACCGTTGCACAACTGATCGACGAGATCGACGACTCGCAGCGAGTCCACTCGTTGGTCTGCGACGTTCGGGATGAGGCGCAGGTCGAAGTGCTTTTCGACGGCTCAATCGATCGTTACGGCCGGATCGATGTCGCCGTGCACAACGCAGGGCTCGGCGGGACGGTGCCGCTCACCGAGATGACGGACGAGCAGTGGTCGACCGTGTTGGACATCACGTTGACCGGGACGTTCCGGTGCACACGGGCGGCGCTTCGCCGGATGCTCCCGACCGGGAGCGGAGCCATCGTGAACAACGCCTCAGTCCTTGGTTGGCGCGCCCAGCCCGGTCAAGCCCACTACGCGGCCGCCAAAGCGGGAGTGATGGCGCTCACCAGGTGTGCTGCCGCCGAGGCGGCACCGTCGGGCGTGAGGGTAAACGCCGTGTCGCCGAGCCTGGCCGAGCACCCCTTCTTGAACCGGGCGATCCCCGACGAAGATCTCGCCGTGCTGCGACGTCGCGAACTGTTCGGTCGGGGAGCGGAGACGTGGGAGGTGGCCAACGTGATCGTCTTCCTCGCGAGCGATTACTCCTCCTACATGTCGGGAGAGGTCATCTCTGTGAGCAGCCAGCACCCATGAGCGCCGGCATCGGCGGCGCACCCGCCGAACAGGAGGATCCGAGAGCCGACCTGACCTGGGGCACGGTGCCGCGCCTTGTCGAGGACGCCGCGATACGACATGCGGCAACCGAGGCCGTGGTCGACGGCGACCTCCGGCTGACCTACGGACAACTCGCACCCGAGGTGGATCGCTACGCGCGCGGGTTCGTGGCTGCCGGAGTTGACGTGGGAGACCGCGTCGCCCTTTGGGGCCCCAACTGTGCGGAGTGGATGCTCGCCGCGCTGGGCGTGCTTCGTTCGGGGGGTGTTGTCGTTCCGCTGAACACAAGGTTCAAAGGGGGAGAGGCGGCCTACATCCTGCGCAACTCGGGCGCAAAGCTGTTGGTGACGGTCCGCGGTTTTCTGGGGTTCGACTACCCCGCCATGCTGGGTGACGAGGACCTTGCCCCGCTGGCGCAGATCCTTTTGCTCAGGGACGAAGGCGATGACGGAAGGGTCGAGCGGCGGGCCCCGGTACCGATCGTCCGTCTGGAACCCTTTCTTCACGCCGGTAAGCGCGTTGATCCGGACACCACGAGTGCACGCGCCGCTGCGTTGCGGCCCGACGACGCCTCGGATCTGATCTTCACGTCCGGCACGACGGGCCATCCGAAGGGCGCGGTGGCAACGCACGCGCAATCGTTGCGGACGTTCGGCACATGGGCTTCGATCGTTGGCCTCGGGCCAGGCGACCGCTACCTGATAGTGAACCCGTTCTTCCATACCTTCGGCTACAAAGCGGGGATACTCGCGTGTCTGATGGCCGGTGCCACTGTGGTGCCAGAGCCCGTGTTCGATGCGGGCGCGGTACTCCGTCGCATCGAGGCAGAGCGCATCAATGTGCTGCCCGGACCACCGACCCTGTATCAGACGTTGCTGGGTGATTCCGACCGAGACAAACATGATCTGTCGTCACTGCGCCTCGGCGTCACCGGTGCCGCCGTCGTTCCCGTCGAGCTCGTACGTGCGATGGACGACGAGCTTGGGTTCACGACCGTGCTCACGGCATACGGGCTTACTGAGTCCTGCGGGACCGTGACGATGTGCCGGCGCAGTGACCCGCCCGAAATCGTTGCTCGCACTTCGGGGCGAGCCATTCCGGGACTGGAGGTGCGCGTCGTCGCTGACGGCAAGGAGGTTCCAACCGGCGAACCCGGCGAGATCGTCGTCCGTGGCTACACCGTCATGTCCGGGTACTGGGGAAACCCGGAGGCGACGGCAGAGGCGATCGACACCGACGGATGGCTCTACACCGGGGATATCGGGGTGATGGATGAGCACGGCAACATCACGATTACCGACAGGGTGAAGGACATGTACGTCGTGGGGGGCTTCAACGCCTATCCCGCCGAGATAGAGGCAATCCTTCGTGGCCACGGAGCCGTCGCCCAGGCGGCAGTCGTCGGAGTGCCCGACGATCGGATGGGCGAAGTCGGTTGCGCGTACATCGTGCCGGTGGCCGGAGCCCTATCTGGTGATTCCGACGAAGAGGCTGACGAGCTGGGTCGTACCATCCTCGGCTGGTCCCGCGGCACCATGGCCAACTACAAAGTGCCCCGCGGCGTCGTTTTGGTCGAGGCACTGCCAGTGAACGCCAGCGGAAAAGTGTTGAAACGAGAGCTGCGCGTTCGCCATGCGTCTGGAGCGGATCGCGTGGTGATCATCGAGAGGAGCAAGTAAGTGAGAGGCATCGTCTACACCGGAGAAGGAGTCGAGGTCACCGACGAGCTAGAGGTTCGTGGGCCAGGACCGACTGAGGTACAGGTGCGAATGCAGGCGGCGGGCGTGTGTCATTCGGACCTCTCCGTTATCGACGGGACGATTCCGTTCCCGGCGCCGGCAGTGCTCGGCCACGAGGGTGCGGGCATCGTCGAGGCGGTGGGTGATGCCGTGCGGTCGGTCAAGGTGGGCGACCACGTCGTGATTGCGACCCTGGCCAGCTGTGGAGCTTGCCGCGCCTGCGGGACTGGCCACCCAACTTGGTGCAAGAGCTCGCTCGGCAATATCTCGACGCCATTCACGTTCAAGGGCGAGCCTGCATCGAACTTCGCCGCCGCTTCGGTCTTCTCCGAGGTGACGATAGTGAGCGAGGTCCAGGCCGTACGCATTCCGAAGGACGTCCCGCTGTCGTCGGCATGCCTCATCGGGTGCGGCGTGTTGACCGGCGTCGGTGCCGTCTTGAACCGGGCCAAGGCGCGGCCGGGTGACACGGCGGCGGTCTTCGGCGTTGGCGGTGTGGGGCTGAACGTCATCCAGGGCCTCCGCATCGCCGGCGCAACTCGCATCGTGGCCGTCGACACCGTGGCAGCAAAAGAGCAGCTTGGCCGGCAGTTCGGAGCCACCCACTTCGTCGACGCCAGCGCTGGCGATGCTGCTGCAGCCATCCGCGAGCTGGTACCGGCAAACCGTGAATCGGCCGCCGGCGCTCTCTTCCCACTTGGCGGCGTGACGTGGGCCTTTGACTGTGTGGGGCATCCTGCCGTGCTCCGGAGCGCGCTCGACTGTCTCGATTGGGGCGGGAACGCCGTTGCGATCGGCATTCCGCCACGGGGTACGGAGGTATCCGTCGACGTCAACGCTCTGGCCTACGTCGATCGCGGACTGCTCGGCTGCCGCTACGGCTCGGCCCGCCCGCACCATGACATTCCGTTGATGGTCGACCTCTACAAGTCTGGGCAGCTCATGCTGGACGAGCTCGTTTCGCTCACCCGTCCGCTCGAGCGCTTCGGCGACGTCGTAGACGAGATGCACGCAGGACGCGTCGCACGTGGCGTCCTGACGTTCGACTAGACAGACCCCATGAATTCGATCGACCAGGCGGATGCGACGCCATGAAGGGGGTCATCCTGGCGGGCGGCACCGGCTCGCGCCTGTATCCGTTGACCCGCATCACCAACAAGCACCTGCTGCCGATCTATGACCGCCCCATGATCGCCTGGGCGATCGAGGCGGTCGTCCAGAGCGGTATTGACGAGATCATGCTGGTAACCGGAGGCACCCATGCTGGTGAGTTCCTCCGTCTCCTGGGCAACGGTCACGAGTACGGGATCAATCAACTGTCGTACGGCTATCAGGAGAACGCCGGTGGGATCGCCGAAGCGCTCGGACTGGCGGCGCACTTCGCCGAGGGCGGTCCAGTGCTCGTCATGCTCGCCGACAACATCGTCGAACGCTCCATCAGGCCCATCGTCGACGCCTTCAGGGCGAACCCGGTTGGGGCCCGCATCCTGCTCTCTCCGGTGAGCGAGCCCGAGCACCTGCGTCATCTCGGCGTCCCTGTCTTCGGTGACGACGGGCGAGTCGTGCATATCGAGGAGAAGCCCGAAATCCCGGCTTCCCAATACTGCGTCACCGGCATTTACTGTTACGAAGCCGGCGTGTTCGACATCATCGGTGACCTTGAGCCTTCGGGACGAGGCGAACTGGAGATCACCGACGTCAACAATCATTTCGTCGACAAGGGGCAGATGGCTCACGACATACAAGAGGGGTTCTGGGGCGATGCCGGCGAGTCCATCGATGCCTATTACGCCGTGAACGATTTCGTGCGCGAGTACGGCGCCAACCGTCCCTGAGGGCAACCACCGTCGGCGCATCGCGCCCGCCTAGCGTGAACCGGGTGGGAGGCCTGCTGGAGCTCGAAGGGTTGCGGCGGACCTTCGGATCGCTGGTCGCGCTCGATGATCTGACGTTCACAGTGCCGAGCGGTCGGGTCGTGGGTTTTCTCGGGCCCAACGGGGCGGGCAAGACGACCACCATGCGCGCCATCTTCGGCCTGATCGATCTCGACGCGGGTGTTGTGAGGTGGAACGGGACACCGGTCGGACCGGCCCAATGGCAGCGCTTCGGCTACATGCCCGAGGAGCGGGGCCTCTACCCCGGGATGCTCGTTGGCGAGCAGGTCGAGTACCTCGGCCGACTGCACGGCATGAGCCCCAACGATGCGGCGTCGGCCACACGGGCCTGGCTCGAGCGTCTGGAGATCGCCGATCGGGCGACGAGCAAAGTCGAGGCCCTCTCACATGGGAACCAGCAGCGCGTCCAGCTCGCGGCGGCCCTTATCCACGAGCCCGAGCTACTCGTGCTCGACGAGCCCCTCTCCGGGCTGGACCCCACCGGTATCGACGCCATCGGGCACGTGCTGGTGGATCAGGCGCGCGCCGGGTGTTGCGTGCTTTTCTCGAGCCATCAGCTCGACCTGGTCGAAGACCTTTGCGAGCAGGTGACGATCATCGACCACGGCCGCCTCGTCGTGTCGGGAACGGTGGACGACCTGGCCAGCAGCGGCGCCCGCCGACTGGTCGTCCGGATTGAGGGCGAGCGGACGGCGGATTGGGCGCGTGGCCTCAAGGGCGTCTCGGTTTCTGAGGTCGCCGCCGGCGAGGTCCGGCTCGTTCTGGACGACGCAGTCGACAGCGACGTCGTCCTGCGGGCGGCCATGGCCGCGGGACGGGTCACCGAGTTCACTTTCGCCCGTCGCCGGCTCTCCGAAGTCTTCCGAGGGGCGGTGGGGTGAGGTTCGTCCTCATACCCGTCATCGTCGCGGTTGCCATCGGACTACGCGTGCTCCTTTGGCAAAGGAGACGAAAGCGCCAACCCGTCGCTGAGACCTCGGAACACGAAGGCGCACCCCCGCAGCCGCTGAGGACCCCTCGTGGGTTTGCCGTCGGAGCCAACCTCGGGAGCGTGGGCCTCGTCGCGAGACGCGAAGTCCTTGAACGTGTCCGCGGACGCATCTTCCGGTTCGGAACGCTCATCATCCTTCTCGTCGTCGGGGCAGCCATTGTCATCCCGAAGATCCACACCAGTCACTCGACGCCGCCGCAACAGGTCGGCGTGGTCGGTGCCCCGAACCAGGAATTGACCCAGGTAATCAAGTACAGCGGGAAGCAGGTCAAGATCCCCGTAGAGGTCGTTTCGGAACCGACCCAGCAGGCAGCGGAAGAGGCACTCCGCTCCGGCAAACTCGACGCCGCGGTCGTCGCCGGCGACACGATCCTCGTCTACCAACCCGTCTCCTCGGACAGCAAGTCGGACACCGCCACCCTCCTCGAGGTCCTCGCGCCGGAGCTCGGGGTTCTGCATGCTTACCAACAGGCCGGACTTTCCGGAACACAGATCGAACAGGTCGCCAAGGCCCGACCGGTCCCCGTCGAGAGCTTGCAGGCGAACAACAACAAAGATGTGAACAAGGGGACATCGGTGATCGGCGTCATCCTGATCTTCCTGATGATCACCCAGTACAACACCTGGATCCTCATGGGCGTCATGCAGGAAAAGGCAAGCCGTGTCGTCGAGGTACTGCTCGCCGCCGTGCGGCCGATCCAGCTCCTCGGAGGCAAGGTGCTCGGCATCGGTCTGGTCGCCATGGGTCAAGCCGCTCTCATCGCCGGGTTTGCGTTCGTCGTGAGCAAAGCAGTCGGTTCCGACCTCCTCAGGGGGACGGGCGGACTCCTGCTTCTCAGTGATCTCCTCTGGCTGGTTCTGGGATACGCCTTCTATTCCTGGCTTTACGCCGCCGCCGGCTCGACCGCCGAGCGCCAAGACCAGGTTCAGACGCTCGCTCTGCCGCTCAGCCTTCCGATCCTCATCGCCTACATCTATTCGATAACAGTGGCGAGCTCCGGCAGCCCGAGCCTCCTCTTCAAGGTGCTGGCCTACCTGCCGCCGACGGCGCCTTTCGCCATGCCGGTACTCGTCGGCTTGGACCAGGTGACCTGGTGGCAGTTCCTGATCTCCGTAGTGCTCGCCATCGCCGGCACCGTGGTCATGGCATGGTTCGCCGCAGGCATTTACCGACGTGCCGTGCTCAAGTCAGGTCAGCGCGTCAGCCTGCGGGACTTGCGGGGGGGCCCTCGTCGTCCACGACCCACGTCCACCCCTACCGTCGACCCCGCCTAAGACGAGGTCAGTGCGGCGGTTCCGCCGTCACCTCGAGCTTCACGCGCCGCACGCTCTCGGCGATGCCCGCGCCGTCCAGACCAAGGCTTGCCAGGATGTCGTCCGCCTTGCCTTGCGCCAGGAACTGCCGGGGAATACCCAGTACCCGAATCGCCGGCATCGACAAACCTTCCGAGTCCACCTGCGCCGACATCGCGTCGATCAGGAACGCGCCCGCCCCGCCGAATCGCACCCCGTCCTCCGCAGTCACCACCAGCTGATGGCGGGCCGCGTCGGCCAACATGGCGACGTCCGGCGGCGAGATCACACGCGCATCCCATACCGTCGCCTCGACACCCTCACGGGACAGCTCGTCCGCTGCGGCCAGGCACGGTCCGACCATCTTGCCTACGCCGACCAGGCACACCGACCCGTCACCTCCCCGCAACCGCCGAGCGGACAGCCCCTCGCCCACGTCGGCGGGCGCCACGTGACGCGGCGCGGTCTTGGGGAATCGGATGGTCGACGGGCCCGACAACGACAAAGCCGTCCGCAACATCGGCTCGACCTCTTCCGCCGCAGATGGAGCGAACACCGTCATACCGGGAATCGACAGGGCCAAGGCCAGGTCGAGGATCCCGTGGTGACTTGGTCCGTCGTCGCCCGTGATGCCCGCCCTGTCCAGCACGAAGACCACCGGGCAGCCGTGCAATCCCACGTCAAGGTTCGCCTGGTCGAACGCCCGACTCAGGAATGTCGAGTAGACGGCCACCACCGGGCGCAGCCCGGCCATTGCCATCCCGGCGGCCGCCGTCACCTCGTGCTGCTCGGCGATCCCGACGTCGTAGAAGCGGTCGGGGAAGCGAGCCTGGAACGGGAGCAACCCCGTGGGCCCGGGCATCGCCGCGGTCAACGCCACGATGCGCGGATCCTCAACGGCCGCCGCCAGCAAAGCCCGCGAGAACGCGTCCCCGTACGTCGCTGCCCTTTGAGGCGACCCGTCGACTTCCATCTCGGTCTCGCGCACCGACCCCGGCGACGACAACGACGACAACCCACCGCCGTCGGTACTGCCCGACCCGCCGACCGCGATCCCAGCAGAAGACCCGACGACGTTCCCCGCGCCACCGACACCACCAGCAACGCCAGCCACACCAGCACCCGCCCCCGTCGACGTCGGCACCTTGAAGTCGTGCAGCCGCTGCACGTCGTCTTCTTCGGCGGGCGCGTACCCCCGGCCCTTTTGCGTCAGCACGTGCACGACGATCGGGCCGTCCCACTCAGCGGCGTGAGCGAACGCCTGCTCCATGTGCACGATGTCGTGCCCGTCGATCGGCCCCGCGTACCGGACACCGAGCGCTTCGAAGAAGGTGTGCGGCGTGACCATCTCCCGAACGGCGCTGTCGAGCGCCCGCACGCTCGAGTACGCCAGCTCACCGAACCCCGGCAGGTCCCGCAACCGTTGCCGCCAGCGCTCACGGGCCGCGGTGTACGTCGGGTTCAACCGCAACGCGGTCAAAGACTGCGACAACTGCGACACCGTCGGCGCATACGAGCGTCCGTTGTCGTTCAGGACCACCACGACCCGCCGGCGCGAGTGTCCCAAATTGTTCAGCGCCTCGTAGGCCATCCCACCCGTCAGCGCCCCGTCGCCCACGATCGCAACGACCCGTCGCTCGCCATCCACCCCGCGCACCGCGAAACCTGACGCGATGCCGTGCGCGTACGACAACGCCGTCGACGCGTGCGAATTCTCGATCCAGTCGTGCTCCGACTCCGACCGGTTCGGGTACCCGCTCAACCCGCCCGCCTGGCGCAGACCCTTGAACCCGTAACGGCGACCGGTCAGCAGCTTGTGCACGTACGCCTGATGGCCCGTGTCCCACAACAAGACGTCACGGGGCGAGTCGAACACCCGGTGCAGCGCCAATGTCAGCTCGACCGCACCCAGGTTCGACCCCAGATGGCCGCCCGTCGTGGTCACTGTCTCGACGATGAACGCCCGTATCTCGTCGCACAGCTGGGTCAGCTCTTCGCTGGTCAGGGCCTTGACGTCGGCTGGCGTCTCGATACTTTGCAAGATCATGACAGGAGGCCTCAGGCTACCTGCTGCCCCCGTCCCCCTGCGATCGCTGCGGTCGTTGCGATCGCTGCGGTCACTGCGCCGCCCTTCCACCGTCACCCGGCCCGCCCCTGGCAACGACCCCGGTAACGCCCACGCCCCAGCCGCGTCGTCCACTCACCACCGTGATCACCGCCACCCCGAATGCCGCCACCGCCAGCACCTGCAGTCCCCGGGCCGGCCCCCAC
>DATMMN010000081.1:0-15333 GCA_035569675.1 Acidimicrobiales bacterium | reverse complement strand
AATGCCCACTGCCAATCGGTCGCAACGTCGCCCCAGCGTCGACCGTCCTCCAGGACGAGGCCCGCCATGAGGGCGGTCGGGTTCACGCTGCGTCCCGGGGGTGAATCGTGAACGAGTCCAGCTCCAGGACGCGAAAGACACTGTCACCCCAGGAACGCTCTGCCATGACTCCCGAGATGGTCACCAAGTCCCCGCTCCGGAGCGACGCGCAGACGGCCGACGCCAACTCGTCCACCGCGAACACGCGGACGCGGCGACCCGAGTGACGACCGGCGACAAAGAGGGTCGTCCGAGTTGGCCTGTCGGAGCGTTCCTTCGACAGTCGGGGCGTTGCGACGACGCGTCCGGTCATGGTCGACGGGTGGTACTGATGTTGTGTCATTTCGTCGCTTCCTGTGAATCCGCCTCTGTCAACGCGGGCCTGCGCACATTTCCCAGCGAGCGAAAACCGCTCGTCTCAGCCCCACGGGCCGCGAGATCGGCCAGCGACGCCTCGGTCGCCTCAGCTCCGGCTGACAGGGCGCGGATGCGGGCGTGACCGAGGGGGTCGAGACCGAGGTCGCTGCCGAGCTTGGCCGCAAGACGGGCCGCAGCGGTCGCCTGCTCCCAGACCCGACTGGGAACTGCACCCGGTCCCTTCTCGTCGCAGAGCTTGACAATGTGGCCGTGAAGGAGCGCCTCACGGGCCGCCGCCTGGAGGTAGCGGTTCACGGCTGGGATGAACTTCGCCTCGCGCAGGTAGGGCGCGAGGTCGAGAAGCTCGGCATGGACCTCGGCCGCCTTCGCCGCGATGTACCGCTCGGAGTAGCCGCCATGCTTCACGGCGACCTCGTTTCCAGCCTCAAACGGGTCATGACCGCTGGGCCACTCACCCATCGGTGGGGTGCCGATCACTCGGACTCCCGACACATACCGACCCCACGCGAACTACCTGGTCAGAGCATCGGAATCTCGGTTCTGCGGGGGTAACAATGCGAAAGCGGACGGACCGGCCGCTCCCCTTCAGCACGCCTTTTCCTCCTGCACTAAGACCGCTCCGGGGAAGTGTCGAAGCACGCTCTCGACCGCCTCGTCCTCGGACAGGGCAGGACCATCGCACCGTGGCGCCCTGACGGTTGGGCGTCGGCGGCAAGCCGGACAGCGGTCTCCGAAGCTCCGCTTTCGCCTCCGCCAGAAATGGCGGCGGTGGAACCAGCGGTGACACGTCCGGCATTCGATCCCGTCCGCTGGCGGCCCGAAGGCGGGTTTTGCAAGTGGCCGCGGTCGACGGCGACGGTGAGTCATTAGTGCTCCTGTCGAAAGGCGTTCTTGGGCAGAGCCCCGCCCGTTCGCCTGGGGAGACCGGGCGGACGGGTTGGGCACCGTGGGTGCTGTGGGGGTGTCCCTCACTCGCGTCACCAACGCAGCCGTATGGGTTAGCTGCGCCATCCCTCCCGGATTGCGTTCTGGCTCCGTTCTGGCCAGCCTGGGCCGTTGCCATGACGCAACGGAATGCGGTTGACACGCTTGGCTCCCGGTATTCCCGGCCAGACGGCTCGGTCGGTGAGCGTGTCCAAGACGTGGACCGCATCGGACTCGCCCGAAAAGGGCGTCCTATGTTCGATATCGGGATGACCCACCGTTCAAGGCGGGTGAGGGCCGATGTCATCGGGCCTTGCCCGGAGTGTGCTGCTCGCTCATCATCACCCCTGACACACGCGCCGCGTATTGTGGTGCGCGCATTCGAGTTGCGTGTCGGGTGGATGCTCGTCAGCGAAGGATCGTGACGGGTCTCCCCTCGTCCTGAGAAGGCCTCCCGTCCGGGGGGCCTTCTGCGTTCTGGAGAATCTCCAGCAGGAGGCGAGCGAGCTTCGGCGTCATGACGGGAAGCCCGGGCGGAAGCTCGACCACGATCATTTCGGTGGCTTGCTCCGTCACCTGACGGCCTCCTGGAGCGAACGCAGTAGCTCTACGTATCGAACGAGGTACTCGCCGCGTGGACGACGGTGGCCCGCCTCCCAGCGGCTGAACGTCGCCCGATCCACTCCAAGTTCCCGGGCGCAGCGGGCCTGGCTAGCTCCCGCCTCCTCCCGGATTGCGCGACGGCGGGCAGTAGAGGCGGGCAAATAGGTAGAAGCCTTCGCCTCGGCGACCAGCTCTTCGTACATGACAACACGGTGGCTCAGTGTTGGCACTGTTGGGAAGTGTCCAAGCCGCAACACTTCCGCCGTCACAACAGTAAGTCATAGTGTTGTCACAGCGGCAACGCCCCGGTAACATTGCGGTATGGCTCGGCGTACCAGGTGGGAGGGGGATCGGGTCTGGTCGGAGGTCCGTCTGCTCGACGCCGACGGGGAGCCGACCGACTGGGTTGCGGCGGGCCTTTTCATGATCGTGGAGGAACGGCCGGTTCTCGTGGAGCTGCGCATCGTCCCGGCCGAGGATCGAATTCCTGAAGGACAGGCGGATGATGCCGCACTGAAGGCGTACTACGCCGACCTGCGTCGTCGGAAGCGACCCGAACCACGGCCCGGCGAATGGTCCCAGGAACCGGAGGGAGTCATCGACACGGACGGTGTTCCGATCGCACTCCTTCGGCGGCTCACTCTCATGGACCTGTACGAGGACGTGCAGGAGTTCGCCCAAAACCTCGCCTACACGGATCGGAAGCCTGGACGAACCTATCGGGCTGCTGAAGAAAGACGCTGGCGTCAGCTTGCCAACTACCCGGGGAGCGCGCCGAAGGATGACCTCTTCTACGCAAGGTGGGCGGAACGGATCGCGACGTGCACGGCAGACCCCGAGACTCGGCGAAATCCGATCGCTGCCGTGGCAGAGAGAACAGGCGTGGAGCGATCGTCCGTCAGAGACATTGCTCACAATGCGCGGCGGAAAGGCTTACTCACTAGGCCACCATCGGGCGGGCGGGGCGGCGGTTACCTGACCGACAAAGCGAAGCAGCTACTCGAAGAACCGAAGGGAAAGGCCAAGCGATGACGACACGATTCGCGTTCTACGGACGCGTAAGCACCGAGGACCAGCAGGACCCGACCAGCTCCAAGCAATGGCAGGTGTCCCGCGCTCAGGCGCTCATAGAGCCGCACGGTGGTGTCATCGTCGCGGAGTTCTTCGACATCGGGCAGAGCCGGTCGCTCCCGTGGAAGCGCCGACCGGAGGCGTTGGCCTTGCTTGAGGCTCTGAAGGACCCACGACGAGGATTCGGGGCCATCGTTATCGGCGAGCCTGCCCGTGCCTTTTCCGGCAACCAGTTCGGTCTCACCTTCCCCGTACTCGTTCACCACAACGTCGAGCTATGGGTCCCGGAGGTCGGCGGGAAGATCGACCCCGGCTCCGACGCGCACGACCTCATCATGAGCCTGTACGGCGGAATGTCGAAGGGTGAGCGGAACCGGATCAAGGTCCGCGTCAAGTCGAGCATGGCGGCTCAGGCGCAGCACGAAGGCCGGTTCCTCGGGGGGCGGCCGCCGTATGGCTACGTTCTGGCCGACGCGGGAGCGCACCCCAACCCGAGCAAGGCCGCCGACGGAAAGCGTCTGCGCCGCCTGGAAATCGACCCGACCGCCGCGCCCGTCGTGCAACGTATCTTCGCGGACTACATCGCCGGGAAGGGTTACTTCGCAATCGCGCAGGACCTCACACGCGACGGCTTCCCCTCCCCCAGCGCGCACGACCCGGCGAGGAACCGTCACCGTGACACGCGCTCATGGTCGAAGATCGCGGTCAAGTCCATTCTTCAGAACCCCCGGTACGTCGGCCGTCAGGTGTGGAACCGCCAACGTCGCGACGAGGTTCTCGTAGACGTGGAGGACGTGGCCGCGGGATACGAGTCCCGGATGCGTTGGAACGACGCCTCAGAGTGGGTCTGGTCGGCCGAGGACGTACACGCGGCCATCATCAGCCCGGAAGAGTTCACGAAGGCTCAGGCGCAAATGGCGGCCGGGATGCACCGGCCCGGCGTCACGAAGCAACGCCGATCGAACCGGACTTACGTCCTGAGTGGCCGCGTGCATTGCGCGCTCTGTGGTCTTCGGATGCAGGGGAACGGCAACCACAACGCCAACCACTACCGATGCAAGTTCTCGTCTGAGCGCGCGCCGATCCCCGGCGTGGATCACCCGAAGAACGTCTACGTCCGGGAGTCGGCCATCGTCCCGAAGCTGGACGAGTGGATCGGGACTCTCTTCGACCCCGCGAACTTGGACGAGACCTGCGCGTCGCTCGCGGTGGCCGGTGGGGCGACCGAGGCCGATCACGCCCGGATCGATGCGGCCGAGCGGAAGCTGGCCGACTGCGACTCACGTCTCACGAAGTACCGCCAGGCGCTCGACGCAGGAGCGGACCCGGTTGTCGTGGCCGGGTGGATGAGTGAGGTCCAGGGCGAGCGGCTCCGAGCCGAGCAGGAGATCGTCGCGGCCCAGCCAGCCGGGAGGGTCACGGCCGAGCAGGTGCGGTCACTGGTGGAATCGATCAGCGATCTGGCGAGCGCTCTGGCCGAGGCGGACCCGAAGCTAAAGCAACAGGTCTACGAGGAACTCGGGATCAGCGTCACCTACGACCCGGATCGGCGCGTGGCGAAGCTGGAGTCTCGCCCACAGATCGCGTGGGCAAAGGTATGTGTCGGAGGGGGGACTTGAACCCCCACGCCCTTGCGGGCACCAGCCCCTCAAGCTGGCGCGTCTGCCTATTCCGCCACTCCGACGGGCGAACCGGCTGAAAAATCAGCGTCCGGAGATCGTAGCGCGACCCCGCCGAGGCACTTGCTACTGCCCGGGTAGGGACGGTGTCGTGTTGCTGGTCGATTCGGCCTGTCGCACCGCCCAATAGCGCGCGTACCAGAGAAGGCTCGTGCCCCGGGATTCCTGTACGACCCCGCCCACCGACCGGCTCCACGCCAGGACCGCCGGCTCCGCGTACAAAGGCAGCGACACCATCTGGTCCCACAGTTGCGTGTCCGCTTGCTGGTAGATCCCGGCCGCCGTGTCCGCGTTGAGCTGCTGCGAAGCCGATTCGACCAACTGTTCGAACTGGACGTTGTTGTACGCCGTCCAGTCCTGGGACCCGTTCTTGCCCGGCGCTCCCAGGAGCGTCGTGTACCAGGCCAGCGTCTGGCTCAAGAACGGGCTGAACGTCACCGGCAGCAGGGCCAAGTCGGCGTACCCGCCCGCTAACGCCGACCCCGCCGCCGACGCCGAGGTCGCCGTCTGGATGTCGGTGTTGATCCCCGCCGCCTGCAGGTCGGCGCGGATCGTCGGGGCGGCCGACGCCGCCCACGGGTCGCTCTCGTCGACCACCATGTGCAACGTGAACGGCACGCCGAAAGCGGAGTGGTAGTACGGCGAGTCAGCCGTCTTCACCAACCCCGCCGCCGCGAGGAACGCGTCCGCCTGTGCGGGCACGGGAGTGACCGGGAAGTTCACGCTGCCCCCCGCCCCGATCACCGTGGTCGACGTCGACGACGTCGTCGCGGGGATGGTCGTCGTCGGCACCGTCGCGCTCGGGGCCGGCTTGTAACCCTGCTGCCCCTGCACGTAGACGTGGCTGTTCGCCACGGTGATCCCCGGTGCCGCCCAGCTCACCTGCTGGTTCAACAGTTGCTGGCGGTTGATCGACAGTCCGATGGCCGTGCGCAGGTCGGGCGAGAGCCGGGCGTCCAGTGAGCTCGCCATGTCGAGCTGCAGCAACGTGTTCGACGTGTCCGCGTCGCTCTGCGCGCCCGGCAGACCTGTCACGTCGGTCAGGAAGGACGGCGTCACGGTCGTCGGCTCCGCCACCTGGATGAAGCCGCTGCTCATCCACGACGAGAGCTGCGCCGTCGAGGAGGCGAGGTGCACCGTGATCGACTTCGAGCTGGCCGGTGCCCCCCACCACTTCGGGTTCTGGACCAGCCTGATCTCCGAGTTCGACACCGACGCGATTTCGAACGGGCCCCCCGACAGGTCGATGCTCGAGCTCACGGTGGAGCAGCTCGGGTCCCAACCCACCTTCTCCATGACGTGAGCCGGGAGGAGGTTCGCGAAGAGCATCTGCCAGTCGGCGAAGACTGTCTTGAACTTGACCGTGACGGTGTGCCCTCCGTTCGTCCCCGTTATCGATGTGATGTCGCGGTAGCCGGTTATGCTGACGACGTTGGTCGACGTCCCGTCGGCATCCCCGCGCTGCTGCTCCCACGCGTACTTGAAGTCGTTCGCCGTGATCGGTACGCCGTCGGACCACACCGCCTTTGGGTTCAGGGTGTAGACGACGGTGAGGGGGTTGAGGTTGAGCGGTTCGGCGGAAGCGATCAGGTCCGAGTTGGCCATGGGTAACCCATCGGCCTCGACCACGTACGGGCTCGGGAGGACGCCGCCGAGCAGCGTGAGCGTCGCGGTTGTGTCACCGGACGGCGTGTTCGGGTTGCACCCGGTCGGGCTCCCCGTCATCCCGAAGGAGATCGAGCCACCCGACACCCCGACGTAGGTGACCGTCGTGCTGCCCCCTGTGGTACCGCCGCAGGCGGCAGCCACCACGGCCAGCGCGCCCAGGACTGACGTCAGCCGGACCAGCCCGCGCCGGGGGCGACGGCCCCGGCCGGTCACTGCAGCCGGAGATCCAGGGTCACCGTCGTGAAAGCGAAGATGATGGCGACCGTGACGGTGATGCGGTCAAGGTTCCGCTCCACGACCGTCGAGCCCTGTGCGGCTGCCCCCACGCTGCCGCCGAACATGTCGGACAGGCCGCCGCCCTTGCCGCTGTGCATCAGGATGAGGAAGATCAGCCCGAGCGCGCTCAGCACCTCGATGACCACGTACGCCCAGGTGACTGCGGACAAGGTTGCCAACAACGGGGGATCCTCCAGCTCGGGCTAGCCCAGGACGAGCGAATCGCCTGCTCGGGCTAGGAACGGTAGCAGGCGGCGCTGGCCCTTATGACGTCAGTGAACTTGGCTGCGTCCAGGCTGGCACCCCCCACGAGCAGGCCGTCCACATCGGGTTCCGCCATCAGGTCGGCCGCGTTCTCCCCGTTCACCGAGCCGCCGTACTGGATCCGCACGCCGGCTGCCGCCTCGTCACCTCCCAGCTTTCCGACGAGGGAACGGATGAACACGCAGGCGTCCTCGGCGTCGATCACGGTCGCCGCCTTGCCGGTCCCGATGGCCCAGATCGGCTCGTAAGCCAGGACCAGCCCCGCCAGCACCTCGGGCGCCAGCCCGCTCAGCGCCGCCAGCACCTGCTCCTCGAGCACGCTCTCGGTCTGGCCCGACTCCCGCTGCTCCTCGGACTCCCCCACGCACACGATCGGCGTCATCTCGTGGCGCAGGACCGCCCGCAGCGTGGCGGCGACCGTCGCGTCGTCCATCCCGAACAGCGTCCGTCGCTCCGAGTGCCCGACGATGACATAGGCCGTCCCCAGCCGCGCCAGGAAGCGCGGGCTCACCTCGCCCGTGAACGCGCCCGCGTCCTCCGCCGAGCAGTGCTGCGCGCCCAAGGCGAGCGGCAGGTGCTCCTTCTCCACCAGTGTCTGCACCGTGCGCAGATCGGTGAAGGGTGGGTGGACCGACACGTCCAGCCGCGCGACGTCGTCGGCCTTGAGCCGCAGCCCGAGGTCGCGCACGGTGTGCAGCGCCTCGATGTGGTCGTGGTGCATCTTCCAGTTCCCGCTCACGAGCGGGCGCCGGGCCGTCACCCCTTGGGCGCGTTCGAGGCGGCGCGCAGCGCGTCGATCCCCGGGAGGTGCCCCTCCGACTCGATGAAGGACAGCGAAGCCCCGCCCCCCGTCGACAGGTAACCCACCTTGTCCTTGAGGCAGAGCTCCTCGAGCGCGCTGGCGCTGTCGCCGCCGCCGACCACCGAGAAGCCGGGGGCATGGGCGACCGCCTCGGCCACCACCCGGGTGCCCTCGGCGAAGCGGGGGTCCTCGAACGCACCGAGCGGGCCGTTCCACAGCACCGTGCCCGCGTCGCCGACCGCCGTGGCGAAGGCGGCCGCCGAGTCCGGCCCGATGTCGAGCCCGGTCCAGCCGTCGGGCAGGTCGCCCTCGATCACCTTCACGCTCCCCTTGTACCCGTCGCGCTCCGACGGGGGGCCGAACGACGCGCCCGGCTCGAGCGCCCGCGTGTCGGTCGGCAGCAAGATGCGCGTCCCGGACTCCAGCAGGGCCCGGCAGTCCTCCAGACGGGTCTCGTCACAGAGCGAATTGCCGATGTGCTGCCCGCGCGCGGCCAGGAACGTGAACGCCATGCCGCCACCGACGATCAACGTGTCGACCTTCGTGGCGAGGACTTTGAGCACCTCGAGCTTGTCCGCCAGCTTGGCGCCGCCGACCACGGCCACGAACGGCTGCGCCGGCGCCTCCAGGATCCCACCCAGCACCTCGATCTCCCGCGCGAAGCGGAGCCCGGCGGCACTCGGAAGGAACTGCGGCGGCCCGACAATCGAGGCATCCGCACGGTGCGCCACCCCGAACGCCTCGTCGACGTAGGCGTCGTACCCGTCGATCAACCGTTGCACGAACGCGGGGTCGTTCGCCTTCTCGCCCGGGTCGAAGCGCAGGTTCTCGGTCAGCGCGACACCCGGGCACAGCGCATCGAGGCGGTCGCGCACGGGGTCCATCTCCCAGCGCGGGTCCGGGGCGCCCGAGGGCCGCCCCAAGTGCGAGGCCGCCGTGACTTCGGCGCCCTCCTCCAGGAGCCGCCGCAGCGTCGGCAGGGCAGCGTTGATGCGGAAGTCGTCGGCCACCGTGGCATTGCCACGCACGTCGAGGTGCAGCGGGACGTTGAAGTCGACCCGGACGAGCACCCGCTTGCCCTCGAGAGTAGGCAGGTCCGAGAGAAGGGGGATGCCGCGGAGCGGGTCGGTCGTCACTACCTGCTCCGGAGCCTGGTGCCGTTCAGCTCTTTGCGCCGACCAGGACGGTCAGGTCGACCAGGCGGTTCGAGAACCCCCACTCGTTGTCGTACCACCCGTTCGTCTTCACCAGCGACATCTCGTCGTTGATCGGCATGATCATGGTGAGGCCGGCGTCGAGGGTGCACGAGGCGGCACAGCCGATGATGTCGCTCGACACGATCGGGTCCTCGGTGTAGTCGAGGACCTTGTCGAGGGGCGGTTTGGCCGCCGCCTCGGCGAACGCCGCGTTGACCTCGGCCACCGACGGGTTCCCGCGCACCACGGCGGTGAAGTCGGTGATGGAGCCCGCCGGTACCGGCACGCGCAGGCCCTGACCGTCGAGCCGGCCCTTCATGGCCGTGAGCACCAGGCTCGTCGCCTTGGCCGCGCCGGTCGACGTCGGGACGATGTTCGCCGCCGCCGCCCGGGCCCGGCGCGGGTCCTTGTGCGCCAGGTCCAGCAGGTTCTGATCGTTCGTGTACGCGTGCACCGTCGTCATGAGCCCGCTCACGATCTCGAAGGCGTCGTCGATCACCTTCACCATCGGCACGAAACAGTTCGTCGTGCACGATCCGTTCGAAATCACGACGTCCGTGGCGGGGTCGTAGTCCCCGTCGTTCACGCCGACGACGAACGTGGCATCGGCGTCGCCCGACGGTCCCGAGATGATGACCCGCTCCACCGAGCCGCCCAGGTGCTCGGCGGCCTGCGCCCGGTCGGTGAAGATGCCGGTGGCCTCGATCACCACACTGGGGCCGACCGAGTCCCAGGGCAGCTTCCCCGGGTCGCGCTCGGCCATGACCTTGATGTGGCGGTCGCCGACCAGCAGTTCGCTGCCCTCGACGTCGACCGGCACAGAGAGGCGTCCCTGGGTGGAGTCGTAGCGCAGCAGGTGCGCCAGCGTCTCGGGCGAGGTGAGGTCGTTGACACCGACCACCTCGATATCGGCCCCGGTCGCCAGCACGGCGCGCAGGAAGCTGCGCCCGATACGCCCGAAGCCGTTGATCCCGACCCGCACGGTCATGTCATTTCCTCTTTCTCCGTCTGCCGGGCGCCTATGCCAGCAGACCCGACAGCGCCTCTGCCAGTTTGGCGGGGCTGTGGACAAGCCGGTTCTCGCCCGTCAGGGGAACGTCGCGGACGGGCACATCCGTCGAACCGATCCCCATGCCCTGGATGCTGTCACAGACGACTACATCCACAGTGACATTGTGCCTGGCCAGGGCGGCAACGTGCGCGCCCACGTCATAACCCTCCGTTTCGGGGACCTGCGGACGCAGGTTGCAGACGTAGATGACCTGAGCGTCTGATTGGGCGACCGCCTCGGCGATGCCATGCACCGACACGGCGGCCAGGACGCTGGTGAACAAGGACCCGGGCCCGATCACAATCTGTTGGGCCTCCAGGATGCGCTCGACCGCCAGCGGCGGCGGCCGGGCGTCGTCGGGCACCAGGGAGACGGCCCACAGGTCACCCGTTCCCATGACGGCCACCTGGCCCGCCACCGTGCCCTGGGCGGACTCCGCCTTGAGCACCACCGCCTCTGTCGTCGCCGGGAGCACGTCGCCCCGGGCGCCCAAGAGCGACGCCGCCTCGCGCACACCCTGGACCAGGTCGCCGGTGACGTCGATCAGGCCCAACAGGATCAAGTTCCCCAGCGCGTGCCCAGCCAGCTCGCCCACGTCGTAGCGCCGTTCGAAGGCGGCGGCCAACGCCGAGTCCTCCTCCGCCAAGGCGACGAGGCACTTGCGGATGTCGCCGAGCGCCACGACGTTCAGGAGCTCGCGCAGCCGGCCGCTGCTCCCACCGTCGTCGGCCACCGACACGATGCCGGTGAGCAGTCCGGCATAGCGCCGAGCGGCCATGAGGGTCACGGCCGTGCCGTGCCCCCCGCCAATGGCGACGACGGACGGCCGCGCGTCAGTCACGTTCGATATCCCGGTGGAAGACGGACACACCCTCATCTTGCCCACCGAGGCGCTCGGCCAAAGCCTCGGCCAACGCGACCGAGCGGTGGCGGCCACCCGTGCAGCCCATGGCGATGGTCAGGTACGACTTTCCCTCGCGCACGAAGGCCGGGAGGATGCTCGTGAGCAATTCGTCGAGCTTCTCGAGGAACGCAGCGGACTCGGGCTGCCCCAGCACCCATTCCCGCACCGGATCGTCGAGGCCGCTGTAGGGGCGGAGCTCCTCGATCCAGAACGGGTTCGGCAGGAACCGGCAGTCGAACACGATGTCGACGTCGAGTGGGATGCCGTGCTTGTACCCGAACGAAATGACCGATGTCTGCATGCGCGGTACGTCCTCGGACCCGAAGGCCTCGAGGATGCGGGCCCGCAGCTGGTTCGAATTCAACTCGGCCGTATCGACCAGCAGGTCGGCTCGCGCCCGGACCGGCTCGAGCAGCTCGCGTTCCCGCGCGATCGACGCCTCCACCCCGCGTGCGGGCAGCGGGTGGCGCCGCCTCGTCCCCTCGTACCGGCGGACCAGCACGTCGTCGGGCGCGTCGAGGAACACGACGCGCACCCGTTTGCGTGTGCCACGTAGCTCGTCCAACACGTCGGCGAGGTCGTCGAAGTACTCGGGCCCTGTGTCGGACCCGCCCCGCCCTATGACCAGCGCCACGCGCTCGAGCCCCGACTCGGGCCGGTCGGCCATCTCGACCATCTTCATGATGAGCGCGGCCGGCAGGTTGTCGATGACGAACCAGCCCACATCCTCCAATGCAGCCGCGGCCGTCGACCGGCCGGCGCCCGACATCCCCGTCACCACGGCGAACTCGCTCATCGCCCCCCAGCCTTGCGCACGCCTTCGTACACGGCGAGACCGACCTCGTCCGGCAGCCAGGACCGGGACAGGAGCTCTTCGAGGGACGCGGCCCGCACGGCGTTGACGCCCCCGAATTCCTTGACCAGGCGGGCCTTGCGGGCAGGTCCGAGGCCCGGGATGTCGTCGAGGATGCTCTTGGTCATCCGCTTGCCCCGCCGCTCCCGGTGGAACGTGATGGCGAAGCGGTGTGCCTCGTCGCGCACCCGCTGCAGGAGGTAGAGCGCGTCCGAGCCCCGCCGGAGCCGGATCGGGTCGGGCGAACCCGGGCGATACACCTCCTCGAATTGCTTGGCCAACGCCGCCAGCTCGATCTCGTTCTCGAGCCCGAGCTCGCGCACCACCCGCTCGGCCACGTGCAGCTGTCCCTTGCCCCCGTCGACCAGCAACAGGTTGGGCTTGTAGGCGAAACGCTTCGGCCGCTCCCCCACGGGTTGCTTCTCCGCCACCTTCAACGCGGTCAGGCGTCGGGTCAGGACCTCCTCCATGGCTGCATAGTCGTCGTTGCCGCCCACCGTCTTGACCTTGAAGCGGCGGTAGTCCGAGCGCTTGGCGAGGCCGTCCTCCACCACCACCATCGAGCCGACGTAGTCCGTGCCCTGCAGGTGGCTCATGTCGTAGCACTCGATCCGTAGCGGCGCCTCGCGCAACGACAGTTCTCCTTGCAACTCCGTCAGCGCCTTCGACCGGGCGTTGTGGTCGGACGCGCGTCGCAAGCGGTGCCGAGCAAGGTCCTCGCTGGCCGAGCGCGTCACCGTCTCCTGCAGGGCGCGTTTGGCCCCGCGCAACGGCACCGCGATGTCGACCGGCCCACCGCGCACGTTGCGCAGCCAGCTCTCGATCAGCTCGCGGTCATTGGGCTCCTCGGGCACCAGCACGCGCCGCGGCACCTCGGCGCAGTCCGCGCCGTAGACCTGCGAGACGATCGTGGCCATGAACTCGGGCTCGGACAGGTCCTCCACCTTCTCGGCCACGAAGCCCCGGTGCCCGACCACCCGGCCTCGGCGCACACGGAAGATCTGTACCGACGCCTCGAGTGGGTCCTCCGCCAGGCCGACGACGTCGAAGTCCTCCGAGCGGTCCGACACCATCTGTTGGGTGTCCGCCGCCTTGTGCACCGCAGTGATCCGGTCACGCAGGCGCGCCGCCCGCTCGAACTGCAGCGCGTCCGAGGCGGCGATCATCTCCGCCTCCAGGCTGGCGAGGATCGGCTCTGTGTCACCCGATAGGAACCGCATCAGGTCGTTGACGTAGCCGTCGTAGGCCTCGTGGTCCACGGCGCCGACGCACGGCCCCGAGCAGCGGTCGATGTCGAAGAGCAGACAGGGCCGGCCCAGGCGCTTGTGCCGCGTGAACTTCGTGTCCGAGCAGGTGCGTACGGGAAAGCTCCGGATGAGGAGGTCGAGGGTCGACCGGATGGCGTAGGCGTGTCCGTAGGGGCCGAAATAGCGGACGCCCTTGCGCTTGCGGCCCCGCACCACGGCCGGCCGTGGCCATTCCTCGTTCAAGGTGATGGCCAGCCACGGGTAGCTCTTGTCGTCCTTGAGCCGCACGTTGTACCGGGGCAGGTGGGACTGGATCAGCGAGTGCTCGAGGATCAGGGCGTCGACCTCGGTGTCCACCACGACCCACTCGACGTGGTCCGCCTGCGCCACCATCTGGGCCGTGCGGGGCATCAGCTTGGCCGAGTCCTGCCAGTAATTGGGCAGGCGGTGGCGGAGGGACTTGGCCTTGCCGACGTACAGGACCCGGCCCTCCGCGTCCTGGAATTGGTAGACCCCCGGGGCGTCCGGAATCGAGCCCGTGGGCGGCCGGTACTGCATCAATCCCACTCTCGCGCAAGGTTGGGACCTACCGGTACACTGGTCGTGCCGGCCTGGTATCCGGCAGACAACCTCGCATCGAGGCCGACATACCCGCGGATGGGCGACCAGGCTGTCCCCGCCGGCCAGATCGATGCCTCTCCCGCAAAGGGGGCATACAGAATGCTCAGGCTCCAGGCGCCCCTCCCCGAGCGCTACACGGCCGCGACCGACGACGAGCTGGCCGCCATGATCGGCGACGCCAAGGCTGCGCTCGGCTCTCGGCTCTTCATCCTTGGCCACCATTACCAGCGCGACGACGTGATGCGCTGGGCCGACGCCCGAGGCGACTCCTTCGGCCTCTCTCGCATCGCGGCGGGCCAGGAGGACGCCGAGTACATCGTTTTCTGCGGCGTCCATTTCATGGCCGAGTCCGCCGATGTGCTGACCGGCGATCACCAACAGGTGATGCTGCCCGACCTGAACGCCGGCTGTTCGATGGCCGACATGGCCGACATCGACCAGGTGGAGGAGGCCTGGGACGAACTGGCCCAGATCATCGATGTGGACCGTCTGATCCCTGTCACCTATATGAACTCCGCCGCCGCGCTCAAGGCGTTCGTGGGCCGCAAGGGCGGGGCGGTCTGCACCTCTTCCAACGCGCGGGCCGTCCTCACGTGGGCACTCGAGAGGGGTGACCGGGTCCTCTTCTTCCCGGATCAGCACCTCGGCCGGAACACCGGCTACCAGTTGGGCTACGGACCGGACGACATGCGCGTCTGGAACCCGCGCCAGGCCATGGGAGGCCTGACCGACCGCGAGGCGAAGGAATCCACCCTTCTGCTGTGGAAAGGCCACTGCTCGGTGCACCAGCGCTTCCGGCCCGAACACGTCGATGCCTTCCGCGCCGAGCACCCCGACGGCATCGTGATGGTCCACCCGGAGTGCGCCCACGAAGTCGTCGAGCTTGGTGACATCACCGGTTCGACCGATGCCATCATCAAGGCCGTCGACGCGGCGCCGGCAGGCTCCGTCATCGGCGTCGCGACCGAGATCCATCTCGTGAACCGACTCGACAACGAGTCGCCCGACAAGACCGTCGTCTGCCTCGACCCGCTCGTATGCCCGTGTTCGACGATGTCTCGCATCGATCCGCAGCACCTGGCCTGGATCCTCGACGGCCTCGTCGGCGGCGAAGTACGCAACCGGATCGTGGTCGACCCCGACACGGCCGAATGGGCGAAGATCGCACTCGAGCGGATGCTCGCCATCACCTGAGTCGGATCCGACGGTGCACGCCCGCACCGCGTCGATTTCGCCGCCGCGCCGATAGGGTCCCAAGCAACGCGTGACGCTTCGACCCGGAGGCCGCACCGATGCCCGACTATCCCTCGTTTCTTTCCGAGACCAATCAGGTCGAACCGGTCCCTCGCCGCGTTCGTGCCGTGCTCGCGGGCGAAACGGTCGTCGACACGACCGACGCCCGGTACGTGTGGGAGTGGCCCGCCTTCCCGCAGTTCTACATCCCGCTCGCCGACATCCGTGCCGGCGTCCTCGTCGACGAGGATGGCACCGAGGAGACACCGCGTGGGGATGTGAAGGTCTTCGGTCTGCGCGTCGGCGACGTGTACCGGCCGAAGGCCGCCAAGGTTCTCGGTGCGGCCAAGGTCGAAGGGCTTGATGACACGGTGCGCTTCGAGTGGTCTGCCTTCGACGCCTGGTACGAGGAGGACGAGCAGGTCTTCGTCCATCCGCGCAACCCCTACATCCGGGTCGATGTCCTCCGGTCCACCCGCTCCGTGCGGATCGAGTCGCACGGCGTCGTCCTGGCTGAATCCTCG
>DATMMN010000080.1:0-20775 GCA_035569675.1 Acidimicrobiales bacterium | reverse complement strand
CGCGACACGCGCCTCCGCCGCGACAAGTCGCCCTTCCGCAAACACAGTGAGAATAAGTCACACGGCGGGACGCGAATGGAGCCATGACGACGGCCGCGGTTTCCTGTCGAGCCCAGAGCGGGTTCGCGCTGGTGCCGCGGTGGGTACTCGGGGTCGAGGGTCCGGGCGACTCCCGCCAATTGAAACCACTTTCCCGCTGCGCAACCCGGGTATACGCTCCGCGGGACGGGCCGACCTTGGTGGCCCTGGGGGCCGGGTCGGCATTGAGACACAGGGAGGTCACGATGCACACTCGGCTTTTGACATTCACAGGGGCGACGAACATTGACGCGGGAGTCGATTACCTGCGCGATGAAGCGCTGCCCATACTTAACGCACAGAAGGGCTACCGCGGCGTATTTGCCAGCGTCGACCGCGACAATGCGGCCTTCTCCATCCTGTCCCTGTGGGACACCGAGGCCGATCGGGCCGCCAGCGACAGCGCCCTCGGCAAGGCGAGGGAGGAAGCGCTCAAGATTGTCGGCGGCACCTTGACCGTCGAGAACCTCGAGGAAGTCGCCAGCGTCGTCACGAAGCCTCCGGTGGTCGGATGCGCCCTGCTCGTCAGCAGGGTGAGCATGGACCCCGCCAGCGTCGACCAGAACATTGAGTTCTTCAAGAACGACGTCATCCCGCAGATCAAGGCCGCACCCGGCTTTTGCGCACTACGGAACATGGCCGACCGGAAGGCGGGACGAGCCGTGGTCGGCGTCATCTTCGAGGACAGGGCCTCGCTCGATGCCTACACCGCCAACGCCGAGGAGCGCCGGGCGCCGGGTATCGCGCGCGGGATCAGCTTCGACGAGAACTCCGTCCGAGAGATTTTGTTCGCCGAGATCAAGTAGGCGGCCTGCCGTGGCGTGACACCACGTTGCATGATGTGGTGATGACAACCGGCTTCAACGGTTGGCCCGAGTCCGCACTCGCTTTCTACGAGGGGCTGGAGGCGGACAACTCCAAGGCCTACTGGCTCGACCACAAGGAGGTCTACGAGCGCGACGTGAAGGCGCCCATGGACGCCCTGCTGGCCGAGCTCACGGCCGAGTTCGGCGAGACCAAGCTCTTCCGCCCGTACCGGGACACGCGCTTTAGCCGCGACAAGTCGCCGTACAAGACCGCCATCGCGGCGACGATCGGCGCCGGCTATGTCCACTTCTCGGCCGAGGGGCTCTTCGCCGGGGGCGGGATGTACCACATGACGCCGGACCAGCTCGCCCGCTTCCGCGAGGCGATCGCTTCCGACAGGCACGGCAAGAAGCTCGAGGCCGTCGTCGTCACCGTGACGAAGTCCGGCCTCGACGTCCACGCCCCCGAAGAGCTCAAGACCGCGCCGAAGGGCTACCCCAAGGACCATCCGCGCATCGATCTGCTCCGCATGAAGGGCTTGGTCGCTGCGCGCTCGTGGGAGCCGGCCGCCTGGCTCTCGACCACTGGGGCCAAGAAGCGCGTCGTCGAGGCTCTGCGCGCCACCAAGCCGCTCCTCACGTGGCTCGACGCGAATGTCGGTCCCTCTACCGAGGCCGAGGCGAGCCGATAAAACCGAGTGATCCGGGCTACCCAGCCCGGTAGCAGGTCATGGAGAGCGAGCCGAAGGCGTAGCCGCCGATCACCACCTCCGGCCGCAGGCCCGCAGCCGCGGCGACCCCGGCGAAGTACACGAACGGGATGAAGTGGTCGGGCGTCGGCACGGCGTGTTGATAGTCGGCGTGCCGCGTGAGCTTCACGACGTCGTTGGGTGCGTCGAGCACCATGGCGCGCGCCGACTCGTCGAAGCGCTCCGCCCAGTCGTACGCCCCGTTCGGCTGGTTCCAGTCGATCAGGCGCAGGTTGTGGACCACGTTGCCGCTCGCCACGATCAGCACGCCACGCTCCCGCAACGGCGCCAGCCGCCGGGCGAGGTCGAGGTGCGAGTCGAGCGGCTCGAGCGAGTTGATCGCCAGCTGCACGACCGGCACGTCCGCCTTCGGGTACATGTGTGCCAGTACGGACCAGGCGCCGTGGTCGACGCCCCAGCTGTCGGTGTCGAGGCCGACCCAGCGGGGCTTGACCACCTCGGCCACCTCCGCCGCAACCTCGGGCGAGCCCGGGCAGGGGTACTGCACCGCAAAGAGCTCTTCGGGAAAGCCGAAGAAGTCGTGGATCGTCCGGGGCTCGGCCATCGCAGTGACCGCCGTCGCGTTCGTATACCAGTGCGCCGAGATGCACAGCACTGCCTTCGGCACCTCCGGCAGCGCCGCCGCGACGTCCGCCCACGCCTCCGTGTAGCGGTTCTGCTGCAGGGCGTTCATCGGGTTCCCGTGGCCCAGGAACACCACAGGCATGGGGGCGGTCTCGGCGCGGGGGCTCACGAAGCCACCCTACGGCCGCGTCCTGTTCGTTAGGCCGCGGCCGCCTTCACCTCGGTTGCCTCGTCTGCGCTCGACAGCGCCTTCCACAGTGCCCGGTAGTTCTTGTACGTGATCGCGTTGGTCACGTAGCCGGCGCGCTCGAGCTCGGCGTGGAAGGCCGGCAGGTTCCGCCACGGGACGCCCATGTCGACGTGGTGGGCCAGATGCCAGCCCGTGTTGTACGGCACGATCCAGAACCGTGCCGCCCACGACTGCCGCACATGGTGCGTCGTCGCCCGCCGGTCGGGGCTGCGCTCCATGCCGCCGTGCTCCGCGATGGAGCGCAGCCGGTTGATGACGCGCCACTCGGTCATCCACGGGAGGAACCACAGGAGCGGATAGATCCACCAGCGACCGGTCGCCGCCCACATGGCGGCCCACAGGACGACCTGCACGGCGAAGATCGAGAGACCGATGGGGCGGAACGGCCCCCGGCGCGCCGTGTTCTTGACGAGCGGCACGAAGTTCTTCCAGCCGCTGATGCCGACGGCGTCGCGGAACAGGCGTCGGTACAGCGCACGCCGTGTGCACGGGTACGGCCGGTAGAACGCGATGTCCGGCTCGTCGGGCCCGAATTCGTCCTTGTGGTGCGCGAAGTGGACACGCCGGTACAGCTGCACGGGCGTGAAGACCGGATAGGCCACCACCCACTTGCCGATGAAGTCGTTCCACCGCTTGTTGGTGAACAACAGCTTGTGCGCCGACTCGTGCATCAAGATGGCGAAGCGGGCGTACATCGGGCCCATGAGCACGAAGGCGATCAGGTAGCTCCACCACTGACCGAGCCAGACGGCGCCACCGATGATGACAGCCACCCAGAACCACACCATGAAGACGGACAGGGCGTTGCGCGCGTTGGGGATGCGCCGCAGGTCGCCGCGCAGCGCCGGGACGGCCATGCCGTTCGCCAGCAGGCGCTGGCTCGGCAGGACCTCGGGCCGGTCGACCACGGGAGGCACCATGGTGCTCGTCACGTATCTATATTACGATATCTAGTCAACTGATGCAACTTCGTAATAGCCTCCAGGAAACGCCAGCACCCGGCCGTCCGCTGACCGCCCGGTCGGTCATGGCCAGTGCCCTGCTCGGCATGGATCCGCCCGAGCTCCCCGTTGCCCAGCTGGTCCGCCTCACCGGCCTGTTCGGCGTCAGCGAGAACCGCGCCCGGGTGGCCCTCAGCCGCATGGTCGCCGCCGGCGAGGCCACGTCCGACGGTGCCGGCCGCTACCGCCTGGCCGGCCACCTGGCCGCGCGCCAGACCCGTCAGTCGGCGAGCCGCGCCGGCATCACGACGGACTACGACGGCTCGTGGTGGCTCGCCGTCGTGACGACCACGGGCAGCACGGCGGAGGTCCGCAGCGCCCGTCGTCGCGCCCTCACCTATGCCCGGTTGGCCGAGCTCCGAGAGGGAGTCTGGATGCGGCCGGCCAACGTCTCCGTACCGCTGCCCAACTCCCTTGACGCGGACGTCGAACTGATGACCGCGCTCCCACCTGATGCGGACCAACTCGCCGGCCGGCTGTGGGATCTCCCTGGTTGGGCGCAGTACGCCAGCGAGCTCCTGGCCGCGCTCGAGGCGCGAGCACCCGACGGACCAGAGGCGCTGGCGCCAGGGTTCGAGCTCTCGGCCGCCGTGCTCCGGCATCTGCAAGCCGACCCGTTGCTCCCGGAGCCGCTGCAGCCGGCGGATTGGCCCGGCGCTCGGTTGCGCGAGACCTACGACGACTGGGACGGGCGCTACCGCACGACGCTGCGCGCCTGGAGCCGAGCCGGCTGAATCCGACCGGGATATCGGAGGCCCAGGGCAGGGGGGGAGAGCCCCGGGCCTCCGATATCCGACGCCATCTAGTGAAGGAGGTCGAGGGTGTTGGCGCCGGCGTTGTCGTCGACGAAGAGCAGGCCGTGCCCATCCGGCGCGATGGCCAAGCCGAAGAGGTCGCCGCCACTGTTGAACGGGAGATCGATCGTCTTCGTGTCCACCTGCGCCCCGAACGGCGAGACTTCCACCGCGTTGCCGTCGTTGGCGTTCACCGCGATGAGGTCACCGTTGGGCGCCGTGGCCAGGCCGAGGGGGCCGTTGAGGCTGCCGGCAGTGCTGAGCGGGATGCCCCCACCGAAGACCGGGAAGAACCGGCTCGTCGCAAACGGGACCGCGGTGATCCGGTTCTTGACCGTGTCGGCGACGTAGAGGGTTCCGTTGTGGCCCAGCGCCACCCCCGTCGGGCCGACGACGAGAGCGCTGGAGTTGAGCTCCTCGGCGAAACCGGTCGCGATCACGTTGCTCGCGAAGAACACGGGCGGCCGGCCCGGTGGGTCGAACACGCTCAGGCGGACCACCGTGCCGCGGTCGACCTCGCTGCCGCCGGCCGCCACCGTGCCGTTCAGCACATTCGTCACGAAAAGCTCGGCGAACGGCCCGAACACCAGCAGCGAGGTCATGTCCCAGGGACCGTTGATGCCGGCTCCGGCGAAGGTCTCGACCGGGACGCCGTCGCTGTTCAGCACGATGAGGCAACCGGCTTGGGGCGTACCACTGCCGTTGTTGGTGACGGGAAGGCTGCCCACCACTACGTAGCCGTCGCCCAGCACGCTCAGCGCTGTCGTCAGCCCGACGCCGCCGGGGCACGGACCCGGAAGCGTGCTGGCGTCGATCTGGGCGAACTGGCTCACCTGGCCGCTCGGCGCCACCTGCATGATCGTCGTGCCGGTGCCCTGTGTGTTGTTGCTCGAGTTGAAGTTGCTGACGAGAGTGTCGCCTCGGACGAGGCTGCCGGTGCTGAACGGCACGTTGGCCACGCCGTAGGGGTTCTGGTCTCCGGCGCCCGGCCCGGTGGTGGGAACTGTCGACGCCACGACGTCGACCGAGTTGAAGTGAGACAAGAACGGCATCGGCGCCGCTGACGCCGGTGCTACCGCGACGGCCGCCACCGAGGCGACGACGGCCGCCAGTGCGGCTGCCCCGCTCGCGACGAGTCGTATGCCGCGGGAGGGTCTCCGAGCTCGAATCGTGGTCGCTGCATGTCCTTCCATGACGAATGCTCCTTCCACCGGTCTGCTCGCCGCGCTCGCGACGAGCCCGTCCCCGGATTGCTTTACGGACGCGAGGACGATTCGGATTGGCGTAGCGTTCGAAGGCATGAAGATCGAGGTCGCCTTCACTGGCGTTCCGGTCTCGGACCTGACGCGTGGCCAGGACTTCTTCGAGCGCCTCCTCGGGTCGCCGCCGGACGTGCTCGTCAACGAGAACGAGGTGATGTGGCAGGTCGCCGAGGCGGCCTGGCTCTACGTGGTGGTCGACCCGCCTCGCGCCGGCCACGCGTTGGCCGCCGTCTCGGTCCCGGATCTCGACGGCGCCCTCGAAGAACTGGCGTCCAGAGGCATCGAGCCCACCATGATCGAGCAGCCCGGTCCGTCGGCACGCAAGGCCACGATCATCGACCCCGATGGAAACTCCGTCGCGATCATCGAGGTGCGCGACACCTAGATCGCAGTCTCGGCCACCTTTTCCCACACCGAGACGTGGCTGCGGCTGTCGCCCGTGAAGGCGGAGCGGTCCCAATCGTTCAATCGCTCGCGCAGCACCATGCCGGACAGGCGGCCCATGAGATCGAGCTCGGCCGGCCAGACGTAGCGGAACTGCGGCGACCACAGCTGGTCGTACCCGTCCCGCTCGAAGATGTGATGCGACACTGACCGCTGCGTCGCGAGGTCGTACTCCTCGAAGCCGAGGTGCGTTGGCTCCAGCGTGAAGGGCCGCACGGTCGTTCCGGGCGGGAGGCGGCGGAGCTCGGGCACCATCACCTCGATCACGAAGTGACCGCCCATCTCGAGGTGCCAGGCCACGTTCCGGAAGCACTCGACCTGCGCGTCCTGGGTCGTGAGGTTCATGATCGTGTTCCGCACCAGGTAGGCCAGCGAGAACGACCCACCCCGGCCTTCGACCCTTGTCGTGGCGAAGTCGCCCAGGGTGACCCCCACGGCGTCCGCTCCCGATTGGGCTCGCAGCTGCTCCACCATGTCGGGCGACAACTCGATCCCATGGACCTCGACACCCCGGGCGCTCAAGGGCAGCGCGAGCCGGCCCGTACCGACGCCGAGTTCGAGCGCGGATCCGTCGCGTGCCAGCCCGGCCAGAAAGTCGACGGGCGGGTCCACCATTTGCCGCTCGTAGAGGTGCGGCCACAGCGACGCGTACTCCCGGGCAAACGAGCCGGTGAAGTAGTTCTCGGGCACGCAACCATGCTGCCAGCCACTAGCAACGGACGCGCCGGCGTTAGCCTTTCGCCACAGCAGCACGGACGGGAGTTGCCATGCCAACGGGTGCGATCGTCGCGATCGTCATCGCCTTTGCGGCGGTATTCGTCTACGTCATCGCCCGCATGGGAGCGGCGGCCGGGCAGAAGCGGGGCTACGCGGGCATGGGTGGTGACACCATCGTCCGCTGCAGCCGGGGCCATCTCTTCACGACGGTGTGGATCGTCGGCTCATCGGTCAAGGCCGTTCGGCTCGGCCACAAGCGCTATCAGCGTTGTCCGGTCTGCGAGAAGTGGCGCATCGTCGTTCCCGTGCGCGACGACGAGCTCACCGACGAGGACCGGCGGGTCGCCGCCGAGCATCACGACACGAAGCTCCCCTGAATCCGGCGAGCGGTTTCGTCAACGAGGCCGCCGCCCGGCCTCGCTCAGGCGTACTTCTTGTCCTTCTCGGCGTACATGGCCCGGTCCGCCCGTCGCATCAGGGAGTCACAGGTATCGTCCGCTTGAGACCGGGCGACGCCGATGGTCACCTCGATCGAGAAGGAGACCCCCGACGCCTCGTCCTCGACCCGGAGGGCCCGGCGGAGCGCACCGATCACGCGGTCGACGCCCACGTCATCGGCGCGGGTGAGGAGGGCCACGAATTCGTCGCCACCGAGGCGGCCGACCAGGTCGGTATCCCGAACCGCACCGCGCAGTGCGCCTGCCAACACCTGCAGCGCCTTGTCGCCGGTGTGGTGTCCGTAGGTGTCATTGATCAGTTTGAAGGCGTCGACGTCGAGCAGCATCAGGGTCAACGGGTCGCCGAAGCGCCGGTAGGCGCTCAGTTGCCTCTCGACCTCGTCCTGGAAACGCCGGCGGTTGTAGATGCCGGTCAGTTGGTCCAGGTCGGCGAGAGCGCGCAGGTCGTGTTCCAGGCGCTTGCGATCCGACACATTGCGGAGGATGCTGAGCACGTACTGCTCCCCGATGATCTGTTGGGAGTACTCCACCCAGATGCGGCCCCCGTCCTTCCTGCGCAGCTGCGTCTCGTACGTCCCTTCAATCCCGGCCCGTGCGCGCGTTGACGACCGGGTGCGAACCTCGCCGGGGTCGACGAGTCCCACCTCGAGCGAGGTACGGCCGACGAGCTCGCTCCGCCCGTAACCGGAGAGCGCTTCGAAGGAGTCGCTGACCTCGAGGATCAATTCCGATTCGCGATCGTTGAGGATGATCGAGTCAAGCGAGCCGCGCAGCACGACGCCGAATAGGCCGAGCCCTTCCGTGTCGACGACCGGCATCGCCACGCCCGCGACCACTGTGCCCTCGCGACGTTGCTGGCTCGCCCGCTCCTTCAACCACGCCAGCGCGCTGGAAGCTGGCACGAACAGAGCTGCGTCACGAGATCCGTTCCCCTTCCCCACGTTCCCCATCATTCGTAGAACGAGGCGGTCAAGGAACGCTGGCGTTCAAATCCCTCGACACGCCCGCTCGTTTGTGACATCACCGGTGCAACAACGATCCGTTACTTCTGAAGTCCGCTAATTCGAAAAGAGCGCGTACGGATCAGGCGGCGTGTGACTGATTGATCCAGGTCTCGTACATCTCGGCGTAGTGCCCGCCGAGAGCGACCAGCTCGGCGTGCGAGCCGACCTCGAGCAGCCGGCCGTCACCTACCACCACGATGCGATCGGCCCGCATCGCGGTCGACAGCCGGTGCGCGATTAGCACCGCGGTGCGGCCCTCCAACAGCACGTCGAGCGCCGTCTCGACCAGCGTCTCCGACTTGAGGTCGAGGTTCGAGGTGGCCTCGTCGAGGACGAGCACCCGTGGCTCGGCCATGAAAGCCCGGCCCAGCGCGATGAGCTGGCGTTCGCCCGAGGAGAGCGACTGGCCGCGCTCGTGCACGGGCGTGTCGAGGCCGTACGGCAGCCGTTGCACGAGCTCGTCCAGGCCGACCTGGTGCACGGCGTTCCACACCTCGTCGTCGGGCGCGCCTGGGCGGGCGAACGAGATATTGTCCCGAATCGTCCCCGCGAAGAGGAACGGCTCCTGCGGAACGACACCCAACTGCGAACGCAGGCTCTCGAGCGTCACCCGTGCCAAGTCGTGCCCGTCGATGAGCACCCGGCCCGCGGTGGGGTCGTAGAAGCGGGTGACCAGCTTCGCCATGGTGGACTTGCCGGCGCCCGTGGCGCCGACGAACGCCACGGTCTCACCGGGCTCGATCGTCAGGTCGACGTCGTGGAGCACCGGGATGGCCGGGTCGTAGCCGAAGGAGACGTGGTCGAATCGGATCTCGCCGCGGATCTGCGGCAGCTCGACCGCATCGGGTGCCTCCGTGACCGACGGCTCGGTCTCGAGCAGGTCGCGCAGCTTGAAGACGGACGCCCGACCCTGCTGGAACGTGTTGTATTGCTGCGTCAAGAGCTGGATCGGCGCAAAGAACCGGTTCACGTACAGGAAGAAAGCGGTGAGCGCGCCGAGGTTGATCTCGTGGTGCAGGAACATGTAGCCGCCGAAACCGAGGATGAGCACCTGGCCGAACACGCTGAGAGCCTGTGACCCGGGGCCGTAGATGCTGGCGATCCGGCCCGTGTAGTTGTTGGCGTCGCGGTACGAGCCGACGACGTCGCGGTGCGTCTCGATGTTGTAGCCCTGGCGGTTGTGCGCCGTGACGACGCGCACGCCCTGGAGGCTCTCGGAGAGATCGGCCAGCACCAGGGCGATGCCGTCGCGCACCTTGTCGTAGCCACGCTCCGACGCCCGGCGGAACCAGATCGACATCACGATCAGGAAGGGCAGGACGCCCAGCACGGTGATCGCCGCCAGCTCCACGTTCGTGACGAACAGCAGGACCGTGATCACGACCATCGTCAAGCCCTGGATGGCGAACTGCGCCAGCCCGTCCTGCAGGAGCTGCTGCAGGTTCTCGACGTCGCTCGTCATGCGGCTCATGACGACGCCCGCCTTCTCCTCGGTGAAGAAGTCGAGTGAGAGGCGCTGCAGGTGGCGGAACACCTTGATGCGCAGGTCGTTCATGACCCACGAGGCGAGGCGGCCGGTGACCCGCGCCTGGCCCCACTGGGCCGACGCCGACACCACGATGGAGACCAGGTACAGCACCGACATCGCCACGACCACGCCGAAGTCGTAGTGCGCCGTGGGGTTCTGCTTGCTCGGGCCGGTAAGCCCGTTGTTGATCGCGTAGGAGACGAGGCTCGGGCCGGCCTGGGTGGCGAGGCTGATGATCGCCACCAGCGCGGCCGCCGCCGCCATCATGCCCGGGTACTCCCTCAAAAGGCCGCTGAGCGACAACCGCTTCTTCTCGCCCGCAGTGGGGAGCTGCGTGAACACGGCGTCGGACTCGCCGCGCTCGGGCTCCTCCTTCAGGAGAAGGTCGACGCCCGCTTGCAACTCTTGCGGGATGCCGCCGAAGGGAAGGCCGGCCTGGGGGGACCCGGGGGTTCCTCCGCCACCCATGGGGCCACCGACCATGCCACCGCCACCGAACATCAGATCACACCGCCTTCGGGCTCGAGCACGCCGCCATCCAGCTCGTCCTCCAGGCCAAGGTCCTCGGACTCCAACGCGGCCTCCGTGGCCTCGTCCTCTTCGACCGCCGCCTGGGCGAGCACCTCGGCGTACAAGGGCGTGCTCGCGAGGAGCTCGGCGTGCGTGCCGTCGGCCACGATCTGCCCGCTATCGAGGAGGATGACGCGGTCGGCCAGGCTGATGGTGGAGAGCCGGTGGGCGATGATCAACGTGGTCCGCCCCTTCATCAGCTCGCGCAGCGCCGAGTGGATCCTCTGCTCGACCTTGACATCGATGGCGCTGGTGGCGTCGTCGAGGATCAGGATCGGCGGGTTGACGAGCAGGGCCCGGGCGATGGCGATGCGCTGGCGCTGGCCGCCCGAGAGCGTGTAGCCGCGCTCGCCGACGACGGTGTCGTAGGACTCGGGCAGGCGGCCGATGAACCCGGCGGCGCCGGCCGCTTCGGCGGCGGCCTTGATCTGGTCCATGGTCGCATCCGGACGCCCGTAGGCGATGTTTTCCCTGATGGAGACGGAGAAGAGGAACGGCTCGTCGAGGACCATGCCGATGTTCGCCCGCAGGCTGGTGAGCGTCAGGTCGCGCACGTCGTGACCGTCGACGCGCACGGCGCCGTCGGTGACGTCGTAGAAGCGGGGGAGCAGGCGGGCCAGCGACGACTTGCCGCTGCCGGTGCGGCCCACCATGGCGACGGTCTCGCCGGGCCGCAGGTGCAGGTCGAGATGCCGCAGCACATCGCGCCGCGCCCTCTCATTCTCTTCGTCGGACTTGGAGAGCAGGCTGTCCGACGCGTAAGCGAACGTCACGTCGTCGAAGACCACGTCGCCGGCGGAATCAACCAGGTCGACCGCGCCGGGGCGGTCGACGATCGTCGGGTGCTCGTCGAGGATCTCGTAGATGCGCGCCGCGGAGGCCGACGCGCGCTGGCCCATCATGATGAGCATCCCGAGCATCATGAAGGGCGCCTGCATCATCACGAGCCACAGGTTGAACGAGATGATGGTGGCCACCGGCAGGTGGTCGTGGATGATCATCCAGCCGCCGACCAGGAGCACGAACACGAGGCCCACTTGCGACAGGTTCTGCACCAGGGGGGTGAAGCGCGCCCGCAGGTCGGCGTCCTTGATGTAAGCCCACTGGACCCGGTCGGCTGCGGTCCCCAGCTGGCCGAGCTGCTGCTGCTCGGCGGCGAAGGAGCGGACGACGCGGACACCGTTGACGTTCTCGTCGACCACGGTGGCCACCTCGGCCAGGCGCGACTGGATGATCCACGACACCGGGAAGAGCTTCTGCCGCATGCGCACGCCCACCACATAGATGAAGGGCATCGAGATCATGGCCACGAACGCCAGCGGGACGCTTATGGAGAGCATGAAGCAGAAGGCGACGACAGCGATGGAACACTGGACGAGGATCATCGGGGCGAACGTCAGGTACATCTGCACCGAGCGGATGTCCGAGTTCGCCCTCGAGATCAGCTGCCCCGACTGGACGCGGTCGTAGAACGGGAACGACATGCGCGAGAAGTGCTCGTAGAGCGTGTTGCGCAGGTCGAACTCGATCGAATATGCAACCTTGAAGAGGTTGGAGCGCGAGATGTAGCCGAACAACCCGGTGAACAGACCGAGCACGGCAATGAATATGACGTAGTCGCGCAATCCGCCGGTGTTGTGCACGAGCGCATCGGTGATGCCGTTCTGCAGGAGCAGCGGTATCCAGACCTGGATCATGAGCCCGGCGAACGCGAAGATAAGGGCGGCGAACCATTGCTTCTTGTGCGACATGACGATCGGCGCCGCGCGCCGGATCCACGACTTGGTCACGTCGGGATCGATTGTCGCCTTCGGCTTCTCGTAGCGGCTGACCGCACCCATCGGGATGTAGGCGGCGAAGGGCAGCGCCTCTTCCGCCGTGGCCACCGCGCCGTCCGGCACGTGGCCGTTGCCCGCGGTCGGCGCCGGTGCGCCGGACTCTTCGAGGCGGTCTTCTGTCTTGCTCACTTCGGCGTCTTCTCGGGCTCGCCTGTGGTCTCTTTGGGCGCTACGCGCGATGCCGCCATGGCGCGTCCCCACAACTCGAGTGAGCGCAACGCCACGGCCTCCTCCTCGGTGGGCAGGAAGCCGGCGAGGGAGGCGATGTACTCGTCGACGGCCCGATCGGCCTCGGTGAGGATGCGCTCACCTTCCTTCGTCAATCTCAGCGCAACCCGGCGACGGTCGTCCTCTTCCTGGCGCCGGTCGACGAGGCCCCTCGCCACCAGCCCGTCGATCAACGCCGTGATGGACGGGCGACGCACGGCCAGGCGGTCGGCCAGGTGGGACGCGGCCGAGGAGCCCTCGGCCAGGATGCCGAGCACCCGGAACTGGGGAAGGGTCAGATCGACGGTGCCGAGCGCCACCTCGACCCGCTTCGACAACCAGGCCGCGACGCGGCCGTACGAGCCCAGGACTCGGGGCGGCGCCGACTCAGCGCGGTCGCCGGCCTGGTCGGCCCCGTTTTTCCGGTCCGGCGCCGCGTCGGTCGAGAGGGGTGAGGTCACGGGCACTTCGACCATCATACAGTTAGAAGCTCTAACTACGTACGGTCGGTTCGTGGGGTTCCCCGCCCGGCGCCCTACCCCGGGTGGCACCCGCCGCCCCAAAACCGGATCCGCCATCCCGGTCACCGCCGGCATCACCGCCCGTGTTTCCTCCAGCTGGTCCCCCGAACGGTGATTGCGCGAATTTCCCGAAAACGGGGCTTACAGACACCGCCGTGTGGGTATCTGAGGACCGTCTGATTCCTAGCGGAGGAGTGGTGGGTTCGATGAAGCGTTTTCTTTCGCTGTGCGCGGTCTTCCCGATGTTGTTTCTCTTCTCGTCGGTCGCTGGTGCGGCCTCGACGGCCGTTCCCGAGGTGTTCCACGGTCCGATCAACATCTTGGGCGTCGAACACAACAACGTCAGCTCGACGAACTGGTCGGGCTACGCAGTCGAGTCGCCAACCCAGTTCACCGAAGTGACCAGTACCTGGGTCGAGCCGACTGCGTCCTGCACCACGACCGGGCACACCTACGCCGCCTTCTGGGTCGGCCTCGACGGCTACAACAGCAAGTCGGTCGAGCAGCTCGGCACGGACTCCGACTGCACGAACCGCAACGCGCCCTCCTACTACGTCTGGTACGAGATGTACCCAGCTGCGTCGGTAAGCATCTCGACGACGCAGTTCCTGGTGAAGCCCGGCGACACGCTGGCCGCAACGGTCACGCGTACCGGCACCAGCTACACGTTGTCGATGACGAGCAGCGAAGGGTGGACCTTCTCGACAACGCAGACCGGCACCGACGCCAACAGCTCGGCGGAGTGGATCGCCGAGGCGCCGAGCATCTGTTTCTTGGGCGTCTTCTGCAGCAACGCCCATCTGTCGAACTTCGGTACGGTCAACTTCTCCGGTGCCCAGGCGTCGACAGGCGGTGCTTTGCAGCCCGTTTCGTCCTTCACGACCAACAGCGGTCCGCATGACATCACGATGACGACGAGCGGAGGGGTCACGAGAGCACTGCCCAGCGCCCTCAGCACGAACGGCGAAGGGTTCAGCGACACTTGGCATCACAACTGAGGCGCTGGTCCTCGGGCCGACGATGATCAGCTGAGGGAAGCCTCGTAGACGAGCCAAGAGTCGGGCGCGCTCTTAGGGGTGTGCCCGTGAGATCGGCTCTGCACGGCGCTGCGGCCGATGCCACCTCTCAGTGGTTACAGCTCGTGTGTGCCCCACTTGGGGTCCAACTGGCGCAGGAAGAGGGCGCAACGCTGTTCCTCGTCGACCTCGCCGATCGCAGCGGCTGCCAGTTGCAGGCTGTGCAGCGATCGGAGGAAGCCCCGGTTCGACTCGTGGCGCCAGCGCACATAGCCGGAGCCGCGCCATCCGGCCGCCCTTAGGGCATCGAGGCCCCGGTGGTAGCCGACGCGGGCATAGGCGTACTGCTCGATCGGGTTGCTGGCGAGCTCGGCCAGGTCAGCCCATGCCTGCAGACAGCGCGGGTCACGGGCGGCGACGGCGGCCACCGCCTCCCGACGGCGGTCCGGAGGGAGGGACCGGGCCGCGTCGAGGGCGGCGGCCAGGTCCGGTGTGAGAGGGTCGAGGACGGTCTCCGGAGTGCCGGAGGTGAACTGGACTGAATGCTCGGGAGTCACCGGGCCATGTTAGGAGCGCGCCCCGGAGAACGGTCGGCCATCGCGGGGCACGACCTGCCGAATGTCAGAACGCGAGGGGTCGGCAGTACTGTTCCGGGCCGTGCTGGTGCCAGAGCCCGCGTCCTCGTCTTCGTTCCAACATCATCCGGGTTTGCGTGATCGCGAGCCCGAAGCCCAGCAGATGGCCGAAGTCCTGCGCCGCCTTATCCGACTATCGGTGAGCACGGCTCCGTCTGCCGAGGAGACGAAACGGCTGACGGCGCAGCTGTCCGCAGTAGCGGACGAGCTCGAGCAGCACGCGCCCGAAGTGCCGATCCCTCGCTTTATGGCTCCCGATCCCGACGGCCCGCCCAAGGAGGTGCCCCTCGGTGGAGCCATGCCCTTTGACCCAATCGTCGGCCCGTTCAATCCGCTGGCGCTGCCGGTCGTGCTCGAGTTCGACCCGCCGATTGCCCGGGGTCGTGGCGCGTTCGACGTCGCGTATGAGGGAGCGCCCGGCTGTGTGCACGGCGCCATCCTCGTGGCGGTGTTCGACATCATCTTGACGGCGGCGAATGCGATCGCCGGGCATACCGGCCCGACGGTGCGCCTCGGGGTGCGGTACAAGCGCCCGACGCTGTGCAACGAGGAGGCGGTGTTCGAGGGCTGGGTCACCGACGTCCAGGGCAAGCGGATCCACTCCGAGGGCCGGATCGTGCAGGGCGGCATCGTCACCGTCGAGGCGCACGGGGAGTTCGCGATCTTCGACCACGAGGGCGTGCACCGCATGGCGAACGCACGACGGCAGGCCTTCGACGCCGGCAACTAGCTCGGTCGACCCAGACCGACGCGGCTGGTCGGCGCAGGCGGGTTAGGTTCGGTACCGCTTCGTAGGCGCGGGGGGCGGAGTGGTGGTGGCACGACCGGCCTCGCTCGGGGTGGCCACCTCGTTCCCGTGCCCCCGATGCCGCAGACTTATAGGTGATGGGCGGTCGCGTTGTCCGTTTTGCTCCATCCGATGAGGTGATGAGGGGCGATGGCGCCTGACACGATGGCACCTGAGGGTGGGGCGCTCGGACTGGCCCGTTACCGCTTCGGCCCCACCTTGCGCCGCCGTTGGGGAGGATTCGTGGCGCTCGCCGTGCTCATCGCCCTCGTGGGCGGCCTTGCCTTGGCGACGTTGGCCGGAGCCCGGCGCACCGAGTCGTCGTACCCGACGTTCTTGGCGTCGACCAACCCCTCCAACCTCTCGCTCGGCACTGGGATCTACAACCCGGCGCTCGGCTACACCTCCGGGTACGACCCAGCGATCATCAAGCAGATTGCTGCGCTGCCCGGTGTTTCCCGCGTCGCGTCGTACACCGGGATCGACGCGGTACCACTCGAACCCGACGGACGGCCCATCCCCGCTGTCGCCAACAGCAACGTCACGTTCAACGTCCTCGGCTCGGTGGGCGGGCTGTATTTCGACATGGACCGCGTGAGCCTCGTGGCGGGCCGAAGGGCGGACCCGAACGACCCGCATGAGATCATGGCGACGGCGAGCGCGGCCAGGCTTGCCGGCTTGCACCTCGGCCAGCCGGTTCCCTGGGCGCTCTTCACCAACGCGGAGAGTAGTGCATTCAACACCGGATCTTTCCCGGCTCCGGCGGCCCGCATCGACCTCACCCTGGTCGGCATCGTCGACTTCAACTACGCCGTCGTGCAGGACGATACCGACGTGCCGAACGACACGGCCGTCGTCGCCACGCCCGCTTTCGCGCGGCAGTTCCGGGACTGTTGTGGTGGCTACACAATCACGTCACTCCAACTCCGACACGGTGCAGCGGCCGTTCCGGCGGTCGAGAGCGAGATCGAGCGAGTCATCCCGTCCAACCTGCCGTTCGACTCCTACGACCCGACGGTTGAAGCGACGAAGGCACTCCACTCGATCAAGCCCGAGGCGATCGCGCTGGGCGTCTTCGGAGTCGTGGCCGCGCTGGCCACGCTGCTGATCGCCGTGCAGCTGATCGGGCGTCAGCTGCGCTCGTGGACGCCGGAGGAAAGGGTGCTGCGCTCCTTGGGCGCCGACCGGTCGATGATCCTGCTCGACGCACTCGCCGGTGTCATCGGGTCCGTCGTCGTTGGGGCGATCGGTGCCGGCGTTGTCGCGGTCGGCCTCTCACCCCTCTTTCCTCTCGGACCTGTCCGAGCGGTGTATCCCGACGGAGGGATCTCGTTCGACTGGGCGGTGCTCGGGCTCGGAGCGCTGGCGTTCATCGTGCTACTGGGTCTCGCCGCAGGGATCTTGGCCTGGCGCGGGGCGCCGCACCGCGCCGGTGCGGGCTTCCGTGACGCAACCCGGAGCTCCAAAGCGGCCGATGCAGCCGCTGGGTTGGGCATGCCCGTGCCGGTCGTGACAGGGATCCGTTTCGCGCTCGAGCCCGGCGCCGACGCCACGCCGGTGCGCTCGGCCATCCTCGGCGCGACGCTGGCGCTCCTGGTGGTTGTCGCGACCGTCGTCTTCGGCTCGAGCCTCAACGCGCTGGTCGCAACCCCCGCGCTGTACGGCTGGAATTGGACCTACCAGCTTGACGCAGGCGGCGGAGTGGGTGATCTCCCGGGTGCCCCGGCCGATCAGCTGCTAGCCGCCGATCACCAGGTCTCGTCTTGGTCGTCCTATTACTTCGGCAGTCTCCAAATCGACGGCCGCACCGTTCCGGTGCTGGGTGCGACGCCCGGCGAAACCGTGGGTCCACCCGTGCTCAGTGGCCATGGGTTCGACAACAACGGGCAAATCGTTCTGGGCCCCGAGACGCTGGGCCAGCTCCACAAGAAGGTCGGGGACACCGTCGAGGTGGCGTACGGTACCAACCCACCCAAGACGCTGCGCATCGTGGGGACCGAGACCATGCCCGCGATCGGCGTCGCCGGTGTGTCCGACCACCTCTCGATCGGAACGGGGGCGGAGGTGGACTATCACCTGATTCCCGCGTCAGTGCGCAACAGTTTCGACAACGTGCCAGCGGGCCCCAACGCGGTGTTCGTTCGCCTGAAGCCCGGGGCGAACCCGGCGCTGGCGCAAAGAAGATTGGCGCGGATCGCAAACGAACTCGGCCGGCCGACGAACTACGGCGTGACCCTTGTCGGCGTGCAGCGACCGGCCGAAATCGTCAATTACCGCTCGATGGGGTCGACGCCCGCCATCCTCGGTTTCGCTTTGGCGTCAGGTGCTGTCGTTGCAATGGGTCTCACGCTCGTCGCCTCGGTGCGCCGGCGCCGGCGAGACCTTGCGATGCTCAAGACCATAGGGTTGACGGGACGCCAGCTGGCGGAATGCGTCGCGTGGCAGGCGGCCGTCGCGGTAGGCGTCGGCGTCGTCGTCGGCATCCCACTGGGCATCGTGGTCGGGCGCTGGTTCTGGACACTCTTTGCGGGCCAGATCTACGCGATATCCCAGCCAACGGTCCCGGTCGGGTGGATCGCAGTGATCGGCGCAGGGGCGTTGGTGCTGACCATGTTGGTGGCCTTCGTGCCGGGACGCATCGCCGCGCGGACACCGGCGGCGCTGATGCTGCGAACCGAGTAGTCGTTCGGTCGCTACAGCGTCGACACCAAGCGCGCGAATGATTCCCCGAGCAGCTGCCTCGCTGCGGCAGGGTCGTCGGCCCGCGCGACCACCATCCCCGCCTGCATGACCGCGCCGACGAGGAGATGCGTCAGGGAATCGACCGCCTCGGCGTCGACCCGCCCCGACTCGGCGGCGATCGTCAACACCGCCTTGATGGTGCCGAACGCGTAGCGCTCGTCGAGCTCGTGCCAGGTGTCCCAGCCGAGCACTGTGGGCGCGTCGAGCATCACGATGCGCTGCACCTCGGGGTTGACGCACTGATCCAAGAATGCGTTGAAGCCCAGCTCCAGGATCTTGATCGGGTCGGTCTCGCCGCCGGCGGTTGCAACCTCGAGGAGCTTCGCGGTCAGCTCCTCCTCCACCGCTTCGAACGTCGCTCGGAACAGGTCGGTCTTGCTGGAGAAGTGGTGGTAGAGCGCGCCGCGACTGACTTCGGCCGCGCTGAGGATCTCCTCGGTCGAGGTGGCGGCGAACCCCTTCTCGCCGAAGAGCCGGCGGGCCGTCGCGATGAGCCGGCCACGGGTGGCATCGGTGCGTTCTGCCTGCGTGGGCACGGTGGGATCCTATCCCGTCTTTACAAACAGACAGTTGGTATGTAAACTACGAGGCATGACACCTGCCAAGACCGAGAACCCGAATCCCAAGACCACCGCCTCGACCGTGTTGCCCCGACAGCTGGCCCAACTGTCCGGTGGCCCCGTCGCGTACGTGGACCAGGGCGAGCCGGACGCGCCCGTGGCCCTCTTCGTCCACGGCGTGCTCGTCAACGCCGACCTGTGGCGAAACGTCATCTGGGATGTGGCCGAGGTTCGCCGCTGCATCGCGCCCGACCTCACTGCCCATGGCGGGACGCCGATTCCGGTGGAGGGTGCGTCCGGTGACGACCTGACTCTGCACGGCCACGCCGCACGGCTCGACGAGCTGTGCGCGCATCTCGGCCTCGATCAGGTCGACGTCGTCGCCAACGACACCGGTGGCGCGGTGGCCCAGGTGTTCGCTGCCCGCTACCCCGGACGGACGCGCACGCTGACGCTCACCAACTGCGACTGCCAGGACAACTTCCCGCCCGAGCTCTTCGAGCCGTTCGTGGCCATGGCCGAAGCGGGCGAGCTCGGTCCCATCGTTGCGGCCATGGCCGGCGACTACGCGTTGGCGCGGTCGGAGGCGGGGTACGGGCAGGGCTATGCCACAGCGGCTCAGCTGAGCGACGAGCTGCTCACGAGCTACACCGGTCCGTTCGCTGCCGACGGCGGCAGAGGGCTCGAGCGGTTCCTCGTTGCGCCGAAGGCGGAGGAGCTGGTCGCAATCGCGCCCCTGCTGGGGCAGATGCAGGTCCCGGTGCAGCTCGCCTGGGGCACCGCCGACATCTTCTTCCCACCTTCCTGGACCGAGCGGATGCGCGAGCTCCTGCCGTCGACCGAGCGGGTCACCCTGGTGCCCGACGCGATGCTCTTCTGGCCCGACGAGCGGGCGGCAGACCTCGTTCCCCTTTTGCGCGACTTCTGGGCGGCCCACGCCTGATCGTCCCGTCCGCACGACGGCACGGTCGCCCCGGTGCGTCCCCCCCGCGCACCGGGGCGCTACCGTGCGGCACGTGCGCAGTGCCGAGCGAATTTCTTCGTTGCGGGGCGCCCGCGATTTGATGGATCGGAGCTTCGCCGAACCGCTCGACCTCGACCAGATGGCGGAACACGTCGGTTTCTCGAAGTTCCACTTCGCCCGAGCCTACAGGGACGCTTACGGCGAGACTCCCGCGAACTACCTCACACGCCGGCGGGTGGAACGAGCCAAGGACCTGTTGCGCTCCGCCAATCTGACGGTGACCGAGGTGTGCATGCTGGTCGGCTTCTCGAGCCTGGGCTCTTTCAGCTCGCGTTTCTCCGAGCTGGTGGGCATGTCGCCCAGCACGTTTCAGCGGGCGGCGGCCGCTCGTGGCGGCCCACCTCCGATCCCGGGCTGCTTCATGATGCAGTGGTCGCGGCCGCAGCCCGGCGCGACGTCATCGCCGGCGGGACCGGTTGGGTCGAAAAAGCGCAAGCACGGAGAAGCCAACGATGGGGGCGCCGCCTTAGCCTGACGTGAAGGACCGCACCGCCACGAAGGGAGCACCGCGACCATGATCCGCCAGATGTCGCACACGAACATCTTCGTCCTCGATCAGGACTCAGCGAAGGCCTTTTACACCGAGAAACTCGGCTTCGAGGCTCGCTTCGACATCTCCATGGGCGAGGAGTTCGAAGGGACGGGCCAGGGCTTCCGCTGGCTCACCGTTTCGCCCAAGGAGCAGCCTGACCTTCAGATCGTCCTCGCCTCGTGCGACATGGGCCGCACACCCGAACAGGCGGAGCAGCTGCGTGAGCTGGTGGCGAGCGGCGGCATGGGCCCCGGCGTGATGACCACCGACGACTGCCACCTGACCTACAAGGAGCTGTCGGCCAAGGGCGTGACGTTCCTGTCCGAACCGACGGAGCGTCCGTACGGCATCGAGGCCATGATGCGCGACGACTCGGGGAACCTGATCAGCCTGACCCAGCCCTTTGCCTTCATGTTCGACCCGGAGGCCGCGTCGAGCGGATAGGCAGCACCGGCTCGGTTGTACCGCATCGCACGTGAGTCCAGGGACTTCGACGTACCCAGCCAAGACCGGGTGGGTACGTCCGCGTCGGGGGGTTGACAGCTGGGGAACGATATATAACCATATGGTTATGTCATCGACGGCCACCCCTGAGCTGACCGGAAGAGACCTGGACCGGGCTTTCGGCGCCCTGTCGGATCCCACTCGGCGGGCGATCCTCGCCCGG
>DATMMN010000079.1:0-2086 GCA_035569675.1 Acidimicrobiales bacterium | reverse complement strand
CGAGCAGGCGAGGTCGAACGAGAACATCAAGTCTGTCTCGGTCGGGGGTGGCGGCGGGGGGACCGCGGCGGTGTCCGTCAACGCGGCCATTCCCGTTATCAACGTGACCACGATTGCGTCGCTGGGTGATTACAGCCAGGTCCGGGCCGGCGGCAACGTCATCGTGTCGGCCGACGAGTCGATGACGCTCTACGCCGTGGCGGGCAACATATCGGTCGCCGGCACGGCGGCCGTTGGGGCGGGCATCGCTGTACCCGTGGTCACCAAGAACACCAGCGCACTTATCGGCTCCCACGCGATCGTGACCGCCCTGGCCATCGGGCCCAACATCACGCACGACACGGTTAACGCGGGCAGCTACTCGACGACGGGTACCGACATCCGATTCGACCCCCGCGCCATCCAGGGCGGCTACTCGACGGCGCCACCGAACCCGGACAGCAACCCGGTGCCTGCGACCGGGCTCGAGGGTGACGGCTCGACCATCAATCTCGGCTACAAGCACGGCTTCGTGACAGGCCAGGAAGTCGTCTACGACGCCGGCGGCGGCGCACCGATCACGGGTCTAACAGACGGCGGCACCTACTGGGTGATCCCGGTCTCCGCTACCGAGATCCAGCTGTCTGCGACTAACTCACCGCTCATCGCCATCACCGGGCTGAGTCTGCCCGCCGGCCAGTCCATGGGCGAGAACCAGCGCTTCGTCGCCACCAACTCCCCAGGCGTGAAGTCCGACGTGTCCAAGCGCTTTGCTGCCCAGTTCGATGTGAGCTACGGCACCCCCAGCACGAGCTACGTCGTGCTCCCGTACGACTGGATGAGCGGCGGGAGCAGCGACACGCCGAAGATCGGTGACCCGGTGGTCTACAGCGCCGGCGGCGGCACGCCGATCGGCGGCCTCGTCGACGGCGCCACGTACTACGTCGTCGACCCCAGCCTGAACCACTTCCAGGTCGCCAAGACGAAGTGCGAGGCAACCCTCGACCCGAGCGACTGCAAGAACGACCACGAGTCGGTGCCCGGATCGGTCGTGCCGATCACCTTCACGTCGACGGGGAGCGGGCGCTCGCAGAGCTTCGTGCCCTCGGGCGTGCTTCCGGCCGCCGACGCCTCCGAGACGGGCCCGCAGACGATAACCGCGCCGAGCCGCTCGGGCTTCGGTGGCGTCGCGGTCGCGGCCTCGAACAGCGATTACATCGCCAGCATCGGCATCGCCGCAGGCGGGGCCGGGACCGCGGCGATCAGCCTGTCCGGCTCCGTGGCGGTGGTCACGGTCCACACCACGGCGGCGGTGGGCGACTACTCGAAGATCAACTGCAGTGATGCAACTTGCGCCCAGGACGGCGCGGGCGCTTCGGGCAATCAATCACTGCTCGTGTCGGCCGAGAACAACTTCCGGACGCTGGGCATCGCGGCCTCCATCGCCCTTGCGGGCGACGCCGGCGTCGGTGCCTCGGCGACCGTTCGAGTCATGGAGCTCCACGACGACGCCTATCTCGGCGCTCACGTCATCGTGAACACGACCAACAACGTCGAGCTGCACGCGGACTCCTCGGACTCGGTGATCTCGGTGAACGCGGCGGCCGGCGGCGGGACCGTCGGTGTGGCCGGCACCGTCGGGGTTTCCGTCATCAAGGAATACACGCACGCTTACACGGGCGACTCCGACGTGCTCCGCGCGGACAACAACATCGGGGTGTTCGCAACCTCGAACTCCAAGCTGATCCTTGTTACGGCCTCCATCGCCGCGGGTTACGTCGGCGTCGGCGTTGGGGTAGGAGTGGCCGTCGTTTCCAAGGAGACAAAGGCCTACATCGGAAGCAACAACGTCGTCACCGTGCTGGCGCAGGGAGGCGGCCTGATCAACGTCGACGACGGCACGGTCAACGACAACTCGTTCGGCACAACGACGCTTCAGGGCCTCGTGGTCCAGGCCGACTCCCAGGAGACGCTCTTCGGCGTGGTCGCCGGCGTCGCCGTCGGCTTCGTCGGCGCCTCGGCGAACGTTGGCGTCAATATCTTCACCGTCGACACCGAGGCGTACGTGGATGCCGGGACCACGGTCAACAAGGGCACTGGAGCCGAC
>DATMMN010000078.1:0-23648 GCA_035569675.1 Acidimicrobiales bacterium | reverse complement strand
TGGCCGACTACGCCCTCGACATCGCGGCGGCGCACGCGTTGCTCGGCCCGGACCCCGCGCAGGCGATGTTCGTCTCGGTGTCGGTGCCCGAGCAGTACGGCCACTGGATCCCCGCGGGCGTCTGTGCGAACGGGATCGGCTACTACGAGGTCGCCAACTCACGCGTCGTCTACCAACTTGGCGGCGTCACGAAATCGTTCGGTCTCGCGTCGCTCATCTCGTGGCGCGGCGAGTGGTACGTCGTGCACTTCGGCGCCATCTTGCGCTCAGGTGGTGGCGGCGAGGTCGACGACCCGGAGACGGGCACCGGCTACTCCGCGCCCTCGTCGACCTGCTGAAACGTTCGCCGTCGTCCGTTCGGGCGGCCTCGGTCAGGACGCCGGTACGACCTGCAGCGAACCCGCGGCGGGCTCTGCCAGCGCGTCGTCGACCGCCGCCGAGGTCGGCGTCCGTGGTTCGAGTGCGAGCTCCAGGAACTGCGTCTCGGCCGCCCGCATGGCGACGGCGGCGGAGGATGCGTCCACGAACGAACCGAGGTGGTCGCCACCCGGCTCGACGAGCATGGCCTTAGCCGACGTCCGCGCCGCCTGGAACACCTGCGTGGCCAAGGGGTAGAGGCCATACTCGTCGTCCGATCCGACCGCGACGAGCAACGCGGCTCGCGTCGGGGCGACGTTGTAGGCCGCCACGCCGGACGGCATCTCCCCTGACATGCAGACATAGGCGCGCACGCGAGCGTCGGCGTAGGCCGGGTCGAGAGCCATCAGCGCGACGTCGGTGCCGCCGTCGGAGTGGCCGGCGACCGCGATCCGGGTCGGGTCGATCAGCGCCGCGTGGTCATGGAGCAGGGCAGTGATGACGAACGACATGTCGAGGGCCTGGTCCGCGTAGTTGCTCACGGGCGACCCCGGATAGAGGTCCGTCGAGTCGGGGAAGATCGGGGCGGCCACGACGAACCCGGCCGCCGCCCAGCCCTCGAGCAGCGACGCGTAGACGCCGGGGTCGCTGTTCCAGCCGTGCGCGAACATGACGAGGGGTCGCGGGCCTGACGCGCCGACGGGCACGAAGAGGTCGGTGACCAACACGCGCCCTGAGGTCGCCGGCACGTCGCCCCGCGCCGGCGTCGACCGGCTGGGGTCGAAGAGCCGGATCGACTCGGTCCGCACTTGGTATGGCGGCACCGACCCCGACATGGTGGGCGGGGCGAAGAGGGCCGCTGCCTTCGGCTCCCGGTGAGATCCGCTGCGGGCGCCCGCGCCGATCACGGGCCACCCCGTCGAGAGCAACAATCCGGCCGCGACGACGAGGCCGAGGGCGCTGTCAGCGAGGACACGGCGGCGGCCCCGCTTGACCCAGGCACCCATGCCTCTAGGGTGCCCGAAATCCAGCGGCCGAACCGGACGACCCGCCACCGCCGACCGAAGACGGCGGTGGCGGGTTGGTGTCTCGCCCGGCTACTCCGAGGGGCCTAGCCCGATATCCCCACGATCGGCTTGTTGAGCGGCTGACCGCCCCGCGAGCCGAAGAAGACGGGGCCGCTTGGGCCGCTGGGGAAGCTGAAGATGCCGCCGTCGGCGGCGCCCAGGTAGTAGCCCGTCCCCCCGTTGGCGATGCTCATGCCGATGACCGGCTTGTTGAGGGTCGTACCACCGGTGGAGCCGAAGAAGGGCGGGCCCGAGGGGTTCGAGGGGAACGAGAAGATCCCGCCGTCGGAGGCGACCAGGTAGTACTGGCCCGCCGGGGTCACCGCCATGCCGACGACCGGCTTGTTGAGGGTGATCGCCCCGGTGGAACCCAAGAAGGGCGGGCCCCCCTGGGTCGGGAAGGTGAAGATCCCGCCGTCGGAGGCCACCAGGTAGTAGCCGTTGCCGTTGGGAGTCGAGGCGATCCCGACGATGGGCTTGTTGAGCGGCTGGCCGCCCATGGAGCCGTAGAAGACGGCGTCGCCGAAGCTGAAGATGCCGCCGTCAGACGCCACGAGCCAGTAGCCGCCCCCGGAAGGCGTCACCGCGATGCCCACGATCGGCTTGTTGAGGGGCTTGCCGCCCATCGAGCCGTAGAAGACGGCCGAACCGTAGTTGAAGACGCCCCCGTCGGAGGCCACCAGGTAGTAACCGTCACCCGCGGGCATCGTCGCCATGCCGACAATCGGGGCGTTCAGCGCCGTCGCGCCCAGGGAGCCCAAGAAGGGCGCGCCCGACCCGTAGTTGAAGATGCCGCCGTCGGTAGCCACGAAGCGATAGCCCGAACGAGCAATGGGGGCCATGAGGTCATAGGTCTTGATTACCGACCCGGTTACGGTTAATCCGCTTGCCATGCAGGCCCAGTCGGTCAGGCACGAGATGCCGGAAAGAATGGTCGGGTTCGCGCCAGCCGGGTTCGGCGGCGCCACCAGGTGCCAGGACTGGCCGTCGTAGGTCAGGGCCTGGGAAACGGTCGCGGTGGCTCCCGAGTTGGGCGCAGAGCCCACCGCCACGCACGAGGTCGCGCTGAAGCAACTGAGGCCATAGAGAGCGTTGTTACTGGTCGCTGGGCTCGGCGTTGCGAACGGGTTCCAAGCCGAGCCAGACCAGGTTTCCGCCAGGTTGATCTGGTTGCCTCCCTGGGCGTTGGCGCCGACTGCTGCGCAGAACGTGAGCCCGGCACACGAAACGGCGGTGAAGTAGCCGGTTGACCCTGAGACGAGTGGCACCGTCGTCGAGGTCCAGCCAGAGCCGTTCCAGAACTCCGCCAACGGTTGGCTGCTACTGCTCACGGTCATGACCCCGACCAACATGCACGAAGTCGGCGCGCCGCAGGACACGCCAAGCGGGGTCGCAGCTGTGGCGCCGGTGGGCAGCGGCAGGCTCGTCATGGTCCAAGACGAGCCGTTCCACTGCTCGGTGATCGGGCCACTCGGTCCGACGCCGCCCGCCATGCACCACGAGACAGACAAGCACGAGACACCGGTGAGGAGCGTGTTCGTCGTGGTTGATGCGTTCACCAGGACGACCGACCACGAGGTGCCGTTCCACTGTTCGATGAGCGGCGAGTTTCCGCCGGCGAACGGAGCAACCCCCACCGCGACGCAGAACGAGGTGGTGAAACAGGAGACGTCGGCGAGGGAAGGAGTACCCGTGGCACCGGTCACCGTCGGAAGTGTGAGCAGTGGCCCCCAAGTGGTTCCGTTCCAGGTTTGTGCCTGGTAGCTGGGCACCAGGATGAGTGGACCCCCCACCTTCATGCAAAACACCGCCGTGACACAGGAGAGCTGCCCCGTGAACGGCGTCGGAGCGGTCGACACCGCATTGGGGACAACCGACCAGTTGGAGGCGCTGACCTGCGCCGGCACCGTCAGGCCGTGAGGCTGGGCGGCGGGAGCACTGCCCGCCTCCATCAACAGCGGGAGCGACAACAACGCCACTGCACAAACACCCGTCAAGACACGCATCGAAGACCGCATTTGCCGTACCTCCCCATCGGTTCTGCCACTGCCCCACGCGGGTGCGCCCGTCGTCATCTTGAGACGACGGTGTTGCACGCCCGTGACATTAGGGGAACAAGGGCTCGAGGACCTTTTGAAACGCCGATTGGCCGGGCCGGGCCCCCTACGCCAGCGGGTCCCTCCACCCCGGCGACCCGGTGCGCGCCCCGGCCGCCACCCGCAGGCCGATGTAGTTCTTCTGCGCCTCGACGGTCCCGGCTCCGAAGCAGAGGCCGCGAATGTCGCGGTAGGCCCGCTCGACCGGGTACTCGCGCGAGTAGCCGTAGCCGCCGTGGATCTGCATGGCCTCGTCGCAGACGAACTTCGCCGCCAAATTCGCCGCCGTCTTGGCCAGTGCCGTCTCCAACGCAGGCGGCGTCCCGCCCGGCCCGGCCAGCCGCACGGCCCGCGCCAGCAGCAGGCGCGCCCCCTCGAGCTGGACCGCCATGTCGGCCAGCTTCCACTGGAGGCCCTGCAGCTCCGCCAACGGCCGGCCCCCGACGACCCTGTCGTTCATGTAGCGGACCGCGTGCTCCAGCGCGCCCTGCGCGGCTCCGATGCACATGGACGCGTTGCCGCAGCGCTCGTGGTTGAGGTGCGACAGCAACACCTTGAACGCGGCGGTGTCCGCGGGGTTCCCCGCGATCAGGACGTCCTCCTCGCGGATCTCCACGCCGTCGAACGCCAGCTCGGCCTCGGTCGCAGCGTGGATCCCCATGCCCTTGTGCCGCCCGGTGACCGACACACCGTCTCTGTCGGTCGGCACGATCACCGCGCCGATCCCCTTCGCGCCATCGCCGCCCGGCCAGCGGCACCACACGAGCACGCCCTGGGCCACGTCCCCGAGCGTCGAGTAGTTCTTGTAGGCGTTGAGCCGCCAGCGCCCCGGCCCGTCCTCCACAAGGGCGGCCCTCATGTTCTGCACGGCAGAGCCGGCGTCGGGCTCTGTGATGCCGATGCTGATCAGGGCGTCGCCGTCGGCGCACGCGGGCAGCCAGCGTTCCTTCATCGCGTCCGGCCCCAGGTGCTCGATTCCCCGCGGCGGCCCGTTGAACGTCAGCTGGCAGCAGATCGCCGAGGACACGTCGGCGCGGGCTATCTCCTCGAGCACGATCGACGCCTCGACGTCGCCCAGGCCCATGCCGCCCCACTGCTCGCCCACCGCGATGCGCAAGAGGTCGGCGGCGGCCAACGCCTTGCGCACCTCGGCGGGCACCACGCCGTCCTCGTCGGCCACCTGCGCCCGCGGCGCCACCTCGCGCTCGGCCACGTCGCGCGCCAGCTGGCGCAGCGATGCCTGGTCGTCCGTCTCGGCCAGCAGGTCGGCGCCCGCAGCTCCGGCCTCGCTCATCAGCCGGGCTCGGTGCCGAAGATGCCGACGAAGCTCACGCCCTCGCCGGGCGCCCCGCCTAGGTTGTGCGTCAGCCCGAGCGTGCGGCCCGGTCCGACGGTGTTGATCTGGCGTTCGGGCGGCGCCTCGCCGCGCAGCTGCAGCCAGCACTCGAAGAGCATGCGCAGGCCCGAGGCCCCGATCGGGTGCCCGAAGCTCTTGAGGCCGCCGTCGGGGTTGACGGGCAGGTCGCCGTCGCGGTCGAACGTGCCCTCGAGCACCTCCTTCCACGCCGTGCCCCGCTCTGCGAAACCCAGGTCCTCCATCAACACCAACTCGGTCGGGGTGAAGCAGTCGTGCACCTCGGCCATGGCGAGCTGCGTCCGCGGCTCGGTCACGCCGGCCTGCGCGTACGCGTCCTCGGCCGAACGGACGACCTCCTCGAACGTCGTGTAGTCATAGCCCGGGTCGATCGGGCCTGCCGCCGGGCCCGCCACGAACGACAACGCCTTCACGTAGAGAGGGTTCGCGCAGTACTTCGCCGCGTCCTCCACCCGGCAGATCACCGCCGCCGCGGAGCCGTCGGAGACGCCGCTGCAGTCGAACACGCCGAGGTCGCCCGCCACGAGAGGCGCCTTGCCGATGGTCTCCATCGAGACTTCCTTCTGGAACTGCGCCCGCGGGTTGCGCGCCCCGTTCTGGTGGTTCTTGTACGCGATCCGGCTCATGACCTCCTTGAGCTGGTCGCGGTCGACCCCGTACTTATGCGAGTAGGACGGCGCCAAAAACGAGAACGCCGCCGGCGACGAGAGGCCCGGGTCGGTGCCGTCGCCGACGGCGCGGATCCCGGTCAGCCCGGAGTACCCGGTGTCCTTGAGCTTCTCCACGCCGATCGCCATGGCCACGTCATAGGCGCCCGACGCCACGGCGTAGCAGGCGTTGCGGAGTGCCTCCGAGCCCGTGGCGCAGTAGTTCTCGACCCGCGTCACCGGCTTGTAATCGAGCTTCAGCGGCCGCGACAGGGTGACACCGCAGACGCCCGAGGTCATGGTGCCGAGCCAGAAGGCGTCGATGTCGTGGATCGACATCCCCGCCGACGCCGCCGCCTCGGTTGCCGCCTCGGTCAGCAGATCGTCGACCCCCTTGTCCCACAGCTCGCCGAAGCGTGTGCAGCTCATCCCGATGATCGCGACCTGGTCTCGAATGCCGCTGCTGCCCATGGTCCTACTCTCCTCGCTCCGCGGCGCCGCTCGCACCGTCCAGCGGCCGGGCCTTCCAGAAGTAATTGTGCACGCCCTGGGCGGTCCACACGCGCCGGAACGTCATTGACACCCGGTCCCCGATCGACACGTCGTCGGGACGGGCGTCGGTCAGCTCGCACCGGAAGCGACCGCCCCCGTCGAAGTCGATGATGACGCCGATCACCGGCGGCGACAGCGAGAAAGCCAGGTGATCAATGGTGAACGTGGCGACCGTGCCGGGAGTGTCGGCCAGGCGCTCGGGCTGCATCTGGTCGATGGCGTGGCAGTTGAGGCAAGCCCGAGTCGGGGGCATGTGTCGGAACCCGCACGCGGTGCACCGGCTCGCCGCGAAGGCGTACTTCCACTCCTCGGAGCGGTGCACCGTCGGCGCACCCGGGCGCTCGGGGTCGGGCCGGCGCGGCGGTTCGCGGTGCAGCTGCGAGCGCCAGGTCAGGAAGGACGCATAGGAGAGGTCGTCGCGGCCCGCCGCCACCTGCTCCGCCACCGAGGGCACACCGGCCTCGACGCGCGCGCGCTGCGCGTCCGCCAATGCCGGCGTCGTCCGCAGCACGAAGGCATCGGCGCCGTCGGCCAGCGAAAGCACGGCGATGACCTGACCCGCCTCGGCGCGTTCGAGCGCGTCACACAACGCCAACGCGGCATGGGCGGCGCCCAGGTTGCCGACCGCGCCGAGCAGGTCGGGCGCCAGGACCCCGTCGCGTACCCCGAGACCCGACGTCGCCGCCTTGGTCGCCCGCGCGTGCAGCCCCGTCACCACGGCGTGGTCGATGTCACCCTCGGCCAGGCCCGCGTCCTTCAACGCGGCGGCGAAGGCCTCCCGGGCGAGCGGCACGTAGAGCTCCTCACCGAAGCGCTCCTCCCAGATGTGGGAGTCGGCCTCACCGGGCACACGCCAACGGTCGAGAAACTCGTCGCTCGCCGCACCGCGCCCGATGAGCTCGGCCACGGCACCTTCCGGCGCGCACACGAATGCGGCCGCGCCGTCGCCGCTGTCGCGTTCCTCGGCCGAGCCGGCGAGACCGGTGCGCAGGTCAGAGACCACTGCCATCGTCGTGCGGCCGGCACCCGCGCCGACAATCGCCCCCAACAGCGTCGCCACCGCAGAGCGCGACGATCCGGCGAAGTCGTATGCGCCAGCGCCTCGGCCCAGCCCCAGCGCCGCGTGCACCGTCGTCGCACTCGTCTTGTCGAGATACCCGGGGTCTGGCGTCGACAGGAAGAGGTCCTGCACTGCTCCCGGCCCCGGGCCGACGACCAGCGCCCGCCGGCCCGCCTCGACCCCCAGGGTCGTCGTGTCCTCGTCGTAGGACGCCACCGCGCGTGTCCCCCGCCCGCCGCCGCTCCCGAGAACGGTTCCGATCGCCGAACGCTGGAGGCGCCAGTAGGGCAGGTAGCTCCCCCACGCCGCTATCCCTGCCGTCATAACAGTCGTTCTACCCGACGGACCGGCCGGCCCGACAGCCGAACCGGCTCGACGGATCGGCCGAACAGGGCATTCCCGGTCACGATGCGCTGACGTCGGTGTCAGCGGCCACCGCGTACGGCAGACTCTGGAGGCCCCCTACGGGGCCCACCGCCCCGGCTCCGACCTGCCCCATCCCGGCGGCCGGCGCCGCGCGACCGAACCAGTGCGTCCCGGCTCGAGCTATCCCGCGAGCCCCACGATGGGCGCGTTGAGCGTGATCGACCCCGTCGAGCCGAAGAAGGGCGGCAGCCCGCCGCCGGGGAAGCTGAAGATGCCGCCGTCGGAGCCGCTCAGGTAGTAGCCACCGGCGGTCGTCGCCATCCCCACGATGGGCTTGTTCAGCTTGATGGACCCCGTGGAGCCGAAGAAAGGCGGGCCGCTCGAGCCGGTCGGGAAGCTGAAGATGCCCCCGTCGGTGGCCACCAGGTAGTAGCCGCCTCCGACCGGCGCGGCCATGCCCACGACCGGCTTGTTGAGCACGAGCGAGCCCGTCGAGCCCGCGAAGACGGCGTTGCCGTAGTTGAAGATGCCCCCGTCGGAGGCCACCAGGTAGTAGCCGAGCCCGTTGGGCGTGGCCGCCATGCCCATCACGGGCTTGTTTAGCTTGACCGAGCCGGTCGAGCCGTAGAACTGGGCGTCGCCGTAGGAGAAGATCCCACCGTCCGACGCCACCAGCCAATAGCCCGCTCCGTCCGCGGTCACCGCAATGCCCACGATCGGGGCGTTGAGGTGTAAGGAGCCGGTCGAGCCGTAGAACTGGGCCGAGCCGAAGTTGAAGACCCCGCCGTCGGCGGCCACCAGGTAGTAGCCGTCGCTTGCCGGCATGACCGCCATCCCCACGATCTGCGCGTTGAGGTGCATCCCACCCATCGAGCCCAAGAACGGCGACCCGGCGCCGTAGTTGAACACTTCGCCGTCGGAGGCCACGAAGCGGTAGCCGCTGCGGGCGATCGGGGCGAGCATGGCGAAGGGCTGATAAGGAGTCGCTCCGCCGAACCGGCCGACGGCCATGCAGGCCCAGTCGCTGACGCACGAGACGGCGTACGATTGCGTCCTCGCTGCGCCGGATTGGTTGGGCGTGCCGACGAGCGACCACGTGGTGCCGTTCCAGGCGAGAGCCAGGTTGTTGAACCCGGCCGCCGTCGCCGACCCACCGACCGCGCTGCACGTGGTCGGGCCGAAGCAATCGACGCCGTTGAGATAGTTGTCGGTCGTGCTCGGCGCGTTCGGGCTCGCTGCGACCGACCACGCCGTGCCGTTCCACTGCTCGGTCAGCGTGGTGTTTCCTGAACCCGAGGAGCCATAGCCAACGGCCACGCAAAACTGCGTCCCGGTGCAGGACACTGCCTCGAACACGTCGAAAGTTGAAGTCGAGGTGGAGGCGTTCGGACTGGGCACGATCGCCCACGACGATCCGTTCCACAGCTCGGCCAAAGTGTTCACCGGCGTCACGCCACCCGTATCCGATTCACCCACTGCCATGCAGAAGCTGGGGCTGACGCAATCGACGCCATAGAGAAAGCTGTCGGCAGCGGCCGACGGGTTCGGGGTCTGAAGCAGAGTCCACGACGTGCCGTTCCATTGCTCGGCCACCGTCACGTTGCCCGTTGTGATACCGGCCAGGCCCACACCCACGCACGAGGTGGTGCTTACGCACGAGACGGACCAGAGCTGTGCCTGGAAGTCGGCCGAAGGGAGGCTTGCCGTCGGGACGGTCGACCAGCTCGTTCCGTTCCACTCCTCGGCGAGGGTCGTCGAGCTTGTCCACCCGACGGCCATGCAGAAGGAGGCGCTGACGCAAGAGACAGCCTCGAGGGCATTCCCTCCGACCGTCGGCGAATTGACGATCGACCAACTGGACCCGTTCCACTGCTCCGTGAGGGTCCCGCCGGTCGTGCTGGACATGCCGACCCCGGCGCAGAAGCTCGCCGTGACGCAGCTCGTCCCGTTCAGTTGGTTGGAGTTGGCGCTCGCTGTCGAAGGGGCCGGGACCTCACTCCAGCTCGTCGCGTTGACGGTCGGCGGCGAACTGTAGGTGGCGGCGCCCGAGGGTGCTGGCCCGCCTCCGAGGCCCTGTGCGATGGCGATACCCATCGTCGCCAGAATGGTCACGATCCGGATCAAGTGGCGCATATCGCTTCCTCCTCGAACCTCCGCGTCAATGTCTCGTGCGGCTCAGGCTACGGCCGATGGCGGGCGGCGTCGAGCGCGATCGGAGACACGGAAAGCGCGAATCTCACGCCGAGGCGACGACCACCATCTCCCAACTGTCGACCTCGAGAGGACCGCCCCCTCCGGCCTGGAAGCGCACGTCACGGAAACCCGCCGCTTCGAGCCACACAACCCACTCGGGTGGGGTAGGGAGCCGCACGAAGTACGAGGCGTGCCGCACCTCACCATCGCGGTGCGCCGTGCGCTCGATGTTCATCCGTCCCGACACCGGGTCGAACGTCCAGAGCTCGATCATGGTGTCGTCGCCACGTTGGACCGCCACCGCGTCAGGCGCCGGGGTGTAGTGCCGCACACCACCGTCGTGGTGGAGCGTGTCGATAGTGACGAGGCCGCCGGGGCGCAGGACCCGGTGGAACTCCGCCAGCACCCGGTGGCAGTCGGCGTCGTCGTAGTAGCCGAAGGAGTTCAGCCAGCAGACCACCGCGTCGAAGGGTCCGTCGACCGGGAGGGCACGGAGGTCACCCACGCGGTAGTCGACGGCGTCAGGGACGAGCCTCGGGTCAGAGCGTGCCTGTTCTATGTAGGCGGGCGTCAGATCGACGCCGGTGACCACCATGCCGGCGGCAGCCAGGCGGCGGGAGATCCGGCCGTGACCACACGGCGCATCGAGGATCCGCGACCCCTTCGGCAGGTCGAGCAGCCGCAGGATCTCCGACGTGTCGGTGTCGGAGTGCGCGTCGTCGATGGACTCTGCGTAGAAATACAGGTAGTCGTCGCCGAACGTCGCCTCGAGTTCGAATGGCATGCGCCATCTTCGCCGCCGGTAGGGTCGCCTGCATGCCGGCACTAGAAGACATCTCCTTCGACGCCGCGACCCAGGTACGGGCGACCGGTCGTCCGTTCGAGTTCGAGACCGACATCCACCCACTCTGGACGGTCGGCGACAAGCCCAACGGCGGCTACCTGCTGGCACTCCTCGGCCGAGCCGCCCGCACGACCGCGCGGGAGGACGGCTCTCGCAGCTGGGAGGTCGTGTCGTCGGCCATCACGTACCTGCGTCCGCCCGAGCTCGCTCCCGCGACCATCACGACCACGCTGCTCCGGCGCGGCCGGTCCGCGGCACAGGTCCGCGCCGTCCTGCGCCAACAGGACACCGACATCGTGGAAGCGACGAGCGTTCTCGGCGACCTCTCTGCGCAGGCGAACACCCGGTACGACGACACGGCGCCGCTCACTGCCCCGGAACCTGAGGACTGCGTGCCTCTGCCGCCCCGCATCCCGGGTGGCCCGAGCGTCGGAGTCATGCAGGTGACGGAGCTCCGCCTCGACCCGGCAACCTTGCCGTTCGGCGAGTCAACGGCCTCGTCCGTTGCCAAGGCGGAGCTGCAGGGCTGGAGCCGCTTTGCCGACGGGCGTGACCCCGACCCGCTCTCCTTGCTGTTCTTCAACGACGCCATTCCGCCGGCCACGTTCAGGATCGGCTCGACGGGCTGGGTGCCCACGCTGCAGATGTCCGCATACGTGCGGGCGCGGCCGGCGCCCGGCTGGCTAGGCATCCGCATGACGGCGAATCTCGTGGCCGACGGCATGGTCGACGAGACCTGTGTCCTGTGGGACTCGACGGGTCAAGTCGTCGCCCAGGCGTCGCAGCTGGCGCGCCTGCGCTTCCCCGACGAAGCCGTCTGAGCCACTCCTCGCAACCGCACCCTCCGCGGCAAGGCCCGGACCGCACTCCGGACCCCGGGCCTAACCTGACTCGATGCGCCGCGCTTCCGACCTCAACCGGGCAGGTCGATGAGCACGCCGGTCCGCGCTGACCGGTCCGACCTCCAGGCCATCATTCGGCTCTGCCAACGGGCGATCGTGGCACCGCCTTCGGCCAAGGAGCTCGAGGACGCTTTGTTCGCCGGAGAGCAGCCGGCCACCGTCTTTGCCATACCGGAACGGGGCGTGGCGGCCGTCGTGGAGTGCGACGACGGTCCGCATCTCAGGCTGCTCGCGGTGGACCCTTCAGCGCGGGGGCAAGGGTTGGGCCATGCCCTCCTGCAAGCGGCGGAGGACTGGGCGCGCGACGAGGGACACAAGACCCTGATCACCGGCGCCGACCCGCCCTACTTCCTGTGGCCGGGGGTCCCGAGCCTGGAGACCTCGCTGCACTGCCTGCTCGAGCGCCGGCACTACGCGCGGGCCGAGACGAACTTCAACATGTACGTCGACCTCTCGACTATTCCCGAGGATCCCGGGAAGTACAGCCTCGCCACGGCCCTCGACCGCGCCGAGGTGGATGCGTTCATGAGCGACCACTGGTCGAATTGGCGGCTCGAGGTGCTGCGCGCCCTCGACAAGGGGAACCTCGTCATCGACCGCGCGGAAATGGGTGACGGAGGAATCACGGCGTTTTGCGCGTTCGAGGTAAACCGCAAGGGACTGCTTGGCCCCGTCGCGGTCCGCCCGGACCTGATGGGTCGAGGGATGGGCAAAACCGTGCTCCTCGGCGCGCTCCACGAGCTGCGGCGGCGGGGGGCCGGCGAGGTGTCGGTGGTCTGGGTCGGGCCGATCGTGCCCTACGCGGCCGTCGGTGGAAAGGTCACCGACGTGTTCTTCGTCTATCGCAAGAACCTCTCGTGAACCTGCTCCCCGTCCCGCGCAATCTCGAGCTGAACGGCAACACGGTGCCGGCCCGACCGGCGGACCGCCGGCGAGACCCGTCACTGCCGCCGCAGGGATACGAGCTGCACGTCGGTCCGGACTCCGTGGAGCTCGCCGCGGCCGACGACGCCGGGTTCTTCTACGGCGAATCCACGTTGGCGCAACTCGCCACACTCCACGACGGCGCGCTGCCCGAGGGTGTCGTGCGCGATCACCCCGACTTCCCGGTGCGCGGCGTGATGCTCGACATCTCGCGCGACAAGGTACCGACAACGGAACGCCTGCATGCGCTCATCGACCGCTTGGCTTCCTTCAAGATCAACCAGCTGCAGCTCTATTCGGAGCACACCTTCGCCTACCGGAACCACCAGGAGGTCCATGCCGAGGCGAGCCCACTGGACGCCAACGAGATCCGCGCGCTCGACGCGTATTGCCGGGAACGCCACATCGAGCTCGTCCCCAACCAGAACTGTCTCGGGCACATGAACCGTTGGCTCGCCCACAAGCGTTACCGGCCGCTCGCCATCGAGCCCGACGGGTTCGTCGATCCGTACGGCATCGCCCGCGAGCCCATGACGATCGAACCCAACGACCCGCGCTCGCTCGAGCTCGTCCGCGAGCTTTTGGCCGAGCTGTTGCCGTTGTTCACGAGCAAGCGCGTGCACGTCGGGCTGGACGAGGCGTGGGAACTCCCCGCCGGGCGCATCGACGACTTCTTGGCGTGGGCTACCACGCTGCGCGGGCTGCCCGAACTCGATGACCGCGAGATGCTCATGTGGGGCGACATGCTCGCGGGTCAGCCTGACCTGCTCGCTCGCCTGCCCTCCGGCGTGACGGTGTGCGAGTGGGGTTACGACGACTGGCACCCCTTCGACGAGCGGTGCGCCACCCTCGCTGCGGCAGGGGTGCCGTTCTGGGTCGCTCCGGGGACTTCGAGCTGGATGAGCATCCTCGGCCGGGTGACCAACGCACGCAACACCTGCGAGCGTGCGGCAGCCGCAGCCCTCGCCCACGGTGCCGTCGGCTACCTGAACACGGACTGGGGCGACCTCGGCCACCTCCAGCAGCCCGTGATCAGCGAGCCGGGGTTCGCCTACGGCGCCGCCGTCTCGTGGTGCCTCGAGTCGAACGCCGACCTGGACCTCGCGGCGGCCCTCTCCACCCACGTGTTCCGCGACCCGACCGGGGGAATGGCGGACGCCGTGTTGTCGCTCGGCGACGCCCACCGCCTCGTCACGCCGCAGTTCCCGAACATGTCGACGCTGGTAATGAATCTCTATTACCCCCAGCTCCCGGTCGGACGGGGCCTGACGAAGGGCTTGACCGCAGCCGAACTTCCCGAGGTCGAGCGATGTCTCGAGGAAGCACGCAGGGCCGTCAGCGGATCAAACCCCGACCGGAGCGACGGGCAACCGCTGCGGGACGAAGTGACGTTCGGCATCGACCTCGTCAAACTCCTTCTGCGCGACGCTCGGGCTCGCTTGGAGGTCGACGGCTTCTTGGAGTCGGTCCCGACGCACGTGCGAGAAAGCCTCGGTACGGACCTCGACGCGTTGACGGAGCGGTACCGCTCGCTCTGGCTCGCCAATAACCGACCCGGCGGACTCGAGGACAGCGTGCAGTGGTTGGCCAATCTGCGCCACGCCTATGCGACCGGCCGGCCGGATCCGGAGTGGGGCGGCATCCGAGTACCCGCGCGCGGCTAGCTCAGGCGCCGCTGCCCGAGCGCGGTCGCGGTCACGCGGCCTCTTCGCCCTCCCCTTCGCCCTCGGCGTCGTCACCCTCGTCGTCGGCGTCGTAGCAGTCCCACGAGCAGTAGCCCGCGATCCGAGGAGACGCCGGGTGGAACCGGCAGCGTCGACACAGCGTCTCCATTGTCTTCCTCACTCTCTGGTTCGTCGTCTCGTTCATCGATTATTCGCCCGGCATTGCTTCGCCCAGGGTCTCGTGTCGCCCCCGGCACCAGGTCAATCTCAGCTGCGTTCCGGCTGTGTATGGCCCAAATGCAAAGAACCGCTTCCCGAGAAGGGAAGCGGCTCCTCAACGTCAGGACTCTTCGAGGTCCTTCCTACGGCGTTGAGGCCACCTCCCTTGCGATCAGCTTCGGGATGCCACAGATCTGTACTTCGGACATGGCGGCACACGGCAGTCCATGGTTCTCCCCTTCGGGAGAGCGGAATACCCGGCGATCCACCGTCTGCACGCTCATCACGATCCAAGTATACGGAACGTGCGGAGTACTCCGGAACGGGTGACGTGCGTTTGCGAGGACCATTCCGAAGAGTTCATCTTCGCGTTACCTGACTGTGGACCGCCGAAGAGTCGGGACAGTCAGGACGAGGTTTCGGCGAGCCGGGCGCGGAGCTCGGGTTTGACGACCTTGCCCGTCGGATTGCGCGGGAGGGCGTCGACGAAGACGTACTGGCGAGGGACCTTGTAATCAGCCAGCTGGGTGAGGCCGAAGTCCCGCAGCTCATCGGGCGTGGCCGTCGCCTCGGGCTGGAGGACGACGAAGGCGACGACGTCCTCGCCGAGGACCGGGTGCGGCGCACCGACCACGGCGACTTCCTTTATGGCGTCGTGTTGGACCAGTGCATGCTCGACGTCAGTGGCATGCACGTTGTTGCCGCCCCGAATGATGACGTCCTTCGAACGGCCGACGATGTAGAGGTACCCATCGGCGTCGAGCTTGCCGAGGTCCCCCGTGATCAGCCAGCCGTCGCGCCACGTCTCGGCCGTCGCTTCGGGGTCGTTGTAATACTCGCGTGGTCGGCCGGGCACCTGGAGCCGAACCTCCCCGACCTCGCCGGCCAGCAGGTCGTCGCCCTTCTCGCCGACGATCTTGACGACCGCCGGTGGCGCGATCTGGCCCACGGAGCCGGGACGCCTGACCGCCTCTCCCTGCGGCATGATCGCGTAGGCCGTCCCGGCCTCGGTCATGCCGTAGTTGTTGGAGACGAGCGCGTCGGGCATCTTGGCCTGGAGTCGCTCGACCACGTAGGGGGCCAGCGGGGCGCTACCGACCGAGCACAACTGGACCGATGACAGGTCGGCCTCGTCGAAGCGCGGGTGGTCGATCAGCAAGTGCGCCATCGCGGGGACGAGGAAGACCGACACCGGGCGCTCGTCCTCGACCAGGCGCAACCAGCGGTCAGCGTCGAAACGGGGCTGATAGAGAACCTGAAGGCCGAACTTCATCGGCGTGTACACGAGCGAGATGCCTGCAAAGGTAAACAGCGGGCTCGAGTGGACCCAGCCCCCGCCCGACCAATTCGGCTCGATGGCGCCGACCATCGACCCGTTCGAGTGACGCACCGCCACACCCTTGGGACGGCCGGTGGTACCCGACGTATAAAGAATGTCTGCCAGGTCGTCCTTCTCGCGCGGCGCCTGGAACGGCGTGCGATCCCCGGCGACGGCGTCGTCCCAGGCGAGGATCGGCGCGCTGGTCCCGGGCAGAGGCGGAATCTCGGAGCCCTCCGCGCCGGCGTCGATCAGGAAGGCGAGGTTGCCGTCACCGGACTCGAGGTCGCGCGCCACGAGATCACCGTCGGCGACGACCGCGGTGGCGCCGGAGTGGGCCAGGACGTGGCCCACCTCGGCCGGGGCGAGGCGCGGATTCATGGGAACCGCCACGCCGCCCGCCCGGTGGGCGGCCGTGTACGACACGAGCCAACGCAGCGCGTGCTCGGGCTGGAGGTGAATGCCCACGCGGCCACCGGGCTCGAGGCCGTCGTCGAGGAGGCGCCGGGCCAGCGCGTTGGCGGCGCCGTCCCATTCGGCGAACGTGATGGCGCCGACGTCCACCACGGTGAACGCAGTGCGGTCGCCGAACTCGGCGGCCATTCGCCCGAGATGCTCGTCCAACAACACGATGCGGTCCCCCAAGAGGCTGAGATTGTCTGCCCGGCGCGGAAAATTGACGCCAGTGTCAGGATCGTTGCAGCATGGCCGATGCGCCTCCGGTGGTCAATCCAGGGGCGGATCGAGCTTGCATGCCTCGGGGGCGCGGCCGCCGGGCACGACCTGGAAGAGGAACCCCCAGAATGACCGACGCCAACGACGCCGTCATCGTCGCCGCCACCCGCACACCCATCGGGCGCTCCGGCCGGAGCCTGGCCGGGTTGAGCCTGCACGACATCGGCCTGCAGACGCTGCAGGGCGTCATCGACGCCGGCGGTCTGGACACGCACGACATCGACGACCTGATCGTGGGCGAGGTGCTGCAGGGGGGCGGCGACACGGCGCGCTACCTGGCCAATGCATTGGGCCTGCCACCGGACACGCCGGGCGGCGCGGTGCAGCGACAGTGCGCCACGGGGATGATGGCGGTCCAGGAGGCTGCCGCCCACATCCGCTCGGGCATGGCGGACGTCATCATCGCCGGCGGTATCGAGACCATGACACGCGGACCGATGCTGTTCGAGAAGTCCCCCTTCCCGTTCGGCGGGGTCGAGCGCTACATGCCGCCCAGCCACCCCAACACGCCCGACGCGCCGAATACGAACATGCTGATCACGGTCGGCGAGAACACGGCCCGCGAGTGCGGGATCACCCGCGAGGAGTCAGACGAGTGGTCCTACCACTCGCACATGCGGGCCGTGGCCGCGACCAAGGACGGGCGCTTCGCCGAGGAGATCGTGCCGGTGTCGGTGCCGGCGGGGCGCGGCGAGACTGTGACGGTGAGCATCGACGAGCACCCCCGGGCCGACACCACCCTGGAGAAGCTGGCGGCGCTCCCGGTGCTCTCGGGGCTGCCCGACGGCCAGGTCACCGCCGGGAGCTCTTCGGGCATCGCCGATGGGGGTGCCGCCCTGGTCGTGACGTCGCGCCGTTATGCGGAGGCGCACGGGTTGCCGCCTTTGGCCACGGTGCGGTCATGGAACTCGGCCGGGATCGAGCCGGCTCGCACTGGGCTGGCTCCGACGATTTGTGTGCCGCGGGCGCTGTCCAAGGCCGGCCTCGCCGAATCCGACGTCGACCTGGTCGAGATCAACGAGGCGTTCGCCACCATGGCCGTCGCCTCCTCACGCAAGCTTGGGTTCCCACACGACATCGTCAACGTGAACGGCGGCGCCATCGGCCTGGGGCACCCGATCGCGGCCTCGGGAGCGAGGATCCTCGTGACGCTCATCCACGAGCTGCGCCGCCGCGGCGGAGGCATCGGGGTCGGCACGCTTTGTGCGGGCGGCGGCCAGGGCTCGGCCACCGTGCTCGAGGTGCACCCGGCGACCTGAGGCCGTCCCGGGCGCCGCGGGTCAGTCGTGGCGAATCTCGATGAGGTGCTGATCGGGGTCGAAGAAATAGAGCGCCGCGCCCATGCCGTGCGCGCCGAACTCGTTGCCGGGTCCTTGCATGTTCCCGACGTCGTGAAACGAGTCGCCGTAGGGCACACCCGCCGCCTTGATGCGGTCGAAAGCGGCGTCGAACTCGTTTGCCGCCAGGATGAAGGCGTAGTGGTGCCCGCCGTCGGTGCCCCACGGGGCCAACAGCAGGAGCATGTCGGGGTTGACCCGCACCACCGAGAAGGGGCCGTCCTGTCCCTCGGCCGCGAACCCCAGGATCTCGCCGTAGAAGCGGACACTCGCCTCGGCGTCGGACACCGGGACGATCGTGTGGTCGAGGGCGGGCACGCTCCTACTCCTTGTCGTCTCCCCCGCCCTCGGCCATGTGGTCCTTGATGGAGTTGACCACGGTCGGGTCGAGGAGGGTGGTGACGTCGCCGAGCGGGCGGTCGTCGGCGACGTCGCGGAGGAGGCGCCGCATGATCTTGCCGCTCCGCGTCTTGGGCAGTTCTGGAGTCAGCAGGATCTGGCGCGGCTTGGCGATGGGGCCGATCTCGTGGGCGACGTGTTCGCGCAGGTCCTTGACCAATGCCTCGCCCGCCTCGCCTTCGGCCTCGCTGGCACCTTTGACGGTCACGAACGCGACGATGGCCTGACCGGTGGTTGCGTCGTTCGCCCCCACCACGGCCGCCTCCGCCACGGCGGGATGGCTGACCAGTGCGTGCTCGACCTCGGTCGTAGAGATCCGGTGTCCGGAGATGTTCATGACGTCGTCGACACGGCCGAGCAGCCACAGGTCGCCGTCCTGGTCGCGCTTGGCGCCGTCGCCCGCGAAGTAGCGGCCCGGGAAGCGCGACCAGTAGGTCTCCTTGTAGCGCTCGTCGTCGCCGTAGATGCCGCGCAACATGCCGGGCCAGGGCTCGGTGAGGACGAGGTAGCCGCCCTCGTCGTTACCGACCGAGCGACCGTCGTTGTCGATGACATCGGCCGAGACGCCGGGGAACGGCGTCATGGCGGCGCCCGGCTTGGTCGCGGTGATGCCCGGCAGTGGGGTGATCATGATGCCGCCGGTCTCGGTCTGCCACCAGGTGTCGACGATGGGGCAACGCCCGCCGCCGATGTGGGTCCGGTACCAGATCCAGGCTTCGGGGTTGATGGGCTCGCCGACCGACCCGAGGAGCCGCAGGCTCGAGAGGTCGTGCTCGGCCGGGAGGTCCTCGCCCCACTTCATGAAGGTGCGGATCGTCGTCGGCGCCGTGTACAGGATGTTGACCTTGTACTTCTCGACCAGCTGCCACCAGCGGTCGCGCGCCGGCGTATCGGGTGTGCCCTCGTACATGACGGACGTGGTTGCGTTGGCCAGCGGTCCGTAGACGATGTAGCTGTGGCCGGTGACCCAGCCGATGTCGGCCGCGGTCCAGAAGACGTCGGTCTCGGGCTTGAGGTCGAAGATCAGATTGTGGGTCGCCGAGACGTGCGTCAAGTAGCCCCCGCTCGTGTGCAGGATGCCCTTGGGCTTCGCCGTCGTCCCGCTGGTGTACATGATGTAGAGCGGATGCTCGGCGTCGAAGGCCTCCGGCTCGTGCCGCTCGGGCTGACGCGGCACGACGTCGTGCCACCAGACGTCGCGGGCGGCGTCCCACGCCACCTCCTGGCCCGTGCGCCGCACGACCAAGACCCTGCGGACGCCGGGGCACCCGGTCAACGCGTCGTCGACCGCCGGCTTCAGCGCGCTGGGCGCGCCACGGCGGTACCCGCCGTCCGCGGTGATAACGAAACTGGCGTCGCAGTCGAGGATGCGGCCACGCAGCGCATCGGAAGAGAAGCCGCCGAAGACCACGGTGTGCGGGGCGCCGAGGCGGGCGCAGGCCAACATGGCGACCACGGTCTCGGGGATCATCGGCATGTAGATGGCGACCTTGTCACCGGTGCGCACCCCGAGCTCGGTCAGTGCGTTCGCCGCTTGGCTGACCTCGGTGAGGAGGTCGGCGTACGTGATTGTCCGGGTGTCGCCGGGCTCGCCCTCCCAGTGGAAGGCGACACGGTTGCCGAGGCCCGCCTCGACGTGGCGGTCGACGCAATTGACGGTGACGTTGAGCTTGCCGCCGACGAACCACTTGGCGAAGGGCACGTTCCACTCGAGCACCTGCGACCAGGGCTCGGCCCACGTGAGACGGCGGGCCTGCCCTTCCCAGAAAGCGAGCGGGTCTGCGTCAGCCTCGGCGTAGATCCCGGGCTGAGCGTTGGCGGACTTGGCCAGGTCCTCCGGCGGGGCGAAGGTCCGGGTCTCGTGCAGAAGGGCCGACAGCCCCTCCTCCGCGCGCTCGGTCATGTCGGTCGGCCTCCTTTTCTTGGGTCGAGCCTCCATCCTGCCTGATGAGGCGGCTGCCCGTTCAGCCCGCGCCGGGCCCGTTCCGCAGCTCGAAGCCTTCGAACGTGAACGCCGGCGTCACGGTCGCCCCGACGAGGGCATAGCGCCCAAGCGGACGGGCCCACTGCCAGACGCCGGCCTCGACGACGGCCTGCGGTCGTTGCCCGGCGGAGACGTCGCGGCCGAGGATGATCACTTCCGCTGGGCCACCGGGCGGCTCGCGGACAAGCTCGAGCGGATCGCCGTCATAGAAGTGCCACAGCTCGGCGGCGTCGATCCGATGCGGCGCGGAGACTTCTCCCTCGAGCAGGAGGTAGTAGATGGCGCTGGCCGCGGCTCGCTCGCCTTCGTTGGCAGGCGCCTCCCAGGTGCGGCGGTACCACCCTCCCTCGGGATGCGGCGCAAGGCCGAGGGCTTCGATGATCGATTCGCCCGGTCGCACGGTTGCCACTCTTCCCGTCAGAGGGTGCGCGTCTCCAGGGAGGCGGCGACCGTGAGCGAATGCAGTGGGGCTCCCCCGAAGAGCGCACCGTCCGCGGTGGCCCGCTTCATGAAGAAGTGGCCGTCGTGCTCCCAGGTGAAGCCGATGCCACCGAACGACTGGAGTGACTCGCGGCACACGAGGTGCTGGCAGTCGTCGCTGGCCGCTTTGGCCATGGCCACGGCGGCGGCCCGTTGCGGAGTGTCCTCGGCGATGGCGGCCACGGCGAAGTAGCACAACGAACGGGCGCGTTCGACGGCCAAGAACATGTTGCTCATCTTGTGCTTCATGGCCTGGAAGGAGCCGACCGGTACCCCGAACTGCTTACGGTCCTTGACGTAGGCGAGAACCATCTGGAAGAGGGCATCGCAGGCGCCAACCGTCTCGAGCGCAAGCGCCGCCGTCGCCTCCTCGACGGCCCGGACGACAGCTCGAGTCGTCTCGATGCTGCCGGGGGCACCGAGCACGCGCTCATCGGGGACGAGAACACGTTCGAATGACACCGTGGAGACCGGCCGGCTGGCGTCGAGCGAGTTGACCGTGCTGAGCCCGGCGTCGGCGGACGGGACGATGAAGACCCCGAGCCCCTCGCCCACCCGCGCCACAACGGCGAGCTCGTCGACACCGTGGCCCACCATGACGCCGTGCTTGGTGCCGTCGAGGACCCAGCCGCCTTCGGCTCGTTCCGCAGCCATGGTGACGTCGCCGAGGGACCAGCCCGTGGGGTGATCGGCGAGGGCGATGGCGCCCGTGGTCACGCCGGAGGCAACGTCGGAGAGGAATTGATGACGCTGCGCAGCCGTGCCTGCCTCGATCACGATCGGGACGAACTGGCTGACGGTGGCGAGGAGTGGCCCGGGAGCCACACTGCGCCCGAGCTCCTCGACGACCACCGCCGTCTCGACGAACGTCAGGCCGATGCCGCCGTCCTCCTCGGGAACATTCAACGCGGGCCAGTCGAGCGCCACCATGGACTGCCAAAGGACCGCCGGTGGGTTTCCGGTTTCGACGACGTCACGCACTACCGCGAGGGTGCACTCCTTGTCGAGGAACGAGCGCACCGACGCACGCAGCTCCTCCTGTTCGCTCGTGAACTCGAGGTCCACCGCGCTCCCTTCCCTGCTGGCGCGACGCGCCGATCGTCAAAATGCACGCCCGCGCGGCGGCGCGGGCGACTCGGAGTGTATCTGACGTCAATGTCAGCCTCCGTGCTACCTTCGCGCCCGCACTGTTGTCTGGAATGCAGCGACGAGTGTCCCCCGGGGGGGGTCGCCGGTCCGAGGCGAAGGCCCGGACCGGTGGCAACGGGGGCACTCGCACCGCCCGCGTCATTCCTCCTCGCTCGCAAAGGTGTGGCGAGCGACTCGCCTACACTCTCCGGTGCGCCTCTAGCTCAACGGCAGAGCAACGGACTCTTAATCCGCAGGTTTCGGGTTCAAATCCCGAGGGGCGCACTCGAATTCCGAGCGAACGCCGACCACGTCAGATCTCCTGGAGGAGCGCGTTCGCGCCGGCAACACTGAACGCACCGGGGTCGAACGCTCCACCGATCCAATCCGAATACTGCCGATGTTCGGGGTGTCCGGGGTCAGCCAACGCGTCAATGAAGCGCGTGTAGCCGCCGGGTCCTCCGGAGTCCTCTGGCGGGCACGCCTGTTCGCCACCGAGGCAAACAGCGCAATACATCAAAGGATCCGTCCAGGTGATCTCTTCGACGGTCACTCGGTGCTCCCAGTTGTCACCGAGGTCGTAAACAAGTGTGAAGGAACGTTGACCCTGTAGGACATCAATGGCGGTGACGGTTGCCTCGTCGATCTCCTCATCTGAATCATCATCAGCTTGCATCCCGTAGAGCGAGTCACCAACTTCAATTTGATGCAGATGGGAATTCTGCCAACCCATCGCAATGAGGAGCGTCTCGGCCACTTCCGACAACAGGGAATCACCGGGAACGAGCACCCGCCGCCACACTGTGGGCTCGACGTCGTTGAGCTCGATGTGAAGCTGGAGGACGTATTCCCCGGAGACCTGGTCCACGGGATTGACGCTACGCGATCGTCATGGCGCGAGGAGGGCTCACGCCTTGCCCGCCGCGGCCAGGCAAGTCCCCGGCGGTCCGGCCAGGCGTGCGAGGATTGAATCGGCACACCGAGCGGGAGACGAGGACGCGGTGTCCACCTCGAGGTCGTACGGCAACTGGGCGTGCACCGCAGACTGCCAGCGCTCGACCGCCGCAACCGTTCGGCCGTCGGCGTCGCGAAGGTCCTGACCCCACGACTCGCGGCGACGCTCCCAGATGACCTCGATTGGGCAGCGAACTCCGACGACCAACACGGGGAGGCCTGCGAGTCGCCGTGCGGCGTCGCGGGCGATCCGGCGGGGTGCGGAATACGCGTCGTGGATCCCGACGTCGACGACGACGTTGAGGCCCAGCCGTGCCTGTGCAGCTACCGAATCCCACAGGGCGGCGAAGAGAGTGACGACCAGATCCTCGAAATCGGGCCGCTCACCTCCTGGCCGGAGCCCGATCCCGGGTCGGAACCGTTCGGGCAGCGAACTGGTCGAGGCGTCGACGCCGAGATTGACCCATACCCCGGGGCCGCGCTCCCGCAATGCGTGCGCGATCGAGGTCTTTCCCGAGCGGGGCGCGCCGTTGAGGATCACGATCTGTCCCGGAGAGACCGACCCCACCGGGCGAGTCTTACATCAGCGTGCTCGACCTGCGTCTCAGCGGGCAGTCGTTTATCAGATACCCGCCTCAGCAGGCTCCGGAATGGCGTTCGCCGCGGGCGGCGACTCGGCGACAACGGCCGACTGGGGCGAGTGGCGTGAGGCCCAGCCCGCGACGAACGCACCGCACATCACGAGCACCAGGCCGACGCCGACGCTATAGCCCAGCTCGTACGTCAGGAAGCGCGTGTGCGTCGAGGCTGCGAAGTACGTCCCGCTGTTGGTCAGCACCGGCCAGGCGTACGGGCCGACGGCGAACCATGCGCCACACAGGATGAGCAGGATCCCAGCGGTCGCGAGGGTCAGCCGGCCCTTCCCGACCGTCACGCCGCGCGATTCGGCGATCACGAACAAACCGAGCAGAACGCCAACGGCACCGGGCACGAGCGCCAGCACGGAGTGCGCCAAATTCCAGTACCACGAACCCGCCCCGTCCGCGC
>DATMMN010000077.1:0-32903 GCA_035569675.1 Acidimicrobiales bacterium | reverse complement strand
TGATGCGGAGGCAGTCACGAACCATTCCGATCTTGCCTCTCAATTGCAGATCCGGGTCTTTGGCCCGCTCGAGATCGCGTGGGGCGGTCACCCGGTCGACCTCGGCGGCCTCAAGGCACGAGCGCTGGTGGCGCGTCTGCTCATCGATCGCGGCCTCATCGTCTCGGTGGACCGGCTCATCGATTCGCTGTGGGGTGACCACGAAGGCGATGGGCCCGAAATCGCGCTGCGTTCCACGATCTCGCGGTTAAGGAAGCGTCTGCGCGAGGCGGGGGTCTCCCAAGACCTCATCGTGACCCGCTCGCCCGGCTACGTCCTCGAGATCGCCGCGGAGACGACGGACGTGTTCGTGTTCGAACGAATGGTGGCGGACGGCAAGCGGCAGCTGATACGGCACCGACCGAGCGAGGCGGTGCGGGTGCTCGAAGAGGCGCAGAACCTCTGGCGCGGGGCGGCGTACACCGAGGTGCGCGACGAACCTTTTGCCCGAGCGGAGGCGCGGCGGCTCGAGGAGATGCTGCTCGCGGCTATCGAGCTGCGTCTCGATGCCGCCTTCACCCTCGGACGCCACGAGTCGCTCATCGGCGAGCTCGAGACGCTGACGACACAACACCCCATGCGCGAGCGCCTGTGGTCCCAGCGCATGCTCGCGCTGTATCGCTCGGGGAGGCAGGCGGAGGCGCTGCGCGTCTATCAGGACCTTCGTTCGACGCTCGTGGACGAGCTGGGCATCGAGCCCGGGCACGACGTGTCGTGGATGGAGCACGCCATCCTGACGCAGGACCCTGCACTGGCCTTCGTGGCGCCCGGGGAGCCGGCGACGGCGGCGCAGGTCGCGGCGGAGGAGCTGGCCGGTGCCGCCGACTCTTCGAGCGGGTACCGCGTCCGGATCCCGACGTCACCGACCCGGGGACCGTTGGTCGGGCGGGACCGGGAGTCGTCGCTCCTGTACGACTGGTGGGCGTCGGTGGGCAACGGCGACAGCGGCCTCCTTCTCGTCGAGGGTGACCCAGGCATAGGCAAGACGCGCCTCGTCGGTGAATTTGCTCGCGCCGTGGAGACCGAAGGTGCTCTGGTCTTGTGGGGGCGCTGCGACGAGGAGCCCGTGGCACCGTTCCAGCCCTTCGCCGAAGCGCTCGGCCGGTATTTCCACGCCGAGTCGGCCGACCGGATCTCGCGGATGCCCAACTGGCAGCTCGTGGAGCTTTCCCGCCTCGTCCTCCGGCTGCGCCAATACGCGACGCCGTTCGAAGCCGAGCCCGGAGACCCGGAGAGCACCCGGTTCCGCTTCTTCGAGGCGGTCACCGCGACCTTGAACGAACTCCCAGGAAGCGGCAAGCTCCTCTTGGTCGTCGACGACCTTCACTTCGCGGATCAGCCCACGCTTCTCCTTCTCCGCCACGTGCTGCGGAACATCGATCGTGCGAGGCTCGGCATCGCCGGGATGTACATCGACTCGGAGGTACCGTCCGGGCACTGGGTGCGCCAGGCCTTGGCCGATCTTCGGTCCGACCGCTCGGTCGAGACGGTGCATCTCGAGGGCCTGAACGAAGACGGCGTCGAGGAACTGGTGCGCAGCTGGCCGAAGGTGCCGGTGGCGCTGGTCCCGCGCCTCTTCAAGCTGACCGATGGGAACCCGCTGTTCCTCGAGGAGATGCTCGACCACATCGGCGAGCGCGAGAACGAGCAGGCCGGTAACGGCGACGCGCCGGTGCCCTCGGACCTCGAGCCGCCCGAGGCGATCCGGGAGCTCGTGGCGCGACGCGTGTCGCGGCTGCCCGAGGACGTGATCTACCTCCTGCAGGCAGCAGCGGTCGCCGGACAGGAGTGCGAAGCGGGCATCGTTGCCGAGGCCGCCGAATTGAGCCCGGATCAACAGCTCGACGCGTTCGACCGCGCTGAGGAGTCGCGCCTGCTTCGCCGCGTAGGTGGGCTGGTCCGTGACCGCTATGCCTTCACCCACGGCCTGGTGCGCGACGCGATCTACGGCGAGCTGTTGCGCGGGCGCCGGGTCCGCTACCACTACAAGATCGCGTTGGCGACCGAGCGCGTCCACGGTGAATCGGTCGACAGGTACGTCAACGAGCTGGCCCACCATTTCTACATGGGGGCGGCGCTGGCGGGCGCGGACAAGGCGATCCGGTACTGCATCGCGGCCGGCGAACGGGCGATGCGCCTGCTCGCGTTCGAGGAAGCGGTCGGCCATCTCACCCGTGCGCTCGAGGTGGCGGAGAGATCAGGCGACGCCGAACAGTCCGCCCTCTGTGACGCACTGATCGCTTTGGCCGAGGCACAGGGCCGCGCGGGCGACGAGGCCGAGGCCAACGCGAACTTTGCCCGGGCCGCGACGCTGGCCCGGGCGATCGGGGACCCCGATCGACTGGCCATGACCGCCCTGCGCGCCGGGCCGGTGAGCTATCTCGGCGTCGTCGATGCCCACGACGAGCAGATAGAGCTGCTGGAAGAGGCCCTCGCTGCGTTGCCAGGCGACGACTCGCACCTCCGGGCCAGGGTCACCGCGCAGCTCGCGCTGATCGTCGTCGCCTTGACGGGGGTGCCGGCACCCGGAGCCCTCGAACGGGCGATGGAGTTGAGCTCTGATGCGGTCTCGATGGCCAGGCGTCTGGGCGACCGTCTCGCACTCGGCTACGCCCTCCGTGCTCGGATCAACGTGTTGTGGGGTATTGACCCCGCGCCCGAGCGACTGGCCGCGGCAACAGAACTCGGGGAGATCGCCGCTGACGTCGGCGACCAGTTCCTCGCGCTGCACGGCCACATGTGGCGAGTCCGCGAACTGCTGGCACGCGGCGATGTGGACGCGGTCACCGAGGAGCTGACCCGGTTCGAAGCGCGGGACGCAGGGCCGGTGCACCCACTCGAGTTGTCATGGACCCTCAACATCGGGGCCGTGATGGCGTTGTTGGCGGGCGACATCGACCGGGCGGAATCGCTGGCCCGCAGAGGTTTGGAGGCCGCCGAGGGCTACAACGAGCTCGGCGCCACCTTCTACGGCGGGCTCATGGTGTGGACCTGGTGGCAACGCGAGGAGGTGGTGGCGCTCGAGCCGATGTTCCAAGAGGTGATCGCGCAGGCGCTCAAGGGATATCCGATCCTCCTGACGGCCCTGGCGCTCATCCACGCCGAGGCCGGACAGCCCGACGAGGCGATGGCCGATCTGGACGCCCTCGCAGACATCGGCTGGGAGGTCGTCGCGAGGGATCAAACCGAAGGCTTGTCCCTCGCGCTCGCGGCGGCGGCGTGTGGTGTGCTCGGTACACGCGCCCGGGACTACGCGTCGGTCCTTTACGACCAGATGCGTCCCTATGCCGGCACGGCGGTAGTGCTCAGGGTGCCGGCGGCGGCGTGTGTCGGACCGGCCGACCACTACCTCGGGCTCTTGGCCGCTGCCACCGGAGACCTCGCCCTGGCCGAAGTCCACTTCGAAGCGGCCATTCGGCTTGCCACCCGCATGGGCTCATCACCCTTCGAAGCCGCTTCCGAGGTCGAACTGGCGCGGACACTGCGTCAACGCGGTCGGGTGGCCGACGAGCGGGTTGCCGTCCTGCTGCGCCACGCCGAGGAGACAGCATTGAGGTTGGGGCTGCGTCGCCTGGCCCGGATGGCTGCCGAACCGGGCTGACCGAGCGGCCACGCGTCAGGAACCGGACGGGTCCTCACCCTCATCTTTCTCGGCAATCGCTGCCAACTTGTCATCCGCATCTCGGATGCGCCGGCTCATCCCGACCAGCAGTGCGTTGCGGAAGCCAGGGATCTCCATCATCGCCTCGAGCTCACGCGGACCGACGATGAGCACGTCGAGGTCCGAAGTCGCCGTGACCGTTGCGCTGCGCGGCGCAGCCTCGATCGCGGCGAGCTCACCGAAGTAGTCGCCGGGACCCCATTCGTTGACGACCTTGTCGGACCGGGTGACGACGACGGTGCCCTCGAGGATGATGTAGAGCTCGCGCCCGAGCCGTCCCTCGCGTAGGATGACTTCGCCTTCCTGCACACGGAGGCGCTCGGCCAGGCGCGCGATCTCAGCGAGCTGTTCCGCGGTGCACGCGGCAAACCAAGGCACCCCGTGCAGGCGTTCGATCACCATCGTGGGCACCCCCCCGTTCTCTTTCATGCCGTCCTCCGGTGCGAACGTCGGTGTCAGGTTACGCGAAGTCACGATCGCCATAGGCATCGCATCACGAAACCCGGGTATCTCGAACATGGCCGCGAACTCGCGCGGCCCGATGATCAGTACGTCGACCTCGCTCAGCGCGGTCACCGTCGCGTGACGCGGCCCGAGGTTCGTGGCGATCACCTCGCCAAAGAAACGTCCGGGGCCGAGCGTGTCGACATGACGGCCGCCCTGCGTCACAGCCACCCGGCCGGAGAGGATCAAGAAGAACTCCCGACCGATCCGGCCCTCCCGGGCCAGGACCTCACCCTTGTCGACCTGCACCCTCTCGGCCAGCCCGGCCACCTGCTCGAGCTGCGTACTCGTCAAACCCCGCAGTTGGTCCACCGCCCGGAGCCGGTCGACAGTCGTCTCTCGCCCCATTTCGATAGCCACGGCGCTGGACCCCTCTCTCAAGCGGCAGCACACTGCCCGGCGCCGCCAAGCCGGTACTCCCTACTGTGCGCCCGGGCCCTTGCAACGGCGTTGCACGCTGATGACACACGACTCGAACGCGGCGGGCGCAAACCAAATCGACGGATTGAACTGGGATAACGCACCCTGCGCTGAGTCGGTGGGCCGGCGCTGGCACGTCGGCCCACCGCGTTCACAACAGAGCCCGGACCCGGGCGCACCCTGACCTACACTGACTCTCCGCCGTCAGCCCGGTTGTTCGGAAGGTCCTGCTCCATCCACCCTGGGCGTCGACGGTGGCAGACGCCTGGGTAGCTCAGTCGGTAGAGCAGCGCACTCGTAATGCGCAGGTCGTCGGTTCGAGTCCGACCTCAGGCTCCAAACCATCTGCCCCGCAGGCGGGTCGAGACCGATCTCTGGAGTCGCGAACTGATTCACGGCCTATCTTGAGAAGGTGGTGACCGATCACCAAGCCGAGCCCTGGGCAATCCGATCCACGCTGGTCACGGTGACCGCGCTAGATCGCTCCCTTGCGTTCTATCGAGAGATCGGGCCGTTCGAAGAGATTGTTCGCGACGAGACAGTTGCCGTGATCGGACAGCCACCCCGTGGTTCCATGTTCATCATCCTGCGCCAAGTGCAGAGCCAGCACGCGGTTCGCCACGGCCAAGACTCCTTGGGCGTCCGCTCGATGACCTTCAACGTAAGAGCGGTTGGCGAGCTCGATCGCATAGAGCCGATACTCCGACAGCAGGGCCTGTTCACCCGCCGATGGCAGATGGCAGACGGCGCGGCGGAACTGATGACCGGACGCGATCCTGACAATTTGCCTCTGGCGTTCGGCTCGTACGATGAAAGCAGGTTGATCGGGACTGAGTACTACGGGGCGGTCGCCGGTTTCGTACATTCCCTGGACGTCTGACCCGTCGACAGGAAGCGTCGTGCCGCCCAAGGCGTCAGGAACAGCCGGCCGGCGGCGGTGCCGGTGACGGCGTCGGCGCGTTGCCCGGCGTCACCGACGAAGCGATCTTGCGCCAGAGTACGTCGCTCGTGTTGTCGTAGTTCCCCTGGCAATCGAAGGCTCCCGGATTGAAGGTCGTCACCACCGCGATCGCAATCTTCTTCGACGGCAGGTACGCCTCCGACGCGCTGTAGCCACCGAGCAGCGGGTTCTGGAGCAACCAGGAGCCGGACCGCACGACACCGAGTCCGTAGTTGTACGCAGGAATCTGCGTGAAGCAGGACGGCACACAGTTCGGTTGCTTCTGGCCGAACCCGAGCAGATTGGGATCCGTCATGGCGTGGTAGCTGGAGCGTGTGAGGAGCTTTCCGGTCCCGACCGCCACTGCCGTCTTGGCCATGTCGTAGATGTCGGTCGTCTCGGACGCTCCGTCGGGTGTACCCCATTGCGCGTTCCAGAACGTCGACTCCTCGTAGAAGGACGCGCTGGCAGGCACGCCGAGCGCTGCCCTGCGTTCGGAGCTGAACGAATGCAGGACCGGGTTCGGGATGAAGGAGGTGCGGTTGCCGCTGGTCTGGGTCAGCCCCATCGGGGTCAGCACCTTGCGCTGCAACAGACTGGCGAGAGGCGCCCGTCCGATCATCGACAGGATCTTTCCCAAGATCATGAAGTTCGTGTGGGAATAGCTCCAGTTGGTGCCCGGCGCGAACTGCAGCGGTCGATTGAACGCGTCCTTGAGGCGCTCCTGGTAGCTGAAGATCTGGAACGGGTTGCTGTTGAACTGCGCGTTCCAGGTCGGGTCAGTCTCGAAGTCCGGATACCCGCTGGTCTGGTTGGCCAGCATCTTCAGCGTCACCTGGTGCGACTCGGGGAGGTCCGGCAACCAATGATCGATGGTCTCGTTCAGCGTCACCTTGTGCTCGTCGACGTACTCGAGGAGCAGGGTGCTTACGTACTCGAAGGCGACAGCACCGTTCCGGAAGTGCATGGCCGTGGTGGCCGGGACGCCGTCCATGGAGGTGCCGAAGGCCTGCGTCGCCAGAACCCTGTTGCCTAGGGTCACCCGGACGATCACGGCCCGCAACTGATACTGCGCCATGGTGGCGCGGACGATGCTGGCGATGGCGGACGCAGACGGGGTCTGTGTCTGCGACGCAGATGCGGCGGATGCATTCGCGGGAGCCAGATACAGCGAAAGTCCCACCACGCAGATCGCCAACAGGGCCGGAAGTGGGTGTGCCGGCACCGCGGCACCCGTGGTCTTAGTGCCTCTTGCCACCGCATCCTCCCTGATCTGTGGGAATGCGGAGACAAAGGGGTCGCCGCTCGCGTCTGCGCGCATCGTAACGTGGGCGCTTGGCAGCGGTGGCCCAGACCGACGGGAGGACGGCATAGCGGTGGAGGATCGCAGCACCCCGGTGCTCTACCTCGAACTCGGTGACGCGTCGGCCGAAGCCTGTGCGGAGCGGGCCCGTGCGCTCGCGCGCCTCCCAGGCGCCACTCGGGTTACTTGGTGGCAGAACTGCGCACTCGGCCGAACCGACTTGCCCATGCGGGTCAGCGACGGCAACTCGCTCCTCGTCGTCGAGGCCGACGACGATTTCGTCCCCCTACCGCAACCTGCGGACGCCTCCGAGGCACACGTGTTCGTTCGCCACCCCCGGCCGAGCCAGGGCGTCCTCACCGGAGCGCCGACCTTGGGTCTGCTGATCGTATGGATCAGCCCCCGAGCGCCGGACCTGGCCGGCGCGTTGCGCGACTGGGGCGACTTCGTGCACATCCGCCACATTGCGGATGCCGGAATTCCAGGTTTCACGCAGATCTCGGTTTACGAGAACCAGAAAAGTGCCGACCCTCTCTTCATGCACTTCTACGAGTTCGACACCCTCGAAGCCGAAGAGACGTTCTCCACCATGGTCGAGCACGTCGCGCCCCGCCTCGGCGGTACCGACAGCGAGGCCTACGCCGAGTGGGCGGACTGGCGGGTCGGGCACGGGCGACTCTTCTACTGCAACACCTTCCGTCGACTGGGTGAGGAACTCGGGTGAGCGCACGCATGGTTCGTCTGGGGTCGCCCGTTGTGGCATTCGTGTCCGTGCTCGCGACCGGCCTTCTGTTCACACCGACCCCGGGCGTCGAAGCCGCGGCCTCCGCCCACGCCAGCCAGGCCCACGTTGGCTTCGCGCCGAGCCCTTCCCCGGCCTTCGCTGGCGACGCCCCGGACCCCGACGTCGTGTACTCGGGTGGCACCTACTACGCGTTCACGACGGGCACGCCTTTGGGCAACCACATCCAGGCGCTGGTCTCGGCTTCTCCGGCGTCGGGGTTCGGGTCCTACACCGGCCACCCCTACGGCTCGACCGGGTTGCCAGCTGTGCCCGGCTGGGAGCAGATAAACACGCAAACCTCACCTGGCGTCTTCTTCTACGGCGGGCACTGGGTGATGTGGTACGACGCCTCCTTGAGCGGATTTCCCGCGGATTCAGGGCACAGCTGTCTCTCGGTGGCGACCACGACGACGTTGCCGCAGTTCACCGACAGCTCCGGCGCAGCGGCGTATTGCGACCCCGCCAACGGCGGCGTGGTCGACCCGAGTCCTTTCGTCGACCCGAACTCTGGGGCGGCGTACCTCTTGTGGAAGTCGAACGACGGTTCGTCGGGTGCACCGTCACGCATCTGGTCCGTTCCGCTGAACGCGTCCGGCACCGCTTTCGCCGGCACACCCACCGTCCTGCTCACGGTGGACCAACCCCAACTGCCGTGGGAGACGACGACCGACAACCCGCAGATGGTCTTCGCATCGGGTGCCTACGACCTGCTCTTCTCCGCCGGCGACTTCCAGTCGACCAGCTACAACGAGGCCCTCACCACGTGTGCCGGTCCTCTCGGACCGTGCAGCCAGCCGTTGGCGCCCTTCCTCACCACCTACGGGACCGCGTACGGGCCCGGAGGCGGCTCCCTCTTCCAGGACGCCAACGGAGGGTGGTGGCTCGGGTACGCCGCGTGGAACGCGCCGTGCACGTCCTACGGCTGCGGCGCGGTGCGTGAGCTCTACACGGCGCCCATCGACCTGAGCACGGGGCTCTCTGTTCCGTGCAACCCTCCCTTCGGGACCCCGGTCGGGTACCGGTTCACCGCGAGTGACGGCGGGGCCTTCACCTATGGCAATCAGCCCTTCTGTGGTTCGACCGGCGGCATTCACATCAACCAGCCCGTCGTGGGAATTGCCAACACGGGCAATGCGGGCGGTTACTGGACGGTGGCACGGGACGGGGGCATCTTCTCGTTCGGCAACGCACAGTTCTTCGGCTCGACGGGGTCGATCCACTTGAACGCTCCGATCGTCGGCATGGCGGCCACCCACGACGGCGGCGGCTACTGGCTCGTCGCGTCAGACGGCGGGATCTTCTCCTACGGCGACGCGCGGTTCCACGGCTCGACGGGATCCATCCACCTCAACGCGGCCATCGTCGGCATGGCCGCCACCCACGACGACGGCGGGTACTGGCTCGTGGCCTCCGACGGCGGGATCTTCAACTACGGCGACGCGCAGTTCCTGGGCTCGTCCGGCGCACTGCACCTGAACCGCCCCGTCGTTGGCATGGCCGCCACGCCGGACGGCGGTGGCTATTGGCTCGTCGCGTCAGACGGCGGCATCTTCAATTACGGCGACGCCAAGTTCGACGGCTCGACCGGTGCGCTGCACCTCAACGCCCCCATCGTCGGCATGGCCGCGACGCCCGACGGCGGTGGCTACTGGTTGGTCGCCTCCGACGGCGGGATCTTCTCCTACGGCAACGCGCCGTTCTACGGCTCGACCGGCGCGATCCACCTGAACGCCCCCATCGTTGCCATGAGCGGCCCCTGACGGTCCCGGGGCCCGAGCATCAACGGATCAGCGCGGCCGCGCCCAATCCAAACGGCGCCAGCAACCAGCCCCAGCGCACGGCGGCGACCACCACCTCGGACTTGTAGCGGTACAGCACCGCCAGCTGGATCGGTTGGAACGAGGGCGCGCTCAGTGCACTGAGCACGGCGACGACCGCCAGCGCGGTCGACCCCATCGCGGCCGCCACCACGGTGACGACGAGGAAGTACGCCACCCGGATCACGGTCAGCCAGGCCCAGCGCCGGATCGCGTGTTGCGGCCGGGGGACCGAGATGTTGTGCGGGTGGATCACCGAACCGGTGAAGAGCGCCGCGCCCGAGAAGGCCAGGAGGGGCGCGGCCAGGATGAGCACATCCTCGGTCCAACCTGGTGCGGGGCCGACGAAGTGGAGCAACAGCCCCACCACCGAGGCGAGGACGGGCGACTGGTCGACCCAAGAGGTCGCCCGGCGCTGGCGGAGCGGCGCGTCGCGCCGCATCAGGTGCACGCAGACCCCACCCCACACCGACGTGATGACGTTGGCCAGGACGGCGATCAACGTCCCGGCGGACCCCGCGAACGCCGTGGCTGCTGGCACCACCCAGAACCCGCTGTTGGGGCTCACGGCCCACGCCTCGAGCGCGCCTTCCCCCGTGCTGCGCCGTCCCCGCGAGATCAGGCTGATACCCAGCATCACCCACATGCCGCCCGCCAGGGCCAGTGGCCCGACGAGCTCACCCGCCGAAGTCAGGCGCCAGGCCGCCACCAGGGACAGGGTGGCGGACGTGACGAGAATCTGAACTCGCAGCACGACGGGCCACACTCGCTGAACGGTGGCGCCGCCCTTCGCCGCACCCCAGCCCAGAAGCCCGCCCACGAGGAAGCAGACCAGGCTGAGCACACCCCGATTGTGCCCTGCCGCCGTCGCCCCTCCCGCCCCCACAAGATGTGACTGGGAGCGGTTATGGTTCCCCGATGCACACTCAACGGATCCACGAGGTGCTTGCGGAGGCGATTGTCGGGCGTCATTTGCTCACGCACCCCTTCTACCGTCGCTGGGAGGCCGGAACCCTGTCGGAGGGCGAGTTGGCCGCCTATGCGGAGCAATATCGGCACATCGAGCGAGAGCTCCCTGTGACGTTGTCGGCGATCGCCTCGGCGCTGCCCGAGGGTCGGGCGCGCTCGTTGGTCGAGGCGAACCTCTCCGACGAGCTCGGGTCTCCCGAGCCCCATGTCCGGCTGTTCGAGTCGTTCGCCAAGGCGGCCGGAGCCAAGTCCCACGCAAAGGCAACGCCCTCGACCGCTGCGTTGTTGGCGCTCGTGCGCACGGCCGCGGCGACCGACCCGGCGGCCGCGCTGGCCATGGTGGCGGCCTACGAGATCCAGGCCGCGGACATCGCCGCGTCCAAGTCGGACGGGCTGCGTCGCCACTACGGCATGGGCAACAAGGGCACCCGCTTCTGGGACGTCCACCGCACCCAGGAGGTCGATCACGCCGGTTGGTCCATGGAGGCGCTGGCCGAGCTGGAAGCCGACCCCGACCTCGTGCAGGCCGCGGCCATCGTCTCGGCCGACTCGTGGTGGCTCTTCCTCAGCGAGCGCGAGGAGCTGGCGCCCGCAGGCGCCGCCTGCTGATCCGCTTCAGCTGAGCGGGCCGTACCGCGCCGCCGCGGCGGCGAAGGCGGCCGAGCGCTCTCGATAGTCGCCGAACCGCCCGAAGCTCGGGGCCGCCGGCGACAGCAGGACCACACCACCCGGCGTGGCCCAGTCGACCGCGGCCGCGACGGCGGCCTCCAGGTCCGCCGCGTCCACGACCTCGACGCGCCCGTCGCTGACCGTCCTGACCGCGTCACCGATGCGCGGGCCGTTGTCAGGCATCGTCACCACGAGCGTCGGGGCGGCGCGTTCCGCCAGGGTCTCCGCCAACGGCGCGTAGTCGACGCCGCGGTCGTGCCCACCCACGAGCAGCGCGACCGACCGGTCCGCGAACGCGGCCAGGGCGGCCTGGGCCGGCAGCACGTTGGTGGAGAGCCCGTCGTCGACGAACTCCACTTCGCCGACACGCCCGAGCGAGCGGAACCGGCTCGGCAGCGCGTCGAAGCCGGCGGCGGCCCGCTCCAGGCCCGGCTCGTCCGCGGCCTCCGGGATGCGCAGGCCCATGAGCACGGCGTGGGCGATCGCCGCGTTGCGCGCGTTGTGAGGCCCGGCCAGCCCGAGAAAAGACGACCACGCGTCGTCCCGCGCCACCTCCTCGGCGTCCACCCACCGCACGTGCGGGCCCATCTGACCCGCCTGCGCACGGAGGCGCTCGTCCGAGCCGTCGGCCACGGCGAGGGTGACGCCCGGCTTGGTGCACAGCGAGAGCTTGTCGGCGTAGTAGCGCTCGACCGTGCCGTGCCAGTCGAGGTGGTCGGGGGAGAGCGAGGTCACCGCCACGACGTGGGGCGCGACCGCGAGGTCGGGCACCTGGAAGCTCGAGGTCTCGACGATCCAGTAGTCGGGGTCACCCTCCTCGGACGGATCCCACGGCGGGCGCCCGATGTTGCCGCCGGCACGCGCGTCGTAGCCCAGTCCTCGCAGGAGGTGCACGGCGATGGCCGTCGTGGTGCTCTTGCCCTTCGTCCCGGTGATGCATGCGACGCGCGCCGGATCGGCCTCCGCCATGAACAGGCCGAGCCCCCCGCAGACGGCGACCCCGGCGTCCTCCAGCTGCGTCACCTCAGGCCGGTAACGGCTGATGCCGGGGCTCTTGACGACGACGTCGCATTCGAGCAACGCCCGCAGCCCGTCGGGTTCGGTGGACATAACGGCTCGCCCGTCCATCTCCGAAGCGCTCGGCGCATCGTCCACGAGGACCAGTGCCACGCCGAGCGCGGCTAGGCGCCGGATGCTGGCCTGTCCCTCGACGCCCAGACCCCAGACGCCGACCCTCGCGTCAGCGAGCGCGGACCAGGAGATCGGCTGGCGCATAGCGCTCCGGGATGTGGTGCGGCCCGCTTGGCGCGAGGAGCGAGGTGACATCGGGTTGGGTCTCCCCCGCGACCAGCGCCACCTCGTCGCGCAGCCGGCGCAGCTGCCGGCCGTCCTCCCGGTCCGCGCGCTGTGAGGCAAGGAGCACGGCGGCGCGGCACTCGTCGACGTCGCCCACGCACTCAAAGGGGCGGGGGTCGTCGCCCAGACCGAGCAGGGCGCCGAAGCGCGCCGCGTTGGCCGGATTCTCCAGCGGCTCGGTCCCCCCGAAGATCGCCTCGAGGTCGGCGCGCGCCACATAGGGCGACAGGACGAGGTCGATGAAGCAGCACTTGTCGCACGTCCCGCACCAGTGGTCGAGCCGCCGCGCCGGGTCCTGGTGGAAGGCGCGGTTGCAGCTGCGGAAGACGTGGTGGTACTCGCGTCGCTGTGCGAACTGCTCGGCCACCCACAGCTCGGTGCGCGGGCGGAGATAGCTGAACACCGATGGCCGCGGCCCCACCGCGCCCTCCACCAACCGCTGGAACGCCTGCTCGAACTCGTCCCCCTTCGACCACTGATGATTGATGGCGACGCCGTCAACCACGAGCGAGGGTACGGAGGCCGACCACTCGTTGGAGAGCACCACGGCGTCGCGACCCTCCAACGTCGCCGCGACGACCGCCGCCGCCGTGACGATGGCCGTGACGGGCACGTGACCGTTCAGGAAGCCGAGCTCGTCCGAGCGCCGCACGAGCGGGTCGATCTCGCGGGCGACGTGGACGATCGGCAGCCCCGTCACCGCGGCCGCGTCCTCGATCGCAGCGAAGGCGTCACCGGGCGGGTGCACCACGAAGAGCGCCGCCTCGGGGTGATGGGCCGCCAGCGCCGCCACGGTCACGATGGAGTCGATGCCCCCACCGAAAGGGATCAGCGGTCGCCCCGGCGCCGGGTCGTAGCCGGTCTTCGCCGCACCCGGCGCCGCATCCGGCCCGACCACCCGCACGTCGCGCAGGTCCAGCCCGTTGCGGTACGCGAACTCCCCGAGCCCCTCGACGTAGTAGCGGGTGAGGAAGGCACGCTCCTCTGCTGTGCTCGGGATCTCGCCGAGGTCGATGACGGGCGCGGCCGTCGTCTTGTAGTACGAGACGCCCGCCAGAAGGAAGAGGATGCGCACGACCGCCTCGACTGCGGGGTCGTCCCAGTTGCCCCCCGCCCCGAACGCGTACCGCTCGATGAACGTGTGCGCAGACGTCGAGTAACGCAGGGTGACCGCACCCGACGCCTTGTCGACGTCGACGCTCTCGTAACGGAACTGGTCGGGAGGAGGCATCACAAAGGAGGGCGTCCCGCCGTTGCGGGCCGACCCATGCTACGGCGCAAGGTGTCCCCGGCCGTGCGTACGCCGTCCGGTCCCTGCTCAGTCCACGAGACGCGCCAGCAGGGCGAAGCGGCCGCAGGGGCGGGCGGCCCGGTCGCTGAACAGACGTTCGTCCGCCGTCGTCAACCCGCAGTCGGAGATCTGCTCGCCACGCACACCGAGCAGTCGCAACTGCTGACGGTTCGCCGCCGCCAGATCCACGAGCCAGTGGCCCGGCCCGTCCGGTCGCGCCACGCCGTCATCCAACGCGGCCGGCCGCACCGCGCCCTCCAACCCGTCCCGCACTCCGTCCGTCACTTGATACGACTCCGCCGCCACCCCCGGCCCGACCCACGCCCGCACCCGCCCGGCTTCGGCGCCCCGCTCCGCCATCGCGTCGAGCGCCGCGCCCACAACGCCCGCGGCCGTGCCACGCCAGCCGGCATGCACCACGGCCAGGACCCGCGCCACCGGGTCCACCAGCGCGAGCGGCACGCAATCCGCGACGAGGATCGCCAGTGTGACGCCGGGCGTCGACGTCACGAGGACATCGGCGTCGGCCACGGCGTCGTCTTCCGCCCGCGCCCCCCGCCCCCCATCGGCGCCCCCGACGAACACGGCCGCGGCCCCGTGCACCTGCCGGGCGAACACCAAGTCGCCGAGCCCCACCCCGAAGGCGGCAGCGGCCCGCTCCCGGTTGGCCACGACATCGGTCGCGTCGTCCTCCACGTGCAGGCCGAGATTGAGCGTGTCGTAGGGCGGCTTCGACACGCCACCCAGCCGCGTCGTCACCGCGACGTCAGCACCCACACTCCCGGCGTCGCCCCAACGGAGCAGTGGCACGCTGCGCCTCTCGTCAGACAGCTCCTCGGACACGAGCCCGACCATATCGAGCGACCGCATCCCTGCCGCCGGAACCGTCCCGGCGGCGTGACGCTCTGCTCAGGACGCTTCGCTCTCGTCCCACATGGTGGTGGGAACGAGGGACAACAACGGCTGCCGCGCGCGGCTTCGTGCCGCGCTCGACGGTTGCAGGTCGGCGAAGCCGTAGAGCTCGGCCGTGTCGGTGGCGGTCCCGGTTTCGGCCGCGCCGCCTCCGTTGAGCGGCGGCCGCTCGACTCCGAGGACGTCGGCGAGAGACCGCCCGTCATCGAGGGCGGCGAAGAGGACGCCGAGCGATTCGAGGGAGAACCCACGGTCCTGCAGCCGCAGAATGGCGCCCAGCCGTTCCACGTGCTCGGGGCCGTACAGGCCGGTGCGGCCCCGCAGCTCAGGATGGGGAAGCAGGCCGAGGGTCTGCAGCGAGCGGACCCGCCGCGTCGTGGTGCCGCTGGCGGCGGCCAGCTCATCGATGGTCAGATCAGTGCCGGTCCCGGTCGACGGTGCCACTTGACAATTATGACATGTTCTTATGTAACATCAAGTCAAGTCAATATCGATGAGCGAAGGCAGGAGTGGAAATGGCACTGAATCCAGAAGCCGTGGGAACGACGTCCGAGCCGGTCGAGCGGTCGTGGACCTCCAAAGACGCGCTGCTGTACGCCCTGGGCGTGGGGGCTGGCAGCCTCGACCCGACCGGGTTCGAGCTCGACCTCACGACCGAGAACTCGCAAGGCGTCACCCAGCGCGTGCTCCCCACCTTCACCACGATCGTCGGGCAGGGCGGTGGGGGCGTCCGCTCCATCGGTGAGTTCGATCCGGCCATGCTCGTCCACGGGGAACAGAGCATCCGCCTGCACGGGGAGATCCCTCCGGACGGCACGGTGCAGGTGACCTCCAAGGTTGCGGGCATGTACGACAAGGGCGAGGGCAAGGCCGGCGTCGTCGTGCTCGAGGGCGAATCTCGGCACGCGGGCACGGACGACCTCGCGTTCACCACCCGCACGACTATGTTCATCCGCGGCGCCGGCGGCTTCGGCGGGCCGCGCAACCCCGAAGGTGACGCCGAGACCGAACTGGCGGGCGAGCCTCTGCCGACGCGGGAGCCCGACGAGGTCGTCTCCTATACGACGCGCACGGACCAGGCGCTGCTCTACCGGCTGAGCGGCGACCGGAACCCTCTGCACTCCGACCCGACCTTTGCCAAGCGGGCCGGGTTCGATCGCCCCATTCTCCACGGGCTCTGTACGTACGGCTTCACCGGTCGCGGCCTGCTCCACACGGTGTGCGGTTCGGACCCGGCTCGCTTCGGTGCCATGCGCGCACGCTTTTCGAAGCCGACCATGCCGGGTGACACGCTCACGATCTCCGTATGGGACATCGGCGCCCAGTTCAAGGGTGCCTACCGCTTCCGCACCGAGACCCAACGCGGCGAGACGGTGATCGACGCCGGCCTCTTCCAGCTGGCGTAAGAACAACGGCACCGAGGGCTGTCGGTACGACGAGTCGGCCGCGCCGCCGCCCGTTATCCGCGGCAGTCCGCGCACACCCCGAAGATCTCGACCGTGTGGGTGACATCGGTGTAGCCGAGGTCTGCCGCCGTGGATTCGGCCCAGCGCTCCAGATCGGGCAGCTCCACCTCCGTGCCGCGACCGCACTGGCGGCACACAACGTGATGGTGGTGTTGGTCGCTGTGGCAGCGACGGTAGACGAGCTCTCCGTCTGCGGTTTGCAGCGCATCGAGACGGCCCTCCTCGGTGAGCAGCGCCAAATGCCGGTACACGGTGGTAAGACCAACGGCCTCACCGGCGGCTCGGAGTTCCGCGTGGATGTCCTGCGCGCTGCGGAAGTTGTCCGAGCCGAGCACCACGTTGAGCACGGCCTGCCCCTGTCGTGTTTGGCGACTGGGTCGAGTCGTGGCGGAGATCTCAGCCATGGGTCAACTCTGCCAGGTCCACGACGATCGCTTTGTTCCGGCGGGCCGCGGCTACGAACGGACCGATGATCCGCGCCACCACGTAAAAGCCGAAGCTGATGGCCACGATCAGCACACTGGGCTTGACGCTCGCGAATTGGAAGCTCAAGAGCAGGCCGCCGTCCGCCGCAACGACAGCCATCAGGATCGAGAGCGCCGTCACGACCACCGGGTTCACACTGAGGCGTTGCGCCGCCGCCGCCGGGGTGATCGCCAGGCTCAGCACCAGCAGGGTGCCGACTACCTGCGCCGCCAGCGTCACAGTGATCGTCAACACGAACAGGAAGATGATGCCGAGCAGGCCGATCCGGACGCCGCTGGCACGCGCCACGTCCGGGTCGATCGACGCGAAGAGCAAAGGCCGCCAAATCACCGTCAACACGATGGCGACCGCCACCGCGATCGCGCCGAGGAGCACGATCTGGCTCGTGCTGACACCGAAGATGTTGCCGAAAAGGATGTTCAGTGCCTCGCTGGCGTAGCCGTGGTAGTAGCCGAGCAGGAACACGCCGAGCCCGAGACCGCCGGCGAGGATCACGCCGATGGTCGAATCGCGCTCCGAAGCGCGTTGACCGAGCAGGCCGATGAGGGCGGCGACCACCAACGCGCCCACGAGAGCGCCGGCCACCGGATTGTCCGCCACGAGCAGACCGGCGACGGCGCCGGTGAAGGCGAGCTCGCTGGCCCCGTGGACAGCGAAGGCCATGGTCCGCGTGATCACGAACGGGCCGATCAGCCCACAACTGACGGCGACGAGGAAGGCCGCCTCCAACGAGTGCTGCGCGAAAGGGAATTGAAGGTAGAAACCGATGCCCATGACGTCAGTGCGCGTGGTCGTGGTGCGCGTGCGCACCGGGCTCGGTCGGCATCTCGTCCTCGGCGCTGACCACCAGATAGCGGTCGCGCACCTTCACCACATCGACCTCGATCCCGTACAGGTCGCTGAGGCGTTCGCTGGTAAGGATCTCGCTCGGAGCCCCGATGGCCCAACGACCCCGCACCAGATAGAGGATGCGATCGACGTAGGGCAGCACCGGGTTGATCTCGTGGGTCACGAAGAGGACCGGCGTGCCGGTGTTGCGCCGACGATCGTCGATGAGATTCGTGACGGCTCGTTGGCTGGCCAGGTCGAGCGCGAGGAGGGGCTCGTCACAGAGCAGCACCTTGGGATCGCCGAGCAGCGCCTGAGCGATCCGGAGCCGTTGCTGCTCGCCTCCCGACAGCAGGCCGACGGGGGCGTCGGCGTACGAAGCAGCGCCCACCGACTCGAGGACCGCATCGACTCGTCGGTTGACCGCGCCTCGGCGCAGGGGGATGCCCCAGTGGTGCCCGTCGGCGCCGAAGCGCACGAGATCCCGCCCGCGGATGGGGAGATCACGGTCGAAGGCCTGCTGTTGGGGGATGTAGCCAATGTCTGGGTTGCCCCGCGACGGCGGCTTGCCGTTCACGCGCACGATCCCCTCCGACAGCGGGAGCAGACCGAGCAGCACCTTGAGCAGTGTCGTCTTCCCCGTGCCGTTGGGCCCCAGGACGGCGAGGAACTCGCCGTCAGAGACGGAGAGGTCCAAACCGGACCACAGGGTCCGGTGGCCGAGGCGGACGGTGGCCTGCTCGAGCTCGACGCGGGGGGCAGGCATGTGGCTAGGGACTCCGGCTCTCTTGCAATGCGTGGAGTAGATCTGTCATCTGCGACTCCTGCCACTGCTGGTACGCCGTTGCTGTGGCCGGCATGGTCTCCGACACCCCGACCACTGGAATGTTGTGCTGCTTGGCCAAGGTGCGCATCTGTGCGGTGACGGGAGTGACCGTCTGCACGTTGTAAAGAAGCACGTTGATGTCGTGGTTCGTGAGCAGTTGGCGCATGGACACGGTGTCGGCTGCCCCCGGGTCGGTGCCGTCTTCAATGGCGCGTGCGAACCCGGGGGGTGTCTTGACGTCGAGGTTGGCGTCGGCCAGAAGGTAGCCGGGAACACGTTCGGTGTAGGCCACCGAGACGTTGTGGAAGTCCTTCTTGATGGTGGCCAAGGTTGCGTTCAGCGGCTTCAGTGACGAGTCGAACGTGGCCAGGTTCTGCCGAAAGGTGGAGGCGTCCTGTGGCGCGGCCTTCGTAAACGCCGTCGCAATGGCCGCCGCTACCTTCGGGACTCGAGGGATGTCATACCAGAGGTGGGGGTTCGGATCGCTCCCGCCGACGTGAAGGACCGATGCCGCGTTGACAATGTGTGGGCTGCCGCTGTCCGCACTCAAGAGAGAGCCCATCCAGGTGTCGTAACCGGCACCGTTCTCGATGACGACCTGCGCCTCGGCCAACAAAGCGGCGTCGTGCGCGTTGGTCTCGAAGAGGTGGGGGTCTGCGTTCGGGTTCGTGATCAGCGAGGTGACCTCGACGTCACGACCGCCGATCTGCATGGCGATGTTGCCCCAGAAGTTCTCCGCTGCCACGACATGGACGGGCGAGCCCTGTGCGGCGGCGACAGGGGCCGATGTGGCGAGGAAACCCCAGACGAGCGCCGGCACGCCGAGCGCGAGGGCCGGGAGGATGGCGAGGGGCGACCGGCTGAGACGGAGAGTAGTTTCCATAACAGAAACGGTAATCATTTCGGATAAGCAGCGCAAGCTGGCGCTTCCAAGGGGACATCAGAGGACCGCGTCCGCGCGGACCCACCTCGAATCGGAGGGTGCGTGGCCGCGAACCCGGGCGAGCGGGGTTCAGCCCCCGAACAGCAGCGAGTAGTCCGCCCCCCGGCGCAGGTGGTGCCCCCCGTCCACGCCCAGTGTTTCGCCCGTGACGAAGGAGGACTCCGGCCCGATCAGATAGCGCACGGCGGCGGCCACGTCCTCGACCGTGCCGACCCGCCCGAGCGGCATCTGCGCCAGGTAGTCGTCGAGCAAGGGCCCGCCTCCGGTGATGAAGGACATGAGCTCGTCGTCGATGATGCCGGGCGCCACCGCGTTCACGCGGATGCCGAGCGGGCCCAGCTCCTCGCCCGCCGTTTCGGCCAGGAAGCAGATGCCCGCCTTCGCCACGCCATAGGCCCAGAGGTGCGGGTGCGGGAAGCGCCCCGCGCCCGAGGACATCAGCACGATGGCACCGCGCCCGCCGCGCGCCGGGTCCACCTCCTGGTCCGCCATCGCGAGGCCCCCCTGCTTCACGCAGATGATCGAGCCCATCAGGTTGAGATCGATCGTGCCGCGTACGGCCGCCACGTCGGCGGTGAGGACCGAGCCGAGGTGGGTCGACCCGCCCGCGCAGGCAAACAGTCCGTCGAGACGCCCGGTCACATCCCTCGCCGCCGCGACCGCGGCCACGACCTGATCCTCGACAGTCACGTCGGCCACCACGTAGCGCGCCGTGGCGCCGTCGGCCGCCACCGCCGCTATCCGCGCCGTCGCGTCGGCGAGCTTCTGTTCGGTGCGCCCGCAGATCGTGACGTGTGCGCCGTCAGTGGCCAGGCGCTCCGCGGTGGCGAGGCCGATGCCGCTTCCGCCGCCCGTGACGAGGATGGACCAGCCGGCGATGTCCCCCGGGTCGGGTCCGGCCATCAGACGGGGCCGGCTCCCACGGGTGCCGTCGGCGAGAACTCCACTGGCATCTCCTCGATGCCAGAGATGAAGTTCGCCTTTCGGCGCGGCAGATCGGCCCGGTCCACCGCGAGGTGGAGATCGGGCAGGCGCGCCAGGAGGCGCTCGACCATCACGCGCAGCTCCAGGCGCGCGAGTTGGTTGCCGAGGCAGAAGTGGGCGCCGAAGCCGAAGGCCATGTGGGGGTTCGGGCTGCGGCTGATGTCGAAGGTTTCGGGGTCGTCGAAGACGGCCTCGTCGCGGTTCGCCGACGGATACAGCAGCAGGATCTCCTGGCCGGCGTGGATCTGCGCGCCCGCCAGCTCGACGTCGTGGGTCGCCGTGCGCGCCATGTTCTTGATCGGCGACACCCAGCGCAGCATCTCCTCGACCGCCCCTTGCATCAGGCCGTCGGGGTCGGCGGCCAGCTTGTCGTGCTGGTCGGGGTGTGCCAGCAGTTCCTCGACGCCGCCGCTGATCACGTGGCGCGTCGTCTCGTCACCGCCGATGAGGATGAGCAGCGTCTCCTGGACGAGCGAATCGTCATCGAGCGAATGTCCGTCGATCTCGGCGTGGACCAGGACGCCGACGAGGTCGTCGGTGGACCCGGTGGCACGGCGGTCGGCCAGGACCGGGTTGATGTATTCGGTGTACCCGATGAAGGCGTTCATCGCCTTGTCCATCGCGTCGGGTTCGGGCGAGCCCTGGCTCTTGAGCATTTCGTCAGACCACCGCAGGAGGTCGTCACGGTCCTCGGGGGCGACGCCGAGCATGTCGCCGATCATGATGATCGGCAGTGGGGCGGCGAGCTCGCCGACGAAGTCACAGGTGCCCTGTTCGCAGACGCGGTCGATGAGGGCGTCGCAGACGAGGCGGAGCCGGTCCTCCATCGCGCGCACGCGCCGGGGCGTGAAGCCCTCCGAGACGAGCCGGCGTCGGCGCACGTGCTCGGGTGCGTCGAAGTCGATCATCATCGGCAGCGGAGGGGACTTGGGTCGGATGCCGGCGGCGTTGGAGAAGGAGTCGGTGTCGACGGACGCCTGCTTCACGGCGGCGTAGCTGGCGGCGGCCCACAGGTCGTTGGCCTCGTCGTAGTAGACGGGGGCGTTCGCCCGCATCCAGGCGTAGGCGTCGTGGGGCTCACTGCCGAAGAACTCGCCGCTCATCAGGTCGATTCCCAAATGCGCGGGGGCGGTGGTCACGGCGGAAGACCCTATCCCCGGGTGGGTAGGGTGGTCCCATGGCAGACCAGGCGACCTTCACCGACGTCGCCATGGAGTTCATGCCGAGCCTCTACTCGGCGGCGCTCCGCATGACCCGCAACCCGGCCGACGCCGAGGACCTCGTCCAAGAGACGTATTTGAAGGCGTACCGCTCGTTCGCCTCCTTCCAGGAGGGCACGAACCTGCGGGCGTGGCTGTACCGGATCCTCACGAACACCTACATCAACTCGTACCGCGCCGCGCAGCGCCGGCCCGATTTGTCCGACGTCGAGGATGTCGAGGACCTGTACCTGTACAAGCGGTTGGCCGGGTCCGGTGGGAGCGACCCCGGCCGTTCGGCCGAGGACGAGGCGCTCGACCGCTTCACCGACGACGACGTGAAGTCGGCTTTGGAAGCGCTCCCGGAGAACTTCCGGATGGCGGTGTTGCTCGCAGACGTCGAGGGCTTTTCCTACAAGGAGATCTCGGAGATCACCGACGTGCCGATCGGCACGGTGATGAGCCGGATCCACCGGGGAAGAAGGGCACTCCAGAAGGCGTTGCACGATGTGGCGGAAGCACGCGGCCTCGTCGGCAGTGTGCCCGGGGGGTGATGGGATGAGCGAAGGTGTGCAGCGACAGCAGCAAGATCAGCAGGAACACGGACAGGTGAGCGATCACGATCAGGGGTCGGCAGGGTCGCCCGGGTCGCCGGGGTCGGGCCCCGGCGTCGACACGAGCGGCCTGTTCGGCGTGTCCGTGGACTGCGTGGAGGCGGTGCACGAGCTCTACTCGTATCTGGACGGGGAGCTCACCGAAGTGCGACGCGAGGAGATCCGCGTGCATCTCGACTGGTGCGGCCCGTGCGGCGGTGCCGCCCAATTCGAGGAGGACCTGCGCAGGGTCATCGCGAACAGGTGCAAGGACCGCGTGCCCCAGAGCCTGATCGACCGCGTCGCCTCGGCGATCAGCGAAGAAAGCAAGCAGGACGACGCCCGGAACTGATCTCACGCCGACGGACTCGACGGCTTTGACCTCAGCGTCGCCGACGACGCCCCTGTCGTCGCCCCCGTCGTCGGCCGCTCCCGCCATGGTCGACTGGGCGCTCGCCGAGCGCGTGGCGGCGGGTGCGCTCATCCTCAAGCCGGCGCCCGCTTCGTACCGGTCCGCCGCCCTCCAGTCACAGTTCGACGAGCTGACCGCGCGCGCCGAGCATCTCGTCACCGAGGCGACCGGCCTTCGCAGTGCGCACGGCGAGGCCCGTGCGAAAGTCACCGACCGGCCCGGCTGGGCCGCCCAGAACGTCCGCTCTATCGAGCGGTTGGTCGGGCCGGCGCTGGGCCAGCTGGCCGAGAAGCGCGGTGCGAAGCTCGGCGGACCGTCGCTCGTGATCGGCCGGAGCATCGCCGGCATGCAGCTGGGCCTGATGCTCGCCTACATGGCGACACGCGTGCTCGGCCAGTACGACCTGCTGATCGACGACCGCGTCGCATTCGAAGGGACCGACGAGCAGGACCTCGTCTCGTACGTCGGCCCCAACATCGTCGCCGTGGAGACGCAGTACGGGTTCTCCCCGAGCCAATTCCGGCTCTGGTTGGCGCTCCACGAGGTGACGCACCGGATGCAGTTCACCGCCGTGCCCTGGCTGAGGGACCACTTCGTCGGCCTGGTCTCGGAGATGCTGGGGCCCTTGTCGGGGGACCCGGCCGGCTTCGCCGAGGTCGTCAAGCGCGTCGCGACGGAGATCCGCTCCGGGCGCAACCCGGCGCGCGACGCCGGCGTCGTCGGCATGCTCGCAACGCCCGAACAGAAGGTCGCGCTCTCGAAGATCAGCGGGATGATGAGCCTGCTCGAGGGGCATGGGGACGTGACGATGAACCGTGCGGGCGCGTCCGAGGTGCCGGGCGCCGCGCACTTCGCCCGGGTCCTGGCGGAGCGCCGGACCCAGGCCAAGGGCCTCACCAAGCTGATGTCGAAGCTGCTCGGGCTCGACGCCAAGATGCGCCAGTACGCCGAGGGCGAGACCTTCGTCGAGTCCGTGGAGGAGGCCGGCGGCCCCGAACTGATGGCCCGGGTGTGGGAGGGGCCCGAGTGGCTCCCGACGCTCGACGAGATCCGGAACCCGTCGTTGTGGGTGACCCGGGCCGGTGGATGACGGGGGCTTCGGCCCCGACGACCCCGACGACCACGCCGACCACGCCGACGACGTAGCGCTCGACCCCCTCGTCGCCGACCTCCTCACCCGCTGCAACTTCCCGCCCCCCGGGACGCCCGTCGCGTGTGCCGTCTCGGGCGGGCCCGATTCGCTCGCGCTCCTCGTGCTCGCCGCCGCTGCCGGGTGTGACGTCACCGCCATCCACGTCGACCACGGCCTGCGGACCGGTTCGGCCGGCGAGGCCGACGTCGTCGGGGCAGCGGCGGCGAAGGTCGGCGCCCGTTTCGAGGCCAAGACCGTCGTGGTCGAACCCGGGCCCAACCTCGAGGCCCGGGCCCGCGCCGCCCGCTTCGCGGTCCTTCCCACCGACGTCGCGACCGGCCACACCATGGACGACCAGGCCGAGACCGTCCTGATCAACCTGTTGCGCGGCGCCGGCGCGGACGGGCTCGCCGGCATGGCGCCTGGATACCGGCACCCCCTGCTCGGTCTGCGCCGCCACGAGACCCATCGCCTCTGCCGCGTCGCCGGCCTCGACCTCGTAGACGACCCCACCAACGCGGACCCGGCCTTCGTTAGGAATCGCGTCCGCCACGAGCTGCTGCCGCTGTGCGCCGAGATGGCCGGGCGGGACCCGGTGCCGCTCCTGGCCCGCCAGGCCGGCGTCCTCCGAGATGAGGTCGAGCTCCTCGACGCGCTCGCCGCCGGCACCCTGCCCGACCCCGCCGACGCCCGCACCGTCGCCCGCACGCCGCGCCCCGTCGCCCGCCGTGCCCTGCGCAGCTGGTTGCGCAGCGAGTCCGGCTCGCGCTTCGCCCATCCCCCCTCCCTCGCCGAGGTGGACCGGGTCCTCGACGTCGCCGCCGGCCGGGCGGTCGGGACCGAGCTGTCGGGGGGACGCCAGGTGCGCCGCACCAAGGGCCGCCTCAGGGTGGTACCCAGCACCTCCGGTAACCTCACGCCGGTGACGCCGGTGACCGATGGGGCGGGAGGCCGGGACGACGCCGTGCGCATCACCACCTCCTCCGTCGCCACCACAGCCGGCACCGCAGCCGCCGCCGCCGTCCCGTCCTGGGCCGAGCCCGACGTCGGCCCCCTACTCGTCGACGAGGCGGCCCTGGCGACCCGCGTCGCCGAGCTGGGCGCCCAGATCACCCGGGACTACGTAGACGAGCCCCCCCTCCTCGTCGCCGTCCTCAAGGGCGCCATGCTCTTCCTGAGCGATCTCTGCCGGGCGATCGAGCTGCCGGTCGACGTCGACTTCATGGCCGTGAGCTCGTACGGCAGCGCGACCAAGACCAGCGGCGTCGTCCGCATCGTCAAGGACCTCGACTCCGAGCTCGAGGGCCGCCGCGTCCTCGTCGTCGAGGACATCATCGACAGCGGCCTGACGCTCAACTATCTCCGCCGCTACCTCAACGCGCGCCAGCCGAAGAGTCTCGATATCTGCGCCCTGCTCGTCAAGGAGGGCGAGCAACGCGTCGAGATCCCCCTCCGCTACGTCGGCTTCACCATCCCGGGCGACTTCGTCGTGGGCTACGGGTTGGACGTCGCCGAGCGCTACCGCAACCTCCGGGGCGTCCACCGCTACAAGGGAACGGACCAGTGAGGTCCGACCCGTCCATACCGTCCATAAGGTGCCGGCCATGAGTGTCGACATCGAGCGCGTAAGAAAAGCCGTCCACGAGCTCCTCGAGGCCATCGGCGAGGACCCCGACCGCGACGGCCTTCTCGCCACGCCCGACCGGGTCGCGGCCATGTATGAGGAGCTCTTCTCCGGCCTCCACGACGACCCGGCCCGTCACCTCGAGGTCACCTTCGCGGCCGAGCACGACGAGATGGTCATGGTGCGTGACATCCCCTTCGCCTCCCTCTGCGAGCACCACCTCGTCCCGTTCCTCGGCCGCGCCCACGTCGCGTACATCCCGGCCGAGGACGGCCGCATCACCGGCCTCTCCAAGCTCGCCCGCCTCGTCGACGGCTACGCCCGCCGCCTCCAGGTCCAAGAGCGCATGACGACCGAGATCGCCGACGCCATCCAAGAGGTCCTCTCGCCTCGGGGCGTCTTCGTCGTCATCGAGGCCGAGCACCTGTGCATGTCCATGCGCGGCGTCAAGAAGCCGGGCACCCTCACCGTGACCTCGTCTGTACGAGGTCTCTTCCGCAACGACCCCGCCACCCGGGCCGAGGCCATGCAGTTCATCCGGGGCCCACACTGACCTTGCCCCCGTGACGCCGGCCCCGTCCCGCCGCCGTCCCCTCGTCATGGGAGTCCTCAACGTTACGCCGGACTCCTTCTCCGACGGCGGCCTCTACGACACCTTCGAGCACGCGCTCGCCCACGGCATCGCCATGGCCGTCGACGGGGCCGACGTGATCGACGTGGGCGGCGAGTCCTCCCGTCCCGGCGCCGAGCCCGTTTCCACCGCAGTCGAACTCGAGCGGGTCGTGCCGGTGATCGACGCCCTCGCCGCCGCCCCCGAGCTCACGGCCCGGGGCGTCCGCATCTCCATCGACACCACGAAGCCCGTCGTCGCCACCGCCGCCGTCGCGGCGGGCGCCACGCTGATCAACGACATCTCCGCCTCGCTCTACGAGACCGCGGCGGCCACCGGCGCCGGCTGGGTCGCCATGCACATGCAGGGCGAGCCCCGCACCATGCAGGACGAGCCGTACTACGACGACGTCGTCGACGAGGTCACGTCCTTCGTCCTGGAGCGTGCCCAGCGGGCCCGCGACGCCGGCGTGGAGGAGGTCTGGATCGACCCGGGCATCGGTTTCGGCAAGATGATCGGTCACAACCTCTCGCTCCTCCGCCACCTGGCCGACCTCGTCGACGCGGCGACCGACGCCGACTGCGCCGGCGTCGTCGTCGGCACCAGCCGCAAGCGCTTCCTCGGCCTACTCGCCGCCGACTCCACCGGCCCCCCGGGCCCGGAGACGACCATCCCCGCGCCGGTCGAGGACCGCCTCCCCGGCTCCCTCGCCACGGCCGCTGCCGCGCTCGTCGCCGGCACGAAAATGCTCCGCGTCCACGATGTGGCGGCCACGGTCCAACTCACCCGGCTGTATGGTCCTGCCGCATGAAGGGCAAGTGGGCTGCAGGGATCCCGCCCCGCAATTTCACCTGGGTCATCAAGGACCACTTCGCCGTCAGCGAGCGTCCTGGTGGCTTCTCGGTCAACCACCGGCGGGTGCGGCGCCAGGAGGAGATCATCTGGCTGCGCGTCCAGGGCTTCGGACGGGTCATCTCGCTGCTCTCGTCCCCGCACAACCTCGCCGCGTACGAGGAGGAGGGCCTGGCCTGGGCCCACTACCCGCTCGAGCGCACCGGCGACCCCCGGCCCGTCCTGCTCGCCTGCTACCAGGACATCGACGACTCGCTGGCGGCGGGCCTGCGCATCCTCATGCACCAGGACGAACTGGGGGACCGGACCATGGGCGTCACCGCCGGCTACCTCGTCTGGTCCGGGCGCATCACCAACCTGCCGCAGGCCGTCGCGCTGGTGGAGCAGGTCGTCGGGCACGCCATGGGCGCCCCCGGGCGCGAGCTCCTCGCCGAGATGGAGGGCATGCCCGCCCGCGGCACCCCCACGTGACCCAGCCCACGCCCAGGTGACCGACCGCATCGAGATCCGCGACCTCCGCGTCACCGGCACCCACGGCGTCCTCCCCGAGGAGCAGGACCGACCCCAGCCCTTTGCCGTCGACGTCACCGCCTGGGTCGACATGACGGCGGCCCAACAGAGCGACGACCTCGCCGACACGGTCGACTACGGCGCCCTCGCCCAGGCCGCCGCGGACGTGGTGGGCGGCCGCTCCTATCGCCTCCTCGAGGCCCTCGCGGGCCGCCTCGCCAGCGCACTGCTCATCGTCGACCCCCGCCTCGAGGCCGTCGAGGTCACCGTGCGCAAGCTCCGCCCTCCCCTCCCTCTCGACGTCGGCTCGACCGGCGTCCGGGTCCGTCGCAGCCGTTGAGCCCACCGCCCGGGGCCGCACCAACCTCGCCCCGGCGTGCCTTCATCGGCCTCGGCTCCAATCTCGGCGACCGGCGCGCCTACCTCCGGGCAGCCGTCGATCAGCTTCGAAGCGCCGGCGACGTCATCGCCGTCTCGCCGCTCTACGAGACCGAGCCCGTGGGCGGCCCTTCCGGCCAGCAGCACTACCTCAACGTCGTCGTGGAGTTGTGCACCGCCGATTCGCCCCGCCGCCTTCTCGAGCGCTGCCAAGCCCTCGAGGCATCCGCCCAGCGCGAGCGGGCCGAGCGGTGGGGACCCCGGACCCTGGACGCCGACGTCCTCTTGGTCGAGGGCGAGGTCGTCGACGAGGTCGATCTCTCCGTCCCGCACCCCCGCCTGTGGGAACGCCGGTTCGTCCTCGCACCCCTGGCCGACCTGGCCCCCGATCTGGTCACATCGGCCCAGCTGGCGGCCGCTGGTGGGGACGTCGTCCGTATGGGTAGGCTGTAGCCGACGTTTTCGCATCGTCTGTAGGCGAACGGCACCCGTCAGGGGCTGGAACGCCGAAGGAGGTCAGATGCACTCGATCCGCATCATCGGTCCCGGCCGGGCCGGCACGTCCCTCGCCGCCGCGCTCTCGGCGCGCGGGTGGGAGTTCGCCGGGTTCCTCGGGCGTCACGATGACCTCACCAACGCGGCGCGCGGCGTCGACGTCCTCGTCATCGCCACCCCCGACGACGCCATCGCCGAGGTGGCGGCCGCCGTCGTGCCGGTCGTCACCACCACCGTCGTCCACCTCTCGGGCTCCCTCGGCCTGGACGCGCTCGGAGCCCACCCGCGCCGGGCCGCCGTCCACCCGCTCGTGCCGCTGCCCAACGGTGAGGTTGGCGCGGCCCGTCTGTGCTCGGGCGTCACCTTCGCCGTGGCCGGTGCCCCCGTCTCCCGCGAGATCGTCGCCACCCTCGGCGGCCGCATCGTCGAGGTCGCCGACGACGACCGTGCCGCCTACCACGCCGCCGCCTGCATAGCGGCGAACCACGTGGTCGCGCTCCTCGGCCAAGTCGAGCGCGTCGCGGCAGAGGTCGGCCTCGACCTCGAGTCCTTCCTGCCCCTGACCCGCGCCGCCGTCGACGACGTCGCCGCACTCGGCGCGCCCGCCGCGCTGACCGGTCCCGCGCGCCGGGGCGACTGGGCCACGCTCAGCCGCCACCTCGATGCGCTGCCCGAGTCCGAGCGCGCCGGCTACCAGGCGGGTGCCGCCCTCGCCACCCGGCTCGCCGCAACCAGCGCCACCGACTCCGAGCCCGCGCCTCGGCCGTCCGACTCCGTCCCGGCGAGGGTCTAGGGGACATCGTCATGGACGTCATCGAGACCGCCGCCGGCTGTCGGGCCTTGCTCGTCGGCGCCCGCGCCACCGGCCGCACCGTCGGCCTCGTCCCGACCATGGGCGCGCTGCACGACGGGCACATCTCGCTCATCGCCCGGGCCCACGAAGAGTGCGACGTCGTGGCCGTCAGCATCTTCGTCAACCCCCTGCAGTTCGGCGACCCCGAGGACATCGCCAAGTACCCACGCACCCTCGAGCGCGACCTCGCCGAGTGCGCCAAAGCCGGCGCGCACGTCGTCTTCGTACCCACCATCCCCGAGATGTACCCGTCCTGGCCCGACCCTCCCGCCACCGCGGTCACCGTCGGAGGCGTCAGCGACAAGTGGGAGGGCGCCTCACGCCCGGGCCACTTCGACGGCGTCGCCACCGTTGTCGCCAAGCTGTTCGCCGTAGCAGGACCCTGCCGGGCGTACTTCGGCCTGAAGGACTTCCAGCAGCTCGCCGTTGTGCGCCGCATGGCCTCCGACCTCTGTATCCCGGTCGATATCGTCGGCTGCCCGACCGTCAGGGAACCCGACGGGCTCGCCCTCTCGAGCCGCAACGTCCGCCTCTCTGAAACCGAGCGCGTCGCCGCTCAAGCCCTTTCTTGGGCCCTCGCCGCCGGCCGCGCCGCCATCGCCACCGGCGAGCGTGACGGCGCCGCCGTGCACACTGCGATGCGCGCCGTCCTCGACCACGAGCCCCTTGTCGACCTCGACTACGCCGTCGCTGTCGACGCCGCCACCCTCGACGAAGTCACCACGATCGTCGACCCCGCCGCCGTCCGACTCCTGATCGCCGCCACCGTCGGTCCCGTCCGCCTCATCGACAACAGCGCCGCCACCATCGACGACCACGACAACGAACAACAGTCCGCAACGTCCCACGTCCCCTCTCTCGAAAGGATCGGGTGAGCCAGATGCGCCGCCGCATGATGAAGTCCAAGATCCACCGCGCCACCGTCACCGGTGCCAACCTCAACTACGTCGGCTCCATCTCGCTCGACACCGAGCTCATGGCGCTGGCCGACATCCTCCCCTACGAGCAGGTCGCTGTCCTCGACATCGACAACGGCGCCCGCTTCGAGACGTACGCCATCGAGGGCGAGCGCGGCCAGGTCTGCCTCAACGGCGCCGCCGCTCGCCTCGTCTCGCCCGGCGACAAGGTGATCGTCATCACCTACGCCGACTACGAGCGCGCCGAGCTCGAGTCCTACGTCCCCCGAGTCGTGCACGTCGACGGGCGCAACCGCGTCATCGACGAGGTGTCGGCCCGCCTGGACGCCGAGCTCTCGGTGCCCCTGTCCGAACCGGCGTGATTGCCGGGGAGCGCCCCGGTCCCTTCGACGTCCTGGTTCTCGGCAGCGGTGTCGCAGGGCTGTCCGTCGCGGTCCGCCTCGCCGGACCCGATGCGGCCCTCTCCTTGGGCGTCCTGACCAAGGGCACGCTCAGCCAGTCCGCGACCCGCTGGGCCCAGGGCGGCGTGGCAGCAGTACTGGGAGGGGACGAGGACTCGACGGACCTCCATCTCGCCGACACGCTCCGCGCCGGCGCCGGCCTCTGCGACGAACAGGCCGTGCGCATCCTGGTCGACGAGGGCCCGGCCCGCGTCCAGGAGCTCATCGCCCTCGGCGCCGAGTTCGACCGCGAGACAACCGGCTCGCTCGCTCTCGCCCGTGAGGGCGGCCACTCGCGCGCCCGCGTCGTCCACGCCGGCGGTGCGGCCACCGGCGCCGAGGTGGAGCGTGCCCTTGTCGACGCCACCTATCGCTCGGCCAGCGCCGTCCTCGAGGGATGGTTCGCGCTGGACCTCATCGTCGAGGGCGGCCGCTGCGTGGGCGTCACCGCGTTGCCGCCCCACGAACACGGCGCCGCGCCCGCCCCCGTCGCCATCCGCGCCGACCACGTCGTCCTCGCCACCGGTGGCGCCGGCCAGCTCTATTCGGTCACGACCAACCCGGCCGAGTCGACGGGCGACGGCGTCGCGATGGCGCTGCGCGCCGGCGTCCCGACGGCCGACGTCGAGTTCGTCCAGTTCCACCCGACCGCGCTCCACCACCCCGCCATGCCGCGCCCGCTCCTCTCCGAGGCACTCCGCGGGCACGGGGCGCTCCTCCGCGACCGTGACGGCGAACGCTTCGTCGACGAGCTCGCCCCGAGGGACGTCGTTTCCCGGGCGATGGCGGCGCGCATGACCGAGCAGGGCGTCGACCACCTCTGGCTCGATGCCACCGGCCTCGAACGTTTCGGCCAGCGTTTCCCCACCATCGCCGCCTCCCTCGCGTCTATCGGCCTCGACCCCGAGAGGGACTGGCTGCCCATCGCGCCCGCGGCCCATCACCTCTCGGGCGGCGTTGTCACCGACCTCTGGGGCGCCAGCGCGCTCCCCGGCCTCTGGGCCGTCGGCGAAGTCGCGTGCACCGGGGTCCACGGCGCCAACCGGTTGGCGTCCAACTCGTTGCTCGAGGGCATGGTGTTCGGCGCTCGCCTGGCCGAGCGCATCCCGGCTGGGGCAGAGGGCCCCGAGGCGAACGGCGCGCTCCGCGCCGTGCTGGGCGAACCACCCCTCGACGGGATCGGGTGCACTCCGTTGCCCGACCGCGGCGTCGTCGCCCGCCGCAGCCGCACCGCCGACGCAGCACCGGCGACCACCTCGTCGCTCCCCGACGTCACCAAACTCCGCGATGTCCTGCAGCGGGCGATGACCCGCGGCGCGGGCGTCGTGCGCTCTGCCGAGTCCCTAGCCGGGGCCCGCCTCGTCGTAGACGAGGTCGCCGCCGCCCTCGGCGACCCCGGCGGCTCGGTCCGCGCCGGCGAGGTGGCCAACCTGCTTCAGGTCGCGGACGCTCTGTTGGTCGCTGCGGCGACCCGCACCGAGAGCCGCGGCGCGCACGCCCGAAGCGAGTACCCCGACACAGATCCGCGGTGGCGTCTCCGCCTCTCCTTCGGCGCCACCGCCACCGCACCGAGCGACACGAGCGGAAGGTCCGAGTCCGAGTGAGCACCGAGGGCATCGACGACGACATCTACCAACGGGCCGTCGTAGAAGCCGTGTCCCGGGCGTTGTCCGAGGACCTCGGTCCCGAAGGCGACATCACGGCCGCCCTGGTGCCCGAGACCGCGACGGCGCGTTACGCGCTCCGTGCCCGCACCGGAGGCATCCTGGCCGGCCGGGACTGCGCGGACGAGGCGTTCCGCCGCGTCGGTCCCGAGCTCGAGCTCACATGGCATGCGGCCGACGGCGACGAGCTCAAGCCGGGTGACACGATCCTCGACGTCACCGGCCCGCTGCGCCCGATCCTGACCGCCGAGCGCACGGCGCTGAACTTCCTCGGCCACCTCTCCGGCGTCGCCACCCTCACGGCTCGCTTCGTCAAGACGGCCCACGACGCCAACCCGGCGGTCCAGGTCCTCGATACGCGCAAGACCCTCCCGGGCCTCCGCCTCCTCGAAAAGGCGGCCGTGCGCGCCGGGGGCGGCACCAACCACCGGCTCGGGCTCTCCGACGCCGTGCTCGTCAAGGACAACCACCTCGCCGGCACCACCATCACCGACGCCCTCACCCGTGCCCGAACCCTGTGGCCGGGACGCATGGTCGAGATCGAATGCGACTCGCTCGACCAGGTGACCGAAGCCGCCCGGGCCGGCGCCGACGCCGTGCTGCTCGACAACATGGAACCCGCCACCGTGGCTGAGGCCGTGCGGGCAGCCCACCTCGGCGCACCGGGGCCCATCCTCACCGAGGTGTCCGGCGGGGTGACCCTGGACACGATCGCTTCCTACGCGGCGGCCGGGCCGGATCGCATCTCGGTCGGGGCGCTCACCCACTCGGCACCGGTGCTCGACCTCGGGCTCGACCTCGTCTGGACGAGCGCAGGCGGTGGCGGCGACAACGAAGGGAAGAGCTGAAGGTGCTCCTGGTCATCGACGTCGGCAACACCGAGACCGTGATCGGTCTCTACTCGCGGGACGACACCGACTCGGTGCCCGTGGTCGACGAGAGCGTCGGCGTGGGCATCGGCACCGAGCGCGACCCGAGCGCGCCGACCGGCCTCACCCATCACTGGCGGCTCTCCACCGTGCCGAC
>DATMMN010000076.1:2500-28627 GCA_035569675.1 Acidimicrobiales bacterium | reverse complement strand
CATAGGCTCCGAGCAGGGGATGTCGACAAAAACTAGAACATGTTCTATAATTGCTCCACCGACAGGGCGGGCGGGGCTCCGACCCACATGAGGACGTGACCATGGACGATGTGCAGCACATGCGCCGTGCGATGGCACTCGCGGCCACGGTCCGGGGGAGCACCGCACCCAACCCCTGGGTGGGCTGTGTGATCTTCCCCGCCGCCCACGCCAGCGACGTCGCGACCTTCTTCGAGGGTGCCACTGCGCCCCCCGGCGGCCCGCACGCCGAGGTGAGGGCCCTCGCCCTGGCCGGGGAGTCGGCTCGGGGCGCCACCCTGTACGCGACCCTCGAGCCGTGCGTCCACCTCGGAAGGACGCCGCCGTGCACCGACGCCATCATCTCGGCCGGGGTGTCCCGGGTCGTGATCGGCATCCAGGACCCCGACAGCCGGGTCGCGGGCCGCGGTGTTGCCGCACTGCGCGAGGCGGGGATCGAGGTGACCGAGGGCGTGGCCGCCGACGAGGTGGCCGAGCAGCTGGCTCCGTACATCAAGCATCGCCGCACGGGCCACCCGTGGGTCGTCCTCAAGATGGCGGCCAGCCTCGACGGCCGCACGGCCGCCCCCGATGGCTCCAGCCGCTGGATCACCGGCGCGGCCGCTCGCCGCGACGTGCACCGCCTCCGGGGGAACTCCGACGCCGTGCTCGTCGGTGCGGGCACCGTTCGTGCCGACGACCCGGAGCTGACGGTTCGACTCGACGAACGGACGGCCGACGAGGATCAGCCGCTGCGCGTCGTGCTCGGCAGGGCGCCCGAGGGTGCCAAGGTCCAGCCGGCCCTCGAGCTCGAGGGCGACTTGGGCGGGGTCCTGGACGAGCTCGGCCGGCGCGGCGTCCTCCAGCTCCTGGTCGAAGGCGGGCCCACGGTGGCTCACGAGTTTCACGCCGCCGGGCTGGTGGACCGCTACATCCTGTACCTGGCGCCTGCCCTTTTCGGCGGCGACGACGGCCGCCCGATTTTTGCGGGGCCCGGGGCTGGCACAATTGCAGACGTGTGGAGAGGCAGATTGGTCTCGGTCGAGCAGCTTGGAGACGACTTGAGGGTGGAGGTCGCGGCCTGATGGGATTCTCGACCGTCGAAGACGCCATCGAGGCGATCGGCAAGCTCGGCATGGTCGTCGTGGTCGACGACGAGGACCGCGAGAACGAGGGTGACCTGGTCATGGCGGCCGAGGCCGCCACGCCGGAGAAGATCGCCTTCTTCCTGGCCCACACGTCCGGCGTCATCTGCGCACCGCTGTTGCCCGAGCGGGCCGACCAGCTCGACCTGCCCCTCATGGTCACGGCCAACACCGAGGCCCAGCGCACGGCATTCACGGTGAGCGTCGACTACCGCCACGGCACCACGACGGGAATCTCCGCGGCCGACCGGTCAGCCACCATCGCCGCCCTCATCGACCCCGCCACCCGGCCCAACGACCTCAACCGGCCCGGACACATCTTCCCGTTGCGCTACCGCCCCGGCGGTGTGCTCAAGAGGGCGGGCCACACGGAGGCCACCGTCGACCTGAGCCGCGCGGCCGGCCTCTCACCCGCCGGTGTGCTGTGCGAGATCGTGAGCGAGGACAAGTCGGAGATGGCCCGCCTGCCCGACCTCGAGCGCTTCGCCAAGAAGTACGACGTGCCGCTCATTTCCATCGCGGACCTCATCAGGTACCGCCGCCAGAACGAGAAGCTGGTGCGGCTCGTCTCTGAGGCCCGCATCCCGGCCAAGGGACGCGAGTTCCGCGCCCTCGTCTACGAGTCGGTGCTCGACAACGAGCAACACCTGGCCCTCGTCATGGGAGACGTCGCCGGCACCGAGGACGTTCTCGTCCGCGTCCACTCGGAGTGCCTCACCGGCGACGTGTTCGGTTCGTTGCGCTGCGACTGCGGCCCGCAGCTGCACGCCGCGATGGACATGATTGAGGGTGAAGGTCGCGGCGTTCTCATTTATCTGCGCGGTCACGAGGGCCGCGGCATCGGTCTCGGCCACAAGATCCGGGCTTATCAACTTCAGGAGGAGGGGCACGACACCGTCGACGCCAACCTGCAGCAGGGCCTCCCCGTCGACAGCCGCGAGTACGGCATCGGCGCCCAGATGCTTGTGGACCTCGGGGTCACCACCATGCGCCTCATGACCAACAATCCGGTCAAGTACGGGGGCCTCGAGGGCTTCGGTCTCGACATCACCGAGCGGGTCCCTCTGCAGACGTCCGCCAACCCGGAGAACATCGCGTATCTGCGCACGAAACGGGAGCGCATGGGCCACCTTCTGCACGGCCTCGACGACGTCCTGTGACACAGTGAGGGCGTGACCCTCACCACCTCACGCCGCACCACCTGATGGCCGGCTCTGACATCATCGCCCTGCCCGAGGGAGCCTTCGACGACGTCGCGGCACGGGTGGGCACGTCGCTACGCGGCGAGCACAACGGGATCGGGTTGCGGGTGGGCACCGCGTGCGCCTTGTTCAACGGCGGCATCACGCTGCGTCTCCTCAACGGCTCGCTCGACGCGTTCTTCGAGGCGGGCACCGATCGCCGCGACATCACGGTCGCGTGGGCGCCGGGGGCGTTCGAGCTGCCGCTGGTGGCCCGCGGCTTCGCACTCGCCGGGAAGGTCGACGCGGTCCTGTGCTTGGGCGCTGTCATCCGCGGGGAGACGGGCCACTACGACTTCGTCGCAGGGGAGTGTGCGTCGGGGATCCAGCGCGTGCAGCTCGACACCGGTGTCCCCGTGGTCTTCGGTGTCCTCACGACCGACACGCTCGACCAGGCGCTCGAGCGCTCGGCGCCCGACGAGACGAACAAGGGTCGCGAGGCCGCCCTCACCGCCATCGAGATGGTGCGCCTGCTCCGCAGCGGACCCTTCTCGTAGCGCTCGCATCGCGCTGCGTTCATCCACCGTTTACGTGGTCGATACCAGGCCGATACACGCGCTCTCTAGCGTGACCTCACTGCCAACGCGGACGATCGGGCGACCAGCCGACGATCGGGAGGTCCAAATGGAGCGAGCGGGGCCGGCTGAGCCGATCGAGCGGAGGGCGGTCGATCCCGCGCAGATCCGATTCCGCGCCGGGGTCCGGCGAGAGGGTGCATTCAGCGTGCGCTACGTCACGGTGCACGGGTACCGCCGCGCCTACATCCAGGCTGGCAGCGGGCCGGCTCTGCTGTTGATCCACGGCATCGGCGACAGCTCGGACACGTGGAGGCCGGTCGTCGATCAGCTGGCGGCGCATTACACGGTGATCGCCCCTGACCTCCTCGGACACGGGCGCTCGGAGAAGCCACGTGCCGACTACACGATCGCGGGGTTCGCCAACGGTATGCGCGACCTGCTGACGATGCTGGAGGTGGAGCGGGTGACCGTCGTCGGCCACTCCCTCGGTGGCGGGGTGGCGGCGCAGTTCGCCTATCAGTTTCCCGAACGTTGCGAGCGTCTGGTGCTGGTAGGGAGCGGGGGAATCGGGCGCACCGTGAGCCCCTTGCTCCGCCTCGCGGCCGTGCCCGGTGCCGAGACGTTGATGCCGCTCCTCGGCCTGCCACCCGTGCGCTTTGCCAGCCGCCTGAGCGCCGGCCTCCTCCGTCTGTTCGACACCGCACTGGGGCGTGACGCCGAGGAGATCCTGGCCGTCTTCGACGCGCTGCCGAACACGGAAGCGCGCCGGGCGATCTTGCGGACCCTGCGCTCTGGCATCGACTGGCGCGGCCAGGTGATCACCATGCTGGACCGGGCCTACCTGGCCGAGGGGGTGCCCACCCTTGTCGTGTGGGGCCGCCGCGATGCGATCATCCCACTCGGGCACGGCCGCCTCGCCCATGCCGCGCTGCCCGGGAGCGAGTTGGAGATCTTCGACGAGGCGGGACACTTTCCCCACCACACGGACCCCGAGCACTTCGTGCAGGTTGTCCACCAGTTCGTGCAGCGCACATCCCCGGCGCGCTTCGACCGGGACGAGTGGCGGCTTCGGCTCCGACAAGGTCGGCGCTCCGAGTACCAGGACCCAGGAGTCGCGGCGGCCGCCACCGGCAACCTGACCCTCCTGGAGGAAGACCTGTCCGCCGAGCCGAGCGCCTAGTCGACCTTCAGTACAGGATCAGCTGGGTGCAACGGTACGACGCCATCAACCGCTCCGAGGTCTCGTTCGTCACCCGGGCGTCCCACACCTGCGTGGTGCGGCCGGTGTGGAGCGGCGACGCGGTGGCCATGACGAGGTCACCCTCCCGCGCGCTCGAGATGAAGTTGGCCGAGCAGTCGACGGTCGTGAAGCTCTTGGCCCCCTCGGGCCAGTGGTGGTTGACCCCGAACGCGCAGAGTGCGTCGGCCAGCGTGATGACCACCGGCGCCCACAGGTAGCCGGTGCCTGCGATGAGGTTGTGGGTCACGGTCAGCCGGGCGATCGGGCCGTTGTCGGACTCGGGCGAGTCGATGTCGATCCCGAGCAGGTTCAAGAAGTTGTAGACGTCGTACGGAGGAGGCACGGTCCCAGCTTGCCCCAAGCACCTGCGCCGGTCTGCGAAGATCTACCCCCATGCTCCGCCTCGTCCTGCCCAAGGGCTCGCTTGAACGCGCCACCATGCAGTTGTTCGAGGACGCCGACCTGGCCGTCAACCGCGCCTCGGACGTGGCCTATCGCGCCAGCATCGACGACCCGCGCATCGACGAGGTGCGGATCCTGCGCCCCCAGGAGATCCCGGTCTACGTAGCCGACGGTCTGTTCGACCTCGGCATCACCGGCCGCGACTGCATCGAGGAGCGGGGGAGCGAGGTCGTCTCGCTCGGGAAGCTCGCATATTCGAAGGCCACCGGCAACCCGGCCCGCATCGTGCTCGCCGTCGGCGCCGACTCGCCCGCCAGCACGCTCGCCGAGCTTGCAAAATCCGTGGCCGACCGTCCGGGCCGCCTCCGCGTGAGCACCGAGTACCCCGAGCTCACCCGCCGTGCCCTGGACGCCCACGGCATAGTTGCGGAGATCGCGCTCTCCTACGGCGCCACCGAAGCGAAGGTGCCCGACATTGCCGACGCCGTCGTCGACATGACCGAGACGGGCAGCGCACTACGCGCTGCCGGCCTCAAGGTCATCGAGACGCTGCTGGTGTCGCACACCGAGCTCATCGCCAACCCCAAGGCGGCCGACGACCCCGACAAGCGCCACGCCATGGAACAGTTGCTCACGCTTCTCCAGGGCACGCTCGAGGCCCGGGGCAAGGTGCTCGTGAAGCTCAACGTCTCGGCCGAGAACCTCGATGCGGTCCTCGCCGTCCTCCCCTCCATGCGCGCCCCGACGGTCTCGGAACTGTCCGGCGGCGGCGCCTTCGCGCTCGAGACCGTGGTGCCGAAGTCCGACATCAACGTGCTCATCCCGGCGCTGCGCGATCAGGGCGCCACGGACATCCTCGAGCTGCCGCTGTCCAAGATCGTCCACTGAGACGTGGCCGCCCCTGCCGGTACCACCGGACTCCGTCTCGGGCGCGTCACCTCGTTCGACGCCACCCGGGGGCTCGGCACCGTCACCGACGATTTCGGCGCGGTCCATGCGTTTCACGCGACGGCGATTGCGGACGGGTCCCGTTGCATCGACGTGGGTACCCGCGTGAGTTACTCGCTGGCGCCGGGTCACGGCGGCCGGCACGAAGCGCGCACCGTCGTCGCGTTCGTCGGCACGTCGGACGACGACACGGGCTAGGTCGTCGCAGCGCCCGGCCTGCACGCGGCGAAGGCCGGCACTCAGGGGCCGACCGCGCCGGCGTTCGCACCCCACCAGCGCCCCTCGTAGCTCCCGGCGAACGCCTCCAGAGCGGCGTCGACCCCGGCGCGGTCTCCCGTCGCCAACAGGTCGAGGAGGAGGCCGCGTACCACCGCCAGCCCGAGCCGGCTGTGCGTGCGCACCAGTTCGGCCGGCACACCCACGTCCGCGGCGAGCGCGACGTTTGCGTCGAGCCAGTGCTCGATGTCGCCCCGAAGCAACGGCAGCGTCGCCGGGTCGCCCTGCAGCGCCCGACCGTAGAGAGCAAAGAAGAGACGCTCGAAACCGGCCAGCTCCGGATCGGTGACGTAGGACCACATCTGTCGGATGACGCCGTCGCTCCGCAGGTCGGTGACCTCAGCCATTTGCGCAAGCCGCGCCTGGGTGCGTGCCTCGACCTCGCGCACCACCTCCAGGAGCAGGCCGTCCTTCGAACCGAAGTGGTACAGCAGCATCCGGTGGCTCGACCCGATGGCCTCGGCGATGCGCCGCAGGCTCTGGTCGGCCAGGCCGTCCGTCGCGAAGTGATCGATCACGGCGTCGAGCAGACGCTGCTTGGGCGACCGCTCGATGACGCCGCCTTCTGCCGGCTCCTCGTTCCCAACCCCGGACGATTTGGTACCTTGCATGTACCAAATGGTACATTCGATCCGGGTCCCGGCGAAGGGAGATGGCCATGGCACTCCAGGTGATCGACAAGACCGTCACGACGACGGGCGGTCCGGACGCCGTCTACGACCTCCTGGCCGACGGGTCGACCTGGCCCACGTGGTCTCCACTCGGCTCGTTCGAGCTCCTCGCCCCGGGTGACGGCACCCCCGAGGGGCTTGGGGCGGTCCGCATCTTCACCACGGGCCGGCACAGGAGCCGCGAGCGTGTAGTCGAGCGGCAGCCGGGCGTCTCCTTCGCCTACGTCCTGGAGGCGGGGCTCGCGCTCCGGGACTACAAGGCCGTGGTCAACCTCGCGCCGAACGCCGACGGCGGGACCACGATCAACTGGCGCTCGACGTTCACCGCCAAGGTCCCGGGCACCGGCGGGCTCTACCGGCGCCAGCTCGGGGCGTTCATCGAGCAGTGTGTCCAAGGCCTCGCTGCCGCGGCCGCCGAGCACGCCCGGGCGGCCTGAGGAGCTACGCCGGTCCGCCGTCTCCGGCGCTCGCCGAGCTCTCCGCGACCGTCTCCTCGGCACCCTCGAGGCGCACGTAGACCAGGCGCAGTTGCGACAGTGACTCGAGCAGTGCGGGTTCGGCCTCGCCCAGCCGGCCCTTCAGGCCTTCGACGAGGAAGCCGAGCGCATCGATCGCCAAGCGGGCCTGGAACATCATCGGAGGGGTCTGCGAGAGGTAGATCGCGGCCAGCTCGAAGAGGCCGTAGCAGTGGTTGGCGACGACAACCTCGGCCGGGGTCTCCGCCAGCTGGGCCCGCATGGCGTCGACGGCCGCCTGCGCCTCCTCTGGTGACGGTTCCGTGACGTCGCTGGCGCCAGGCTGAGGAACCGGGTCTTCGGGGGCTTCCGCCCCCTCCTTCTTGGGGAAATGTTCACCGGACGGTGTCCACAGGCTGCTCATGCTGGTACTGTATGTGCCCTTGACTACATGGAAGCGGGGCCTCCACCTGAGGGGCCTCCACCTGGCCACCTCCTCACCGTCTTGGTGAGCACCCGTGCGCCAGGTCGAACGTCTCCGACACGGGCAACGCCCGTCGTGCGGCCTCGCTCCACCAATTGGCCCGCGGAAGGACCGCGGGCCCGAGTGAGAGGTGTGATGCCGCATCGTCGCTGAAACCACAACTGAGCACCGGATCAACGACCGAATCCGTGCCCGTGAAGTCCGGCTCGTGGACCCCGATGGTGTGCAACTCGGCATCAAGCCGTTGCCCGAGGCCCTGGCGATAGCAAAGGAACTCGACCTCGATCTCGTCGAGGTGGCCCCCATGGCCAATCCTCCCGTCTGCCGGATCATGGACTTCGGCAAGTTCAAGTTCGACGAGGCCCAACGGGCCAAGGAGAGCAGGCGCAAAGCGGTCCACGTCGGGATCAAGGAGATGAAGTACCGGCCCAAGATCGGCCCGGGTGACTTCGACACCAAGACCCGTCAGGTCGGCAAGTTCCTCACCGAGGGCTACAAGGTCAAGATCACGATCATGTTCCGGGGCCGCGAGGTGTACCACCCCGAGCACGGCAAGCGGATCTTGGATCGCATTGCCGAGCAGATGGAGGGCATCGCCAAGGTCGAAGCCGAGCCAAAGCTCGACAACCGCAACATGATCATGGTGCTCGCCCCGGACAAGCGGGCCCGCCAGGCCGCGCAGTCGAGGGCTTCGAACCAGCAGCGAGCCGAGAAGGCCGCCGGTTCGGCCCCGGTCAGTTCCGCAGCCGCCGAGGCGAACGGGAACGCTCCGGACGGGGATGCGGGTGCAGCCAGCGACGTGGCGACGTCAGCCGAAGAAGGATGACGCAATGCCGAAGATGAAGACGGACCGCGGTGCGGCCAAGCGGATCAAGGTGACGGGCACCGGCCGCCTGCGCCGCCGCAAGGCCTTTCGCTCGCACCTGCTCGAGAACAAGTCGAGCGTGCGCACGCGCCGCCTCGGCCGCGAGACGGAGATCGCCAAGGCGGACCAGAAGGCGACCCGCCGGATGCTCGGCCTCTGAGCGGAAACCGGCACCCGACCACTTAACCGACCACCCGGTCTGCGGCCGCCCCACAAAGACCGCCGATCCGAACCCACGAAGAAATCTCCAAGAGAGGAGCACCCCCATGGCCAGAGTGAAGCGGGCCGTCCACGGCCGCAAGCACCACCGCGCCATACTCGAGCAGGCGAAGGGGTACTACGGGAACAAGAGCCGTTCCTACCGGGCCGCCAATGAGCAGCTCATGCACTCGATGCAGTACGCGTACCGCGACCGGCGCGCGCGCAAGGGCGACTTCCGCAAGCTGTGGATCCAGCGCATCAACGCCGGAGCTCGCCTGAACGGCATCAGCTACAGCCGCCTCATCAACGGCCTCCACGTCGCGGGCGTCGAGGTCGATCGCAAGGTGTTGGCCGAGCTCGCCGTCAGCGAGCCGGACGCCTTCGCCGCGCTCGTCAAGACCGCACAAGATGCGTTGGCGAACGCGCCCGTGACAGAGGTCGCTTCCTGACCCAACGGCTGGCCTTCACGCACCGGCGGGTCCGCCGCCTGCGGGGGCTGCTGCAGAAGCGTGCGGCGCGTTGGAGCGAACGCGCCTTCGTGGTCGAGGGCGCCGAGCTGATCCGCACCGCCCTCGATGTCGGCGCACCGGTCGAATCGGTCTATGTGTCACCGGACGGCGGTGACGACCCCGCGACCCAGGAGGTCTGCCGCCGGGCCCTCGCGGCCGGAGCTCGGGTGTTCCCACTGGCGCCCGGCGTGCTCGAGCGGGTCGCCGACACGGTGACGCCCCAGCCCGTGCTCGCCGTACTGCCGATGCTCGCCGATGCGGCTGCCTTCCGAGAACCCACGTCCGACGCCGACGCCGGCGCCACGAACACCGCCGTCGCCCCCTGGTCACCCGCTCCCGGTGCGCTGGTCGTGGTGCTCGTCGACGTGCGCGACCCCGGGAATGCCGGCACGGTCCTGCGGGCTGCCGACGCCGCGGGGGCCACCGCGGTCGTGTTCGCCGCCGAGTCGGTCGATCCCTACAACCCCAAGACGGTGCGGGCTTCGGCCGGCTCGCTCTTCCACGTGCCCTTCACGGTGCGACCGGACCCGGTCGGCCTGGCGGCCGGATTCGCGACCGCCGGCTTCCGCACGCTGGCCACCGTGGTCCGTGACGGCGAGGATTACGCCGGCCTCGACTGGTCGGTCCCCACGGCCGTGTTCTTCGGTAACGAGTCGTCGGGCCTCGACCCTGCTTTGACCGCCCGGCTCGATGGGACTGTCGCCATTCCCATGGCCGGCCGGGCCGAGTCGCTCAACGTGGGCGTGGCCAGCGCCGTCGTCGCCTTCGAGGCGTTCCGGCAACGCCGAGGAGGAGGTCCCGGGGCACGTAGCATTTCGGCGAGCGGGGACGAAACGACATGGTGACCGACAACGTGGATCTCGATATCGAAGCCATCGCCAGCGAGGGCGAACGCGCGATCGCGGCCGCGGCGTCGACCGACGCGCTGGCCGAGGTGGAGACGGAGCTGCTCGGCAAGCGGTCCTCGCTCACCCGCGCCCACCGGAAGCTCGGCTCGCTGAGCCCCGACGAGCGCAAAGATGCCGGTCGCCGCATCAACGAGGTGCGGGAGCGCCTCGAGGGCCGGGTCTCCGTCCGCCGCGCCGAGCTGGCAGAAGCCGAGCGCGCCGAGGCACTCCAGGCCGACCGCCTCGACCTCACCGAGGTCATCCCCAGCACGGTGCTGGCCCCGCCGTCCCGGGGCCACCTGCACCTCGTGACCCAGGCGAGGGATGAGCTCGAGGACGTCTTCGTCGGCATGGGCTTCACGGTGGCCGAGGGCCCCGAAGCCGAGTCGGACTGGTACAACTTCGAGGCGTTGAACATCCCGCCGTCGCACCCGTCGCGCGACATGTACGACACCATGTACCTCGAGGTGGGCGAGCCCGAGACGGTGCTGTTGCGCACGCACACCTCTCCGGTGCAGATCCACCTCATGGAGGCGGCCGTGCGCGACGGGACGTTGCCGATCCACGCGGTGATGCCGGGCAAGTGCTTCCGCCTCGACACGCCCGACGCCACCCATCTCCCGGTCTTCAACCAGATCGAGGGCCTCGTCGTGGACCGCGACATCACCTTCGGCGACCTCGCCGGCACCATCCAGATCTTCACGGAGGCCTACTTCGGTCCTGGCATGCAGTCACGTCTGCGGCCGGCCTACTTCCCCTTCACCGAGCCGTCCGCCGAATACGAGATCACCTGCACCATCTGCCTGGGTGAGGGCTGCCGCACCTGCTCGCACACCGGCTGGATCGAGCTCGGTGGCTGCGGCATGGTCGACCCGGCCGTGTTCATCGCCGTCGGGATCGATCCCGCTGAATGGTCGGGCTTCGCCTTCGGGTTCGGCATCGACCGGCTGGCGCAGATGCGCCACGAGGTACCCGACATGCGCTCCTTCGTGGAGAACGACATCCGGTTCCTCTCGCAGTTCTGACCTGACCACACCGACGAACGGAAAGACACCCTCCCGACCACCGTGCGCGCCCCGCTCAGCTGGCTCCGTGATTTCGCCCCCTTCCCCGACGACATCGTGGCGCTGCGCGCCGCGCTCGACGACCTGGGCCTCGTCGTCGAGGCGATCGAGCACATCGGCGAGGGTCTGGGCGACGTGGTCATCGCGAAGGTGTTGAAGATCGATGAGATCAAGGGCGCGGACAAGATCCGTCTCATCACCGTCGACGCCGGTGCCGAGCCGGTCGAGGTCATCTGCGGTGCGTGGAATTTCGACGTGGGCGACCGCGTCCCGCTCGCCCCGGTAGGCGCGATCCTGCCCGGTGGGTTCGAGATCGAGCGCCGCAAGATGCGCGGCGTCTGGTCCAACGGGATGCTCTGTTCGGGCAAGGAGCTGCGCCTCTCCGACGACAGTGCCGGCCTCCTCGTCCTCGGTGACGAGGTGCCGGGCGACCCCGGCACGCCGCTGACCCAGGCCCTCGGACTCGAACCCGATGTGGTCTTCGACATCACCGTCGAGGGAAACCGTCCCGATGCCTGGTCGATGGCCGGCATCGCACGCGACCTGGCCGCGCGTCTCGGCCTTCCCTTCATGGAACCGGAACCGCCCCCTCCCCCCGCGAGCGGGCGGCCCGTCGAGTCGGCCGCGACCGCCGTCGTCGAGTCCCTCGAGCTGTGCCCGCGCCTCACGGTCACGGTGCTGGACAACGTGAAGGTCGGTCCGTCGCCGCAATGGATCGCCCGCCGCCTCCTGATGGCGGGCATGCGACCGATCAACAACGTCGTCGACGCGTCGAACTACGTGATGCTCGAGCTGGGCCAGCCGACCCACCCCTACGACATCGCGCTGCTCCCGGGCCGCGGGCTGAGGGTCCGCCGCGCCGAGCCGGGGGAGAAGCTGGTCACTCTCGACGGCGAAGAGCGAACCGTCGGAGTGCCGGGTCGGAGCCTGGGTGACACGGGGGCGGACTGCCTCATCTGCGACGCCGAGGGCACCCCGGTCGGCGTGGGTGGCGTCATGGGTGGCACGACCTCCGAGATCTCCCCCTCCACGACCGAAGTGCTGCTCGAGGCGGCCTACTTCACACCCATGGCGATCGCACGCACCTCGCGCCGGCTCGGCCTGCGCACGGAGGCGTCCGCGCGCTTCGAACGCGGCTGCGACCCCTGGGGCATCGAGCCGTCGGTGGCACGCTTCTGCGAGCTGCTGTCGGAGAGCAGTCCCGGCCTGCGGGTCGCCGACGGCATGCTCGACGTCCGCGGCAACGTGCCCGAACCCTTCGTCGTCTCCGTGCCGCTCGCCCGCGTGCATCGCCAGATCGGCGTCGAGCTGAGCGCGGAGGACGTCGCCCGCCTCATCGAGCCCATCGGGTTCAGGGTCATGGAAGAGGTGGGCGCGGGCCTCGCCGGAGGCCCAGGCGCTTCTGGCTTCGGCCCGGAAAGCCTCGTCGTCGAGGTGCCCACCAACCGGCCCGACGTCCGCCCCGAGCCGTTCGGTGTGGACGACGTCATCGAGGAGATCGCACGGACCTTCGGCTATTCGAATGTGCCGCGCCACGTTCCGACCTGGCCACAGCCGGGCGGGCTCACTGCGCTCCAGCGCTCACGGCGCCGGGCCAAGGACGTGCTCTGCGGGTTGGGCGCATCGGAGGGATGGACCGACACCTTCGTGTCGGCCGCGGCGCACGACGACGTCGGTCTCACCGGCCCGGCTGTGCGCGTGGCCAATCCGCTCGATGCCGAGAAGCCGTACCTCCGGCGCACCCTCATGCCCGGCCTGCTCGGCGCGCTGGCCTACAACGCCGGCCGGCGCCAGCCCGACGTCCGCCTCTACGAGGTCGGCGTCGTGTTCTCGCATCCAGGCGAGGGCGCGCCTCGGGTCGTGGAGCGGGCAGGTGCGGGCGGTCGCGAAACCGCGGAGCTGCCCGGCGAGCGCGAGATGCTCGGCGCCGTCTTTGCCCAAGACGAGGACGACGCCCGGCTGGCCGTGGCGTCCTGGCAAGTGCTGGCCGACGCCTTCCGTGTCGACCGGGTCCGCCTGGTCCCTGCGGGCAACGGGCTGCCGCCATTGGCGGGCCTGCACCCGACCCGTTCGGCGCACCTCGTGGTCCCGCCGAAGGACGGCGACGGCGGCAACGACGGCTCCAGCGTGATCATCGGCTCGGTCGGTGAGATCGACCCCGACGTCGCGACCACCTTCGGCCTCGTTCGAACGTCCGGCAACACTTCCGAGGCCCGGCGCATCGGGTGGCTCGAGGTGGATCTCGGCCTCCTCTTCGACGAGATCCGTGTGCCACGCCGCCAGGTGATTGCGAGCGCCGTGAGCCGCTTCCCCTCGTCGGACATCGACCTCGCCTTCGTCGTCGAGGACCGCTATCCGACCGACGCGGTGGCTGACACCTTGCGAGCGTCCGCCGGTGATCTGCTCGAGTCGGTGCGGCTCTTCGACGTCTACCGGGGTACGGGGATCGCAGAGGGTGCGCGCAGCCTGGCCTACCGGCTTCGGTTCTGTTCGCCGGTACGCACACTCACCGACGAAGAGGTCGGCGAGCTCCGCACGCACTGCATCCACGCGGTCGAGCAGGAGTTCGGCGCCGTCCTGCGCTGACCCCCCGGCGGACCCGAGGGGGAGACCGACTTCCGCCCGTGACCGTGGCAAGGTGACCGGGTGGAGGTGAGGCTCATCGATCCGTACGACGAGGAGGCGTTGGCCGGGTGCGCCAACGTGCTCGAGGCGTCGGACAAGGAGATGTGGCCTGATCTGAGCGGCTATTCGGTGGTCGACCTACGCGCCTTCGCCGGCTTCAGGGGCGCGAGCCGGCGCTGGGAGCTCTTGGCCGCGGGCGAACCCGGGGGACCTGTGCTCGGCGTCGCCCTGATGGAGTTCCCGAAGCTCGAGAACCCGCATTCCACCGAGATCACCGTCGCCGTGCACCCACAGCACCGGCGCCGCGGCGTCGGCACCGCCATCGTCGACAAGATGGGCGAGCGCGCCGCAGCCGACGGCCGCCGCACGCTGAACACCATCGTGGACGTACCCCTCGGGCTCGCCGCCGAGCACGCCTCCGGCCCGTTCGCCAGACGGAACGGATTCGAGCAGACGCTCACCGGCAACATGCGAATGCTCCGGCTCCCGTTCGACCCGGTCCGGCGGGATGACCTGGCCGCCATCGTGGCGAACGCACCCGGTGCATACGAGTACCGGACCATGGCGTTCGTGGCTCCCTGGCCCGAGGAGTTCCTCGATGACCACTGCGCGCTGCTCCGGGTCATGTCCACCGACGAGCCCGCCGGCGACGGCGAGCGTCAGGCCGAGCACTGGGACGCCGCGCGACTGCACGAGAACGACGAACTTGACGCCGCCCGCGAGGCGACGGTGTTGGCCGCCGTCGCGCAGCACGTACCCTCCGGGAAGTTGGTCGCGACCACGGAGCTGTCGGTCTCGAAGGACTCGCCCGGCCAGGCGTGGCAGCAGATCACGGTCGTCCACCCCGACCACCGCGGCCATCGGCTCGGTCTCGCCGTGAAGCTGGCGAACCTCGATCTGCTGGCCGAGTGGGCGCCGGACGTGCGCCTCCTGCAGACGGGCAACGCGGCGGTCAACAAGCCGATGATCACGGTGAACGAGATGATGGGCTTCGAAGTGTTCAGCGAGGGCGCCTTCTGGCAGAAACACCTCCCCCCTTCCAGCGTGTGACATGTCGGTCCAGCGAGCCGACATCGAAGTCGAGGCCATCGACCCCCACGACACCCCCGCCTTTGACGCATGGTTCGCCGTGTGGAACGCCATCGACGTGGAGCGCTGGCCCGGGCAGCCCGGCTGGCAGTACGAGGAGCTTCTCGCCATGGCACTCGACCGCGACGGCGCATTCGAGCGCCGCCCGCTCGTTGCCCATCGCGCCGAGGTCGTCGCAGGCGCCGCCGGCCTCGAGATCACCCGGCACGAGAACTTTCACCTCGCCCGTGTCGATCTGCGGGTTCTTCCCGAGTACCGCCGCTGCGGCGTCGGCACGGCGCTAATCGAGGCGTCCGAGCGGATCGCCGCCGCGGCCGGCCGCACCGAGTTGGCGATGGAGGACGAGACGCCCCTGCGCCCCGACTACGTGGACTGTGCGGCGCCGTTTGCACGCCACCTCGGCTTCAAGGTTGCGCAGCGCATGGTGCGCCGCTGCATGGACCTGCCGCTCGAGAACGTGCGCGCCGAGGCACTGCAGCGCGACCCGAGGGCGACGCCGGCGGGCTACACGCTGTTGACGTTCGGCAATCGCTGGCCGGACGAATCACTCGATGACCGCTGCGAGCTCGGCCGGCGCATGTCCACCGACATACCGATGGGAGAGCAGGAGTTGGACGAACAGGTGTGGGATGCCGCCCGCGTTCGGGCGCTCGAGGCGTCGCTGGCTGCACAGAACCGGGCCAAGGTGACCACGGCCGCGCGCCACGATGCCAGTGGTCGTCTCGTCGGCTTCACCGAGGTCGCGATCCCTCTCGGCGCGCCCGAATCCGCCTGGCAGCACGACACGCTCGTCATGCGCGAGCACCGTGGGCACGGACTCGGCTTCGCCATGAAACTGGCCAATTTCTTGGCCGTGCAGGAGCAGCACGCAGGGGTCCGGCGGATCAACACCTGGAACGCCGAGGACAACGCGCCCATGATCGCCGTCAACGAGGATCTCGGCTTCGGGGTCCAGGCCCACTCGACTGATTGGCACCGGCCGATCGCCCCTGCCGACCCTTCCGCATGAATATGCAGAAATATGTATACTGATGCGATGAAAGTCGGGATCGCCGGGGCGTCGGGCTACACCGGAGCGGAGCTGTTGCGCCTGCTCAGCACCCATCCGCAGTTCGAAGTGGGGGTGGCCACCGCCCATTCCCACGCCGGGCTGCCCGTCGGCGGGCACACGCCGTCCCTCCGGGCCGCCTATCCGGGCCTGGTCTACGAGGACACCGACCCCGGCGTCTTCGACGGGCTCGACCTTGTCTTCTGCGCCCTGCCGCACGGAGAGTCCCAGAGGTTCGTGCCCGAACTGCGTTCGAAGGTTGGCTGCATCGTCGACCTGGCCGCCGACTTCCGACTGAAGGACGCCGCCCTCTACCCCCAGTGGTACGGCGCGGAGCACGCCGCACCCGAGCTGCTGGCCGAGGCGGTGTTCGGCCTGCCCGAGCTCTTTCGCGACGACCTCAGCGGGGCGACGCTCGTCGCCTCCGCCGGCTGCTATCCGACCTCGGCGGGGCTCGCGTTGGCACCGCTACTGCGGCGAGGCCTCGTCGAGCCGGCCGGCATCATCGTCGACGCGGCCTCCGGTGTGTCGGGTGCCGGTCGCGGCGCCAAGGAGAACCTTCACTTCGGGACCGTCGACGAGGACTTCACCGCCTACGGCCTGCTGACCCACCGCCACACGCCGGAGATGGAACAGATCCTCGGTGCGCAAGTCCTCTTCACTCCGCACCTGGCGCCGATGGTGCGCGGCATCCTCACCACCTGTTACGCGCGCCCCACCGAAGAGCTCACCACGGCCAGCGTGATGGAGGCACTGCACGACGCGTATGACGCCGAACCGTTCGTGGTCGTGACGGAGGAGCCGCCGTCGACGAAGGCCACGTCGGGCTCGAACGTCGCCCTCGTGACCGCCCGCGTTGACCCGCGCACCGGATGGGTCGTTGTGCTCTGCGCGCTCGACAACCTCGTCAAGGGCGCCTCGGGGCAGGCCATCCAGTGTGCGAACGCCGCCCTCGGCCTCGCCGAGACGAGCGGGCTGCCGGTCGCGGGGGTCTACCCGTGAGCGTCACCGCGCCCAAGGGCTTCGTCGCCGCGGGTGGATCCGGGGGCATCAAGGCGAACGACGCGTTCGATGTCGCCGTCGTCGCCACCGCCGACGGCCAGGCCGTCCCGTGCGCCGGGGTCTTCACCTCGAACCTGGCCGCGGCCGCGCCGGTCCAGGTCAGCCGCATCCACCTAGACGCCACTAAAGGCAGCGCCGCAGGCGTGGTGCTCACGTCGGGCAACGCGAACGCAGCGACCGGCGCTCCCGGCCGTGCAGCCGCCGAGCGTGTGTGTGCCGCGGTCGCCGGCGGCATCGGCGCCACATCCGAGCAGATCCTCATCTGCCAGACCGGACTGATCGGAATCCCGTTCCCGATCGACACCGTCGAGCCACGCCTCGCCGCCATCGTCGACGCCCGCGGCGACGGTATCGAGGCCGGCGCGGCGGCGGCGCGGGCGATCATGACCACCGACACCGTGCAGAAGGAGGTCGTGGTGGCGGGCCCCGGGTTCACGGTCGGAGGGATGGCGAAGGGCGCCGCCATGCTGGCGCCCGACATGGCGACAATGTTGGCCCTTTGCACGACCGACGCCGCCGTTGACGCGCCCACGCTGCACAAGGCGTTGCAGGACGCGGTGGCCGCCTCGTTCAACTCCATCACGGTGGACGGCTGCACCTCGACGAACGACACCGTGATCGTGCTGGCCAGCGGCCAGGGCGAAGCCCCGACCCCCGACGCGCTGACCGCGGCGTTGGCGGAGGCCTGCACTTCGCTGGCCGAGCAAATGGTGGCCGACGCCGAGGGCGCGACGAAGATCGCGCACGTCACGGTGCGCGGCGCGGCCGACGATCGGGCGGCCCACGTCGCGGCGCGCAAGGTGGCGGACTCGATGCTGGTGCAGTGCTCGCTCTTCGGGGAGGACCCCTACTGGGGCCGCATCGTCTCCGAGCTCGGATCGGCGGGCACGCCCTTCGCCATGGACCGCGTGAAGGTGGCTTATGGGGGCACCGAGGTGTGTGCCGCCGGGATGGCGGTGCCGCACGACGAGGCGGCTGTGGCCGCCCACATGGCCGGCCACCACGTCCGGATCGACTGCGACCTCGGGCTCGGGTCCGGACAGGCCGTCGTGCTAGGAACCGACCTTGGCTACGGCTACATCGACGAGAACAGGACGACGTCGTGAGCGCCGAAGCGGCCCACCCGGTCGGGCCGATCCCGCCCAAGGTGACCCGGGCGCAGCGGGCGGCGGCGGCCAAGACGGCCTCGGTGCTCGTCGAGGCGCTGCCGTACATCCGCCGCTTCTGGGGCAAGATCGTCGTGGTCAAGTACGGCGGCAACGCGCTGCACGCCTCGGCGGACGGGACCGGCGACGCGGACCCGCTCGCCTCGTTCGCCCAAGACGTCGTGCTCATGCGCGCGGTCGGCTTGCTGCCGGTGGTCGTGCACGGCGGCGGCCCGCAGATCGGCGCGCTGATGAAGCGGCTCGGCAAGGAGGCCGAGTTCCGTAACGGGCTGCGGGTCACCGACGCCGAGACGCTCGACATCGCACGGATGGTGCTCGTCGGCAAGGTCAACCGGGACATCGTCTCGGCGATCAACGTGCACGGACCGCTGGCGGTGGGGATGTCGGGCGAGGACGCCAACCTCATCACGGCGGCGCAAAGCGATGTGACCCTCGGCTTCGTCGGCAGCGTGTCGCTGGTCGACCCGACGATGCTCCAGCGCCTCGTGGCCCAGGGTCTAATCCCGGTCGTCGCCACGATCGGCGCCGACGCCGCGGGCCAGGCGTACAACATCAACGCGGACACCGTGGCCGGCGCGCTGGCCGAGGCGCTCGAGGCGGAGAAGTTGGTCTTCCTGACCGACATCGAGGGGCTGCGGGTGGTGGCCGACGACCCGACGACAGTCATCCACAAGGCCTCGCTCGAGGTCATCGACGAGATCATCCGGAGCGGCAATGCCGAAGGCGGCATGTTGCCCAAGGTCGAGGCGTGCGCCCGGGCGGTGCGCGCAGGGGTGAGTCGGGCCCATATCCTCGACGGCCGCGTGCCCCACGCGCTGCTGCTCGAGCTGTTCACCGACGCCGGAGTGGGGACGATGGTGCTGCCGTGAGCACGACGAGCTCATCGACGGGGCGCGAGGCGCTCATGCGCACCTACGCGGAGCCGCCGGCCACTTTCGTGCGCGGCGAGGGCACCGTGCTGTACGACGCGGATGGCAAGGCGTATCTCGACTTCATCACCGGCCTGGCGGTGGTCTCGCTCGGTCACGCCCACCCGGCGGTGGCCGACGCAGTGGCCGAGCAGGCGCGCACGCTCTCGCACGTGTCGAACCTCTACGGCAACACTTTGGCGCCCGAGGTGGCGCGCACGATCGACCGGCTGATCAACGGGGGAACGGGGCAGGCCGGGGGGCAGGTCTTCTTCGCCAACTCGGGCGCCGAGGCCAACGAGTGCGCGCTCAAGCTGGCCCGGCGCTGGGCGGTCGGCGGCCGCCACGTCGTCATCAGCACCGACAACTCCTTCCACGGCCGCACGCTGGCCACGCTGACCGCCACCGGCCAGCCCGAGAAGCAGGCACCATTCCTGCCGTTGCCCGAGGGCTTCGTCCACGTGCCCTACGACGATGTCGCCGCGCTCGACAAGGCGCTCGATCCCGAGACGGTGGCCGGAGTGATCCTCGAGCCGATTCAGGGCGAGGGCGGGGTCGTGGTGCCGAGCTCGGATTACCTCGGCGCGGTGCGCGGGCTGTGCACGGAGCGCAACGCGCTGCTGATCCTCGACGAGATCCAGACCGGGCTCGGCCGCACGGGCCACTGGTTCGCGTTCCAGGCGCAGGGCCTCGAGCCCGACGTCGTCACCATGGCCAAGGCACTCGGCAACGGCATGCCGGTGGGTGCCTGCTGGGCCCGCGCCGAGGTGGCCGCCGCGTTCGGGCCCGGCGACCACGGCTCGACCTTCGGCGGCCAGCCGCTCGCACTCGCCGCGGCCAAGGCGACGCTCGCCGTCATGGAGGCCGAGGACGTCTGTGGACGCGCCCGCCGGGCCGGGGCACGCCTGGCCGAGGGTCTGGCCCGGCTGCCCGGCGTCGTCTCGGTGCGTGGTGCGGGCCTGCTCCTGGCCGCGCAACTGGCCGTGCCGGTCGCCAAGGAGGCGTCGGCGTCGGCGCTCGAGCGGGGCCTGCTCGTGAACGCGGTGCGCCCGGACGCCGTGCGGGTGGCGCCACCTCTCTTGGTCAGCGACGACGAGGTCGACGAGGCGCTGGCCATCCTCGGCGTCGTGCTCGGCGAGCTCGCGGGCGCCGCGGCCGCGGCGGGGGAGTAGACCGGTCCCGTGGTGGCGAACCTCCTCGACATAGACGACCTGACGCCGGATGCGTGGGACCGCGTCCTCGCGGGCGCGCTCGAGACGCCCTTCCCACAGGCGCTGCGCGGCCACGGCGTGGCGTTGCTCTTCGAGAAGCCCTCGGCGCGCACGCGCAACTCGACCGAGATGGCGGTCTTCGACTTGGGTGGCCACCCGGTCTACATCCAGGGAACCGAGGTCGGCCTCGACACGCGGGAGACCGCGGAGGACGTGGCGCGCACCCTCGGCTGTTACCACCGGGTCCTGTGCGCCCGGGTGTTCGACCACGGGCTGTTCGGCCGCATGACCGCGGCGCTGGCCCGGAGCGGGTTCGACATGCCGGTGGTGAACCTCCTCTCCGACGAGGCGCACCCGTGCCAGGCCGTGGCCGACGTGCTCACCATGCGCGAGGCGCTCGGGCCGCTCGAGGGCCGCACGCTCGCGTACGTCGGCGACGCCAACAACATGGCGCGCTCGCTGGCGAAGGCGGCTCTGCTCGAGGGCATGGAGGTGCGTATCGCGTCGCCGGCCGGCTACACGTTCTCGGTCGCGGAGCTCTCGTCGCTGCAGGCGTTCGCCGATGCCGGCGGCCGGGGCGGCGCGGTGCAGCTGACCGACGACCCGGCCCAGGCGGCCAAGGGTGCCGGCGCGCTCTACACCGACGTGTGGACGAGCATGGGCCAGGAGGAGGAGCGGGCGAAGCGCCTCGCCGCTTTCGCCGGCTACACGATCGACGACGCGCTGGTCGACCTCGCCTCGCCGGATGCCGTGGTGCTGCACTGCCTGCCGGCCCACCGCGGCGAGGAGATCACGGAGGCGGTGCTCGAGGGTCCGCGCTCGGTCGTCTGGACCCAGGCCGCACACCGGCGCACCGCCATGCGGGGCATCCTGTCGTGGGTGGTCGGAGCGTGAGCGGCCCGGCGCCCGGCGGGGAGACGAAGACCGCCGGAAGCGGCCCGGTGGCATCGGTGCGGCTCACGAAGAACCAACGCCAGCACCGCATCACGAAGCTGCTCGAGGCGGAGCCCGTCACGAGCCAGGCGCAGTTGGTCGCCTTGCTTTCGGAGCAGGGGGTGGAGGCGACGCAGACGACGGTGTCGCGCGACCTCGACGACCTCGGCGCCGTGAAGGTGCGGCTCCCCGGCGGCGAGACTGCGTACGCGTTGCCGGAGTTGCCGGTGCACCAGATCGCGCCGGAGGACCATCTGCGGCGGGTGTTGGGGGAGTGGGTCGTCGAAGTGGCGCACTCGGGGAACCTGGTCGTGCTGCGGACGCCGCCCGGGTCGGCGCATGTCGTGGGCTCCGCGCTCGACCGCAGCGGCGTGGAAGAGATCGTTGGCACGGTAGCGGGGGACGACACGGTGCTCGTCGTCGTCGCCGAGGAGGTCGGCGGGGAGGCGATGGCGGAGCGGCTGCGCGACATCTCGGGCATTGCCGCCGCGCCCAGGATCACATTGAACGGGAAGGAAGAGGACTGAACATGGCTGATCGGGTTGTGCTCGCCTACAGCGGCGGGCTCGATACGTCGGTGGCGGCGCGTTGGCTCATCGAGCACGAGGGCGTCGAGGTCGTCGCCGTGGCGGTGGACGTCGGCCAGGCCGCGGACCGCGGTGGTGAAGACTGGGACGCCGTGCGTGAGCGCGCGGTGGCCGCGGGTGCGGTGGAGGCTGTCGTGATCGACGCCCGCCACGAGATGGCCGAGAACTTCTGTATGCCCGCGCTCGCGGCCAACGCCCGCTACGAGGGCAAGTACCCCCTGGTGTCCGCGTTGTCGCGTCCTGTGATCGTGCGGCACCTGGTCGCCGAGGCGCGCCGGCACGGCGCGACGGCGGTCGCGCACGGGTGCACGGGCAAGGGCAACGACCAGGTGCGCTTCGAGGTGGGCGTGCGCGCGCTGGCGCCCGACCTCGGGATCTACGCTCCGGCGCGGGTGTGGGGGCTAACACGCGAGGACTGCATCGAGCTCGCCGCCAAGTGGGAGATCCCCATCACGGTGACCAAGGAGAAGCTGTACTCCATCGACGACAACCTGTGGGGCAAGGCGATCGAGTGCGGCGAGATCGAGGATCCGTGGGCGCCGCCGCCCGACGACGTGTACACCTTGACGCGGGTCACCGACACATCACCGGTCGAGGTCGTCGTCGGCTTCGAGTCCGGCGTGCCGGTGTCGCTGGACGGCGCGGTGCTGTCGCCCTACGAGCTCATCGCTCAGTTGGGCCGCGTCGCCGGCAGCCGCGGCTTCGGGCGCCTCGACATGGTCGAGAACCGCCGCGTCGGCATCAAGAGCCGCGAGATCTACGAGTGCCCAGCTGCCTTGTCTCTGATCGTCGCGCACGCGGACCTGGAGGACCTCACGTTGGAGCGGGACCTGCACCACGAGAAGGCTCGCCTAGAGCCGCGCTGGGCCGAGCTCGTCTACGACGGGCTGTGGTACTCGCCACTACGCGGCGCGTTGCAGGCTTTTGTTGCCGAGAGCCAGCGCCACGTCACGGGCGAGGTGCGGCTGCGCTTCGCCGCGCCCGGCACGTGCACTGTCGTGGGCCGGCGCAGCCCGGTCGCGTTGTACGACCACGACCTGGCCACCTACGACGCGTCGGACACGTTCCGGCATCAAGACGCCGAGGGCTTCGTGCGGCTGTGGGGACTGGGGGTGGCGACGTGGTCGTCCCGCCAGGGCCCGGGCGCGGACGGCGGGACCGGTGCCGCCGACCCGATAGGGTCCGGCTCGCCGTCGTCTGAGTAGGGAAGGGGGCGGGGGATGACGCTCTGGGAAGGACGCATTGCGGCGGGGATGGCGGACGCGGTGGCGGAGTTCACGGTCAGCCTGGGTTTCGACCAGGAGCTGGCGCGGGACGACCTCACCGGCTCGCGCGCACACGTCAAGGGGCTCGGCAAGGCCGGGATCATCACCGACAGCGAGGTGAGCGCGCTCATCGATGCGCTCGACATCGTCGAGGAGGAGCTCGCCGACGGCCAGTTCACGTTCGCGCCGGGCGACGAGGACATCCACACTGCTATCGAGCGGCGCGTGACCGAGGTGGCGGGCGAGGTCGGCGCGAAATTGCACACGGGGCGTAGCCGCAACGACCAGGTCGCCACGGACCTCCGCCTGTGGTGCCGGCGCACGCTGATCGCGGTGGCGGAGCAGATCATGGCCTTCCAAGAAGTGCTGGCGCAGCGGGCCCGCGAGGCCGGCGACGTCTACCTTCCGGGCTACACGCACATGCAGCGGGCGCAGCCGGTGCTGCTGGCCCACCACCTGCTCGCGCACGGCTGGGCGCTGGCCCGCGACGTCGACCGCCTGGTGACGACCGTCGACCGGCTGAACACGTCGCCGTTGGGGGCGGGTGCGCTGGCCGGATCGTCGTTGCCGTTGGACCCCGACTACGTCGCCGCGGAGCTCGGGTTCCACGGGCGCTTCGAGAATTCGCTCGACGCCGTCTCCGACCGCGACTTCGTCGCCGAGTCGCTGTTCGACCTGGCGCTGCTCGGTGTGCACCTGTCGCGCATGGGTGAGGAGATCGTGCTGTGGTCGACCGAGGAGTTCGGCTTCTGCACCCTCGACGACGCGTACGCCACGGGCAGCTCGATGCTGCCGCAAAAGAAGAACCCCGACGTGGCCGAGCTCGCGAGGGGTAAGACGGGCCGGCTCCTGGGTCACCTGACCGCAGTGCTCGTGACGCTGAAGGGTCTACCCCTCGCCTACAACCGGGACCTCCAGGAGGACAAGGAGCCGCTGTTCGACTCGGTGCGACAGGTGAGCCTGGCGCTGGCCGCGCTGCGGGGTGTGTACGAGACGGCGACCTGGAACGAGGACCGCATGCGGGCGGCGGCCGACGGGCCGGCGGCCTCCGCCATCGACCTGGCCGAGATGCTGGTCGAGCAGGGCATGGCCTTCCGCCAGGCCCACGCATTGGTCGGGGGCATCGTGCGGGAGTCCCTGGAGCGCCACGTGCCGTTGGTGGAGCTGGTCGCGGCGCATCCCGATCTGGGTGAGTCGGCGGTGGAGCTACTCGAGCCCGGCGTGGCGGTGACCCGGCGACGGACGCCGGGCGGGGCGGGCCCCGGCCCGGTGGCCGAACAGTCCGAGCGTTTCGCCCGGCGCCTCGAGGTGGACCGGACGCGGCTGGCGCAGTGGAGGCCGGCGGATTCGGGCCCGGGTTCGTCTTCGTCGTCTTCGTCGTCGTAGACCGATCGTTCCGGCGGACCGGCCGCCTTCGATCGTTGCGAGCCGGCGCGGCGAGCCGGAAGTTTCGTGCGTTGCCGAGGCGTGAAGTGGCTCACAAATGGCAGTTTCGTGTCGCACCCTTGTTTCAGGGAGACCGTCAGGTGAACGGAACATAAAGAAGTCCCGCAGCTGTTGTATCGGCAGCCCGGCTGGGTAAGGGTGGAGTCGAAGGCCGTTCGACGACCCGCCCCGACGACGAATCGAGCTGCCAGCACCTCGCCGGGTGCGAGCGTTTGAGGCGGGCCTGTGTAACCAGCGCCCATATCAACCACTCAAACGGACACCGCGAACACATGGAGCCAACACCATGCAGCGAATGACCGGCATTGACCCGATGTTCATCTACTCCGACACCCCGGAGACGCCGATGGAGATTGCCTACGCCTGTGTCTTCGACCCCTCCTCCGCTCCGAACGGGTACGCGTTCGAACGCGTGCTGGCGGTGCTGGAGGAGCGGATCCCCACGCTCCCGTCGTTCCGGCGTCGCCTCATGCCGGTGCCGCTGGGCCTCGACCATCCGCGTTGGGTGGACGATCCCGATTTCGACATCGCGAACCACCTCCGCCGGGTCGCCCTGCCGACCCCCGGTGGGCCGGAGGAGTTCAGCGCCATGGTGGCGGGCGTCATGGGACGGCCCCTCACTCCTGCTCAGCCGCCGTGGGAGATGCACGTGATTGAAGGCCTGGCCGGCGGCCGGGTCGGCCTGATCGCCAAGGTGCACCATTCCGTGATCGACGGCGTCGCCGGTGCCCAGCTGCTCGCCCAGCTGCTCGACCTCAGTGCTGAGGGCCGAGCGGTGACCGAGACGTGCCCGCCGTGGTTGCCGGCGCGACTGCCGTCGCACACCCAGCTGGTCACCGACGCACTACCCAGCATGGTGCAGAGCCCGTTGCGCCTGGTGCGGGCGGCCCGCGAGGTCGGCCGGACCTCATTGCGGCTGGCCCGGCGCGCGCTGGACAAGGCCTCGGGGCCGATCTCCATCCCGCTCGGGGCGCCTGCCACCTTCGAGCTGCCGGTGTGCGCGCAGCGGGCGGTTTCATTCGCTGCGCTCGATCTGGCCCAGGTGCGCGTGCTCAAGGACCGTTACGGCTCGACGATCAACGACGTCGTGTTGGCGGTGTGCTCGGGCGCGTTGCGCACGCACCTGATGAACAACGGCCAGGACACGGAGCAGCCGCTGGTGGCGATCGTGCCGGTCTCCGTTCGGGCCGACGAGGACGAAGATTACGGCAACCACCTCTCGGCCATGTTCGTGCCGCTGTCGAACGACCTCCAGACCCCGCTCGAGCGGCTGCGCACCGTGAGCGAGGCCAGCACCTCGTGCAAGGGCCAAGAACGTGCGGTGGGCTTCGGGCCGATGGCGACGTTGCTGTCGGAGGCGATGCCTCCGGCGATCGCGAAGCCGCTGATCCAGCTCGGTGTGCGCTCGGGCGTCTTGCGCAAGCTGCGGGCCGGCAACCTCATGGTGTCAAACGTCCCGGGCCCGTCGTTCCCGCTGTACTTCGCCGGCATGGAGCTCTGCGAGGTCTATCCGCTCGGGCCGGTGGTGGACGGCGTCGCTCTGAACGTCACAGTGCAGAGCTACCGCGAATCGCTGTTCGTCGGCATCAACGCGTGCGCCACCGCAGTGCCCGAGCTGCCGTCCCTGTCGGCGGCCATGGTCGACGAGCTCGCCCTGCTGAACCGGATGGCGACGCGCGCCCGGCGGCAGAGCACGGCCGCCTCGGCCCGTCATCACCGCTTGAGCGGGGCCCAGGCCCAGGCTCACGGGTCAGCGCCCGTGGCACCCTCGGACCGGGGGCTCGATCGGAGCGGCGCACCGGGCTGAGCCCGAGCCGGCGCCCGGATGGCGGCGCGCCGCGGGATTGGGCCAGGGTGGCCCGG
>DATMMN010000075.1:0-6028 GCA_035569675.1 Acidimicrobiales bacterium | reverse complement strand
GCTGGCCATGGTCAACTTCAGCGGCTACGACGAGGACTGGGCGACGAGCACCGACGCCCACCTGCTGACTGGCCCGCTGTACCACGCCGCGCCTCTGGCCTTCTCGGTCGCCGTCCCCTATCTCTACGGAGTGCCGCTCGTGGTGATGGACCATTGGGAGGCCACCGAAGCGCTCCAGCTGATCCAGACGAACGGCATCACCCACACCCACATGGTGCCGACGATGTTCCACCGCCTCGTGGCCCTGCCCGAGGAGACGAGGCAGCGCTACGACACGTCGTCGCTGCGGTTCGTCATCCACGGGGCCGCGCCGTGCCCAGTGCCGATCAAGCGCCGCCTCATCGAGTGGCTGGGCCCGATCGTGGTGGAGTACTACGCAGCGACCGAGGGCCTCGGGACGTGGGTGGACTCCAAGACCTGGCTCGAGCACCCGGGAACGGTCGGGCGGCCCATGGTGCCGGGTCTGGTCAAGGTGGCCGACGAGGACGGCAAGGATCTGCCCGCCGGTGAGATCGGCCTCGTCTTCCTTCAGGCACCCGAGGGGACGAGGTTCGACTACTACGGCGACGAGAAGAAGACAACCGACGCGTTCCGGGGCGACTACTTCACGCTGGGCGACATGGGGTACATGGACGAGGAAGGCTTCCTGTTCCTGACCGACCGGACGGCGAACCTCATCATCTCGGGCGGCGTGAACATCTACCCGGCGGAGGTGGACGCCGTGCTACTCGAACACCCCGCGGTCGGCGACGTCGCGACGATCGGCGTGCCCGACGAGGAGTGGGGCGAGGAGGTCAAGGCGGTCGTGCAGCCGGCAGACGGCGTCGAAGGCAGCGACGCGCTGGCGGCCGAGTTGATGGAGTACTGCCGCGCCCATCTCGCCCACTACAAGTGCCCGCGCAGCGTCGATTTCGTCGCTGAGCTGCCGCGGGAGGATACTGGGAAGATCTTCAAGAGAAAGCTGCGTGAGCAGTACCGGACCGCTGCGGCGGGTAACTGACCAAACACCAAAGGAGCTGAACAACGTGGGTATCTGTGACGGTCGGGTCGTCGTCATCACCGGAGCGGGCCGGGGCATCGGCCGTGAGCACGCCCTGCTCTTCGCCCGCGAGGGCGCCAAGGTCGTGATCAACGACCTCGGTGGAGAGATGGACGGCACAGGGTCCTCGACCGGACCGGCGGGCGAGGTGGTCAACGAGATCCGCGCCATGGGCGGCGAGGCCGTCGCCAACGACGACGACGTCTCGGACTACGAGGGGGCGGGACACCTCATCCAGACGGCGGTCGACAGCTTCGGGACGATCGACGTGCTCGTGAACAACGCCGGCATCCTGCGGGACCGCATGCTCGTCAACATGACGATCGAGGAGTGGGACGCCGTGATCAAAGTGCACCTGCGCGGCACGTTCGCACCGACGCGGCACGCCGTCGAGTACTGGCGCAACCGGACCAAGGCGGGCGAGACCAACGACGCTCGCGTCATCAACACGACGTCGCCCTCGGGCATCTACGGCAACGTGGGCCAGACCAATTACGGCGCCGCCAAGGCCGGCATTGCGTCCTTCACGGTCATCGCCGCCATGGAGCTGGGGCGCTACGGCGTCACGGTCAACGCCATCGCGCCGGCCGCGCTCACCCGTATGACAGAGAACCTGGGCATGGGCGAGCAGTCGGCGCAGCGCAAGCCGGAGGAGTTCGACGCGCTCGACCCCGCCAATATCTCGCCGATCGTCGTCTGGCTCGGCAGCGCCGAGTCCAAGGACATCACGGGCCGCGTCTTCAACGTGATGGGCGGCAACATCAGCGTCGCCGAGGGCTGGGTGGCCGGACCGGGGCAAGACAAGAAGGACCGCTGGGAGCCCGAGGAGCTCGGCAAGGTTGTGCCGGATTTGGTGGCCAAGGCAGCGCCCAACGCCAACATGGGCGGACGGCGCGGGTAGTTTCAACTCATGGTCGCCGAAGTAACGCCTCCGCTCCCGGCCCGGCAGGACGTCGAGGCCTCCGTCCAAGTCATCCACGACAACGCGGATCGCCTCTTCCTCTGGGACTACGAGCGTGACCGCGGGCAGCTCGTCACGCTCTACAACAAGGCGATGGGGTCGCAGTGGAACAGCGTGAAGGACCTCGACTGGTCGATCGAGGTCGACCCCGAGCGGCTGGTGGCCGAGCAGGACAGCCCCGTCCTGAACGTGGCGCGGGTGGCGGGCACGCTGCCCGGGTCGCCGATGGCGAAGTGGACCGAGAAGGAGTACTCGCAACTCGGCATCGAGTTCTTCAAGGCGAACCTGTCGCAGTTCATGCACGGCGAGCAGGGCGCCATGATGACGGCGGCCAAGATCGTCGAGACGGTGCCGTGGATCGACGCCAAGTACTACGCGTCGACCCAGACGATGGACGAGGCGCGCCACACGGAGGTGTTCGCGAAGTACCTGCGGACGAAGCTAGGCGACGCCTACCCGATGAGCCCGTTCCTCAAGGCGCAGATCTGGGGGCTGCTCGAGGACCCGCGGTGGGACATCGCGTACCTGGGGATGCAGATCGTGATCGAGTCGCTGGCGCTGGCGGCGTTCGGTGACATGCTCCGGCGTATCAAGGAGCCGCTGCTCCAGAAGCTCTTGCGCTACGTGATGTCAGACGAGGCGCGCCACGTCGCGTTCGGCGTCTTGACGCTCTCGGAGTTCTACGGCGACCTGAGCGAGGCCGAGCTCCTGGAGCGCCAGGAGTTCCTCGTCGACGCGACGTTGAACCAACGGGCGCGGGCGACCACGCCCGAGGTGTGGGAACGGCTGGGGACGACGGGCGAGGCTGTCCTTCCGTTCTTGCTGCAGGCGGCCGGGCAGATGAAGACGAACCTGATGGGCGGCTTCGCGCGGGGGTTCTTCGCCAAGCTCGTCCCCAACGTCCGCAAGCTCGGCCTGCTCGACGCCAACAACGGCTGGCTGCGCCAGCGGTGGGGCGAGGCCGGCTTGCTCGAGTTCGAGTTCGCCGACGACACCGGGTCGGACTACGAGGCCTACGACGAGGTGGCCAAGGACCGGGCCGCGGCGTCGACGGAGGCGTCGGCCGACTCGTAGCCGCAGGCACCCAACTGGTATTTTCAACTCAAGCCGTGCCTACGGCCCCGTCCTGCAGGCACTCGGCATCACCGTCGGCGGCGCAACGATCGCCGGTCTGACCGCCAACTGCGGCACGGTGTCGCTCGTCCAATAAGAACACCGCTCGCGGTCCTGGGCACGATGCGGCGAAAGCGCCGCGCGGCTTATTTGACCTCGATGACCTTTTGCAGGAGCTCCTCCCACGGAACCGCGTCCCAGCCGGACTTTTCCGCGATCGCCTTCGCCACGTCGGTCGCCTCTCCGACCCACAGCAGCTCGACGTCCTCGCCCGGTCCCACCTTTTGATCTTTGGGGATCTCTCGTGAAGCCTGACCTACTCCGGTCTCAACCTCAGAACCCAACCACATGCCGAGCCAGATGTCTTGCCACTCCTTGTGCGTCTCCTTCATGCGGATCGCCAGGTGGGCCAAGTGGGAATGCTCCGGGCGCTCGGCCGTTTCGATGGCCCAACGCAGGCAGTATCTCGCACGGTGGAGATCGCCGTGGGGTTTCGTTGCCTCGGCCTGCTGCGCATAGCCGTCGAGCTTTGTGCGCTCTTCTTCGGGAAGGATCTCCCGCAGGTTGTTCATCAGGCCTTTGACGATCGGCGACGAGCCCGTACTCGTTTCATGAGGCATGAACGAAACCATACACACTGCCCGAATTGGGACCGGGATCAGGAGTGTCCGGCTAACACTCGCTCCATCGCCTTGTCGGAACGTTCGGCAAAGAAGGCCGACTGCATGTCCCTCGATGGGCAGCGCGAGTGCTGAAGGCATTCGCGGGCAACCGATCGATCGCCCGTCGTCACAGCGAGAAGCCCGAGCGCGTGGGCGACGGGTCCTCAGACCGAAGCCCCGGTGAAGCAGAAGCGATCGTTGAGGGTCAGCTTTCGACTGTCGCTCCTAGCGGAGCGGCGTAAGGCTGGTCAACGTCGACAGCATGTTCTCGCTGTAGTGGACGCCGCCGGAAGTCACGTCGACGTCCTCCTTCATCTGCACGACCAGGCCGGTGCCGGGGACGATCCAGAAGTCGGTGGGATTCGTGCCGGCCTGACTGCCGTCGAACGTGAGGGTAAAGCGGGTGTGCTCGACGGTGACGCCGTGGCCGGCGATCGTCATGGTCGACCGCCCGAGTGACTCGCCGGCCAGCTCCACCTTCTCGGCCGGGCTCTGCAACGAACAGGTCGCAGCCCACTTCTGGCCCGGGGTGGCAGTGGGCGGCAGGAGGTAGGCCGTCGCAGGGCACGCGAGGGTGGAGGTCGTGTCGGTGCCGGCGATCGATTCTTGGGTGACGATGCGTGGCGCCACGAACCCGCCCCCGGGTCCTGGGCATTCTGTCGTCGTCTCGGTGTGCTGCGTGAGGGGTACCCAGCTGACCGTGGCGCAGTTGCCGCCCGTCACGATCATGGAGGTGGTCGGCGGGAACGACCGGGCCATGCCCGGCAGGCTCAGGCTCTCGCCTCCGGTCGTCCGGTACGAATAGACGCCCGGTGACGGCAGGTGATCGCGCAGCGTCTGGAGCATCTTCTCGGTCTGCTCGCGCCGGTAAATACGCAGTGCCTCGCGTAGGCCGACGGGTGACGACACGGTGCGGAAGACGAGTGCCCAAGCAGTCCCGCCCGCGGAACTGACGATCACGAAAGCCAGGATCAGGACCGCCAGGAGCCGGTGCTGCTGGACCCAGTGCCAGACAACCACGTTTGAATCCTACCCCCGGGGCGCGAAAGGTAACCTGACGCCGGCGTCAAACCTGGTTCAGGGCTGGTCCGGCACCCAGTTCCCGTGGAACCCGGCCGGGACCCGCTGCGGGAGCTCGACCACGGCCTGCGGCTCGCCCGCCGGGTCCGCGGCGTTGAGGACGTAGAGCGCCGAGGTGTCAGTGTCCGGCGAGTAGGCAAGGGTGAGGAGCCATCCGTCGTCCTCGGCGACGTCGCCGGCCCGCGGGACAAAGACCGCCTCGCCCACGCCCGCGCCGCGACCGAAGGATCGTTCGACGGAAGTGCCGCGCTCGAAGTCGTGGCACACCAGCACCGACTCGGTGCCCAAGAAGTCATCGGTCATGCCGAGAGCGGCGGCGTAGCCGTAGCGGTGCGGCCGGCCCACGACCCGCTCGTCGACGCGCGGGAACTCCTGCGCGTGGTCGTCGAGTCGCTCTTCCTTGACGGCGCCGCCGCTGCCATCGAGGTGCCAGCGCTCGAGCGTGGGCGCGCCCTCGCTCGGCCCGAGCACATGCGTGCGGAACATCGAGGGGTGCCGCACCACATCGAGCACGAGCCCGTTGCCGCCCGGCTCGTCGTAGGCGTTCATGACGTGGAACACATAACAGGGTTCGACGTCGTGCCAGACGACTTCGGTCGAGTCACCGTCGCGCGGGAGCAGGCCGACCCTCGAGTGGTAGCCGTCCTGCCAGCGATACGGAAAGCTGGCGCCCTCGGTGGCGGCCTCGATGCTGAAGATGACCGGGAGGTCGAGCAGCACGATGGCGCGTTCGGTAATGGCGCAGTCGTGCAGGCTTACCGATCCTCCCAACGTGACCCGGCGGGACGAGCGCACGCGGGCGGAGGAGTCGAGGATGCTCACGTCCACGTCGTCGCCCCAGCCCCAGAAGTACGACACCGCGTAGAGCTCGCCGCTCTGTGGGTCGCGTTTGGGGTGGGCGGTGTAACCGCCCGCCAGCGTGCCGTCGAAGTCGCAGGGTCCGACGGTCTCGAGCTCGTTCGTGAGCTCGTAGGGCAACGACCCGGCCTCGACGATGGCGAAGGTGCGGCCTGCGTGCCCGATGACGTTGGTGTTGGCGGCGAAGTCCATGTTGGCGTGCACCGGGCCCGGCTTCGGCTCTTCGCCGAGCGCTTGTGCGACCAAGGGCGCACGCACCCAACGGTTGCGGTACCACTCGGCGCGCCCGTCACACAGCCGGATCCCGTGCACCAT
>DATMMN010000074.1:0-7419 GCA_035569675.1 Acidimicrobiales bacterium | reverse complement strand
GCGCCTGCGGGAAGCGCCCTCAGGGCGCGCGCGACGGCCTCCGGCGCCAGCACGTCTCCGCCCGCCAACAGCTGGCGCAGCCGACCGAACGTGGCCGGCGCGTGCTCCACGACCTGGTGGAACAGACCTGCCGTCAGCCAGAGGGTGGTCACACCCAATCGATCCACCACCTGGGCGAGCTCGTCGGGCCCGACCGGCCCGCGTGGGGCGACGGCCAGTCGTGCGCCGTTCAACAACGGCCCCCAGATCTCGAACGTCGACGCGTCGAAGGCGATCGGAGCGAACAGGAGGAACGTCTCCGAGCGGTCGAAACTCGCGTAGTCGGTACCGCGCACGAGCCGGACCACGGCGCGCTGCGGCACGGCAACTCCCTTCGGCACGCCGCTGGTACCCGAGGTGTAGGCGACGTAGGCCGGATCGGGGGCGGCGACGCCGCGGGGCGGGTTTGTCTCGGGCTGGGCGTCGAGAGCCTCTGCGTCCACCAGGAAGACAGGGATGTCGGACACGGGGAGCTCGGTCTGGACCGCCGACGTGGTGCAGATCACGGCGGGCCGGGCGTCGTCGATCACGGCCCGCAGTCGCGAGGGCGGTTGCGACGTGTCGAGGGCGACGTAGGCGGCGCCTGCCTTCAGGATGCCGAGGAGGACCTCGACCATCGGCGCGGAACGCTCCATCGCCACGGCCACGCACGTCCCCGGCCCGACGCCGAAGTCGGCGAATCGGTGCGCCAGACGGTTGGCGCCCCGATTGACCTCGTCGTAGGTCGCCGAGCCCCCATCCCACGCCAGCGCGGGCGCCTGCGGATCTTCCGCGACACGTGCCTCGAAGACCTGGGCGATCGCCGACTCTCGTTCGTAGGTCGAGGTCGGACCCGCCAGCGTCGTGACCACGTCGCGTTGCTCCCTGGAAAGCATGGGAACCTGCGAAAGTCGTGCCGAGGGGTCGCCGAAGAGCACTTCGAGCAGCTCGAGGTAGCTGTCGAGCATCGCCTGTGCAGTGGTCTCGTCGAACAGGTCGGTGCTGTACTCCCACACGATGCTCAGCGATCCGGTGTCCGCCCGGCGGTTCACGACGACGACGTTCAGATCCGCCTTCGCCGAGTCGTTGCCCACGGTGTCGTCGGGCACGACGGTGACCCCGGGCAGGTCCATGTCGACGACGGGCGGATCCTGGAAAGAGAACAGGACCTGGTACAACGGCGCCGTGCCGGCTTGACGAGCGGGGCGCACCGCCTCCAGCACATCTTCGAAGGGCAGGTCCTGATGGGCGAACGCGTCCAGAGTCGACTGCCGCACCCGGAAGAGGAGTTCGTCCACGGTGGGGTCGCCGCTCAGGTCGGCCCGCAGAGCCACCGTGTTCAGCAGCATCCCGATGAGGTTTTCGAACGGCGGGAGTCTTCGGTTGGCCACACCGCTCCCCACCACGATGTCCTCTTGGTCCGAGTACCGGTGCAGCAGCACGTAGAACGCCGTGAGCATCGACATGAACAATGTCGCCCCGAGATCCCTGCTCTGTGCACGCAGGCGATCCGCCAAGTCGTCCGGCACCGTGAACAAGATCCGTGAGCCGCGGTAGCTCATGCGCCTCGGGCGCGGACGGTCCGAGGGCAGGAGCAGCGGTGGCCCTTGGTCCCTCAGCCGCTCCTTCCAGTAGGCAAGCTGGGCCTTGCCTGCCTCACTGGCTCCTATTCCCGCTTGCCATTGCGAGAAATCACGGAACTGACACTCCAGAGGAGCCGGTGGCCGCATCGAGGCGTCGACGCGGGCGGAATAGGCAACCGCCAGGTCCCGCAAGAAGATGGTCCACGACCACCCGTCGTGAACCAAGTGGTGCTCGACGTGCACCAAGACGTGGTGATCGTCGGCCAGGCGCACGATCCTCCATCTGACGAGAGGCAGTGTCCCGATAGCGATACGTTCGCTGACGAGTTCGTCGACGATCCTCTGAAATTCCACCGAGGGATAATCCGCGGTACGCACGTCGACCACCTGCACCGGGACCCTCAACTCGGGAACGACGATCTGACGCCACCCGCTCTGGCGACGCACGAAGCGCGTGCGGAGTAGCTCGTGCCGTGCGACAACGCCGTTGAGAGCTTCGACCAGCGCCTCGACATCCAGACGGCCGTGAAACGCGATGCACGCCTGGAATTGGTACGGCAGCGCCTCCTCTGCCATCTCCGAGATCAGGCAGGTCTGTGCCTGCGTCTTGGTGACGGGAACACTGCCCCGGTGCCGCCGGGCCCGCGCCAGGCCGGGAAGCGCCCCGAGCGGCGCGGTCCCTCCTCCCTGATCGATGCGGCTCGAAAGCCTCTCGACGGTTCCGTCGTCGAAGACGTCTCGTAGTGAGAGCTCGACACCGAGCTCTTCACGTACGGCCACCACCACACGGACAGCGAGCAGCGAGTCGCCACCGAGTTCGAGGAATTGTTCTTCGATGCCGAGTTCGTCGAGCTCGAGCACCCGCTTCCAAATGTCAGCGACCACGCGCTCCGTCGTCGTCTGAGGAGGACGCCGCTCGCGGTCCGCGTCAGCGTCGGAGGGCCGGGGCAGCGCGGCCCGGTCGACCTTGCCGCGTGGCGTCAGGGGCAATTCGCCCAGCGCGACGAACGCTGAGGGGACCATGTGTGCCGGCAGCCGGCTCGCCACGTGCTCCCGCAGCGCGGCGAGATCTCCCCGTTGGCCGGCTTCAAACACGACGTAAGCGACCAGCCGGCGGTGACCTGGAAGGTCCTCGCGCGGCACCGCGACCACCTCGGCGACCCCCGGCGCAGCGCGCACACAGGCCTCGATCTCGGCAGGCTCGATTCGAAACCCCCTGATCTTGACCTGGTCGTCGCTTCGTCCCAGGAATTCGAGCGCGCCGTCCGGCCGCAGGCGGGCCCGGTCGCCCGTCCGGTACATCCGGGACCCGGCTGCGTCGTCGAACGGATCGGGCAGGAACCGCTGCGCCGTGTCGTCCGGTCTGTTCAGATAGCCGCGTCCGACGCAGGAGCCTCCGATGAAGAGCTCGCCCACCTCCCCGTCCGCCACCGGCGTCCCGGTGTCGTCCAAGAGGTAGAGCAGCGTGTTCCCGAGGGCGCGGCCGATGGGCACCGCCTCGTCAACCGATTGCCGCTGCACGTGGTGGAAGGATCCGCACACCGTCACCTCGGTTGGCCCGAAGAGGTTCACGAGGGGCGTCCGCGTATGCGTCTCGATGAATCGCTGGGCATGCACCGGCGACATGACGTCGCCACCCACCAACAGCAGCCGCGGGAGCCCGAGCTCCTTGAGGTGGGTCTCGACGAGCTGCCGGAACAGCCCAGGTGACAGCAGCGCGACATCGACCGACTTCTGGTCGATGAGCCGGGCGATGTTCTCGGGATCCGGATAGGTCGGCGCCACCACCAGGCGCGCCCCAGCCGTCAGCGCGCCCCAGATCTCCCAGGTCTGGGCATCGAAGTCCAACCGGCTGACCTGCAACATCGCCTCACCACGGCTCGGCATCAGGGAGGCCGCCCCCTCGACCCGACGCAGAACGTGCCGGTGCTCGATCATCACCCCCTTCGGGCGTCCCGTCGATCCCGACGTGTACATGACGTATGCGAGCGCGTCCGGTGGCACCGCGCGCCCTGCCAGCACGTCGGCCGACTCCGTGCCGCGGCCGTCGCGCCCGCGCCCGCCGCGGCTTCGTACGGCATCGAGCTCGAAGGGCAAGACCGGAACGCCGTGGGCCCCGAGTGCGTCGGCGGAGGCGGCCCGTGCGACCACGATCCGGGCACCGGTGTCGGAGAGGACGAATTCGACGTGTGCGGGGGGATCGGCCGGATCGACCATCACGTACGCCGCCCCGACCTTCAGCGCCGCAAGGAGCCCAACCACTCCCTCGACAGAGCGCTGGACGGCGACGACCACGCGGTCGCCATGAACCACCCCCGCGCCGGCCAGACGACGGGCCAGGCCGTTCGCCGCGTCGTCCAGTTGGCGATAAGTCAGGGCCTCCTTCTCCGATTCGACCGCAAGCTGATCAGGAGTGCGCTCCACCCACCGCTCGAAGACCGAGACCAAATTGTCCGCGCAGGAGGACCCGGCGCTCATCGCGCTGTTTCGAGCCCGACGGCGTCGGGGCGCTGACCCTGCTTCGAGAGGACGTCGCGCGGTCTCACACCTTGGCCCTCCAAGAGGCCTTGACAGAGTCGAAGGAGTTCACCGGCATACTCCGAGGAGTCGTGGTGCTCGAGCACGTACAGTCGTCCTGCCGCACCCACCCGCTCCAGCTCGGCCTCGTCGAGTCCGAGGACTCGATGCAGGGTGGACACGAGGGCGTCCAGATCGTTGGCTTCGAAGAGGAACCCGGTGTCTCCGTCAGTCACCAGTTCAGGCACGCCGAATACCGAAGCGGACACAACGGTGACCCCGAAGCCCATCGCCTCGAGCATGGAGCGCGGAACCGACTCCACGTCGGAGGCCGACAACAGGACATCGGCCGCGCGATACCAACGATACGTGTCACTGTCGATCGGGACGATTCTGCAGCGGTCCGTCAATCCCACCGTCCGGATGTACCTCCGGAGCGCCTTTGAGTACTCCGAGTTCGTGTCACCGACGAAGACGAGATCCCATTCGCGGTGGTCGCCTGCGATCCTGGCAAAGGCTTGCGCGATCCGCGTCTGTGCTTTGCGTTGTTCGATCGTGCCCATCACGAGGATCATCCGGGATTCGGGCCTGACATCGACCTCGGTCCTCGCTGTGTGCCGAGAAACGAGTTGTGCGTAATTCCGGATTTCCCCCGTGTCCACGCCGTAAGGGACGACGACCGAATGACCCGGTTTGGTCCAATCGGCGTAGAGGTCCCGCGTGGCCGCCGCCTCGAACACCAAGGCGTCCGCCGCTTCCATCGCGCCTCTCGCGGCGTCCAACACCGCGGGGTCCATCGGCGAGCCGAAGGCAACAGTCATGAGGACCGGGGGTGTGAAGCTCTCGTGGACCGCCCACACCGTCGGAAGCGAGAGACGGGCCGCGACGTCCGCCCCGCTGAAGACGTGGGCCGTGTTGACGAGGGCAACGTTGTGCCCTCCGGCCGCCACCAACGCTGCCAGCTCCGTGATCCGGCCTTCGTAGCGTTCTGGATCATCGACCGGCGGCTCGTCCGTGACGTGCACCACGATGCCCCGAGACTCGGCGGCTTGCCGCAACGGTCCGTCCTTGAAGGAGATGACTGTGCAAGCGAACCGTGTGCCGGCTCCGGCCCTCTTCAGGAACTCGTCGAGCCACAGCTGCCCTCCCCCGAAGTCCAGCTGGTGCGTGAAGACGACGAGGTTGAGGTCGGGCGACCATGGTGCGTCGATCCTCGAGAGGAGCCGTTGGCGGAAGCGGGCATGCACCGCAGCCCGTTCGGGTCGATCGGTCGCCGGTGCGGGCGCGGCCGATCGCACCCGCAGGACCCGTTCGAAGAGCGAGACTGGTCGGCCGTCCGAGGATCCGGCAACCAGCTGCAACTTCGCCGTGGACGCGGCCGACGATACCGAAGACAGGTCGACCCAGTACTCGAAACCACTGATGATGCGGCCGGGCTCGGGCCGCTCGACCTCGAGGCCCGGGCTCGGAAGACCAAGGCGCGCGCGCCCGACGCACTCGCCGTTCACCAGGACGTCGAGCCGACCCACCGCATCGTGGCCGCGCAGCGCCCACCCCCGGACGGGGAAGACCTCACCCACGGAGGCGCCCGCTCGCGGCTCGTGCAGGTGGCCGAGATATTCCTTGAGCGGAGTCTCGCCGTCCCCCGCCGGTTCCGTGCGCTCGTCCGCGACGATCAGGGGGAACTCGTCGAGGACGACGGGTGGAGCGTCGACGTCACCCCAGACGAGCACGGAGAGATGGACAGACTCTCCGGTCCTCCGTCCGCCGAGACCCACGAAGATCTGCCATCCGGTATCGGCCAGCGTGTCGTTGTGCGTTGCGTCGGCAACATCGGGCCGCGCAACGGAGCCCACGGCCGAATGTCCGACGACGACGCCGTCCAGGCAGATCGCGACAGCAAAAGCAGGGCGGTCCCCCCACGTGCACCAGCCGCGGACCGTGAACCCGAGCTTGTCCACCGGCGCGCCCCGGGCCGGCTCGTCGATCTGGCCTCTCAGGTCGGGCACCGAGCCTCGAGCCGACACCACTGGAAACTGAGTGGTCCGAGCGGAGCGACGGCGCGCCCAAAAACGGATCCAGATGTGGTGTACCCGGACGAGCGGGTGCCGACGCATCATGCTGAACGACCGTCCCAGGCCGATGGTCCGATCCGCGACACCAACCGGCTGTCCAACTCTTCCAATTGCCTGCCCCTTGCAAAGTTGAAATCGCAGGTTACCTGGCCCCGAACGAGGGCCTAGGGACGAGCGGCCCCACACGGCCCACGGTTCTTCCACCACACGGTCATGACCCGCCCGTCGGGCAGCCGCACGCCGGCCGCGGGGACGAAGGCGTCCGACCGCACGGCTTGGATCGTGGCGCGGTCACCGACGTGGGGCGAGAAGTTGCCGCTGGCGGCCGCCTGCCTCCCGGTGATCACGAGATTGGGTTGGCCGAGGTTCGGGTCGTTGAGTTGCCGCAGCGGTGCCTCCCCCTCCACTTGGTAGCGGGGTTTGAGGAGCCCCGTGGGAAGAGCTGTGAGGTACCTGAGTTGGTAATCGAGGTCGACGGTGTTCGTGTTGAACAGCGGGTCCTGGATGGCGAAGAACACCACGGGGTCACAGTCGTGTCGTGCCGCGGTGTCGTGCAGCAGGGTCGCCATGCGCTGGCTTGGCGCCAGCCACTCCGCCAAATAGGTCGTCTCTCCCGGCGTCGTGCCCGATCCCACGCATGGCGTCTGGGAGCGGCAGGCCCCACCCGTGCCGGAGGCGTAGCCGAGAAGCGACCCGCGTCCGTCGAACGCAGTTGCCGAGAACGAGCCGATCGACACCGTCCGGGCCGCCGACGAGACGCCCGGCAGCGCGTCGCTCATACCGGCGAAGGAGATCGCAGCGGCAAGCACGCACACGGTGGCGAGATACGGGCGCATTCGAGGCACCGATCGGCTCGCGACATGGACCGCCAGGACCACAACGGCGGGGATGAAGGGGAGCTCGAACATGAAGCCCGAGTTGTCGGTGGTCGAGAGGACGAGATAGCCCCACACGACGAAGATCACCACGATCGCCTCGGGCGTGCCCAAAAAACGAAGTGCGCGCTGCCCCCTGGCGCCGCCGTCTCGTTGCCGACGCCGGTGTACCCACCAGGTGACGAGGCCACACGCGATGCATGCCAGCACGGCAAGCGTCATTGGTACGAACAGTTCCGTGTCGACGGCGCGGTGCAGGCGGTACGTCCACCAGCCGATCGAGAGCACGGAACGTGACGCACCGTAACGGTTCGCCTCGGGCCCGTAGCCGTACGAGGTGAGATACCGGAG
>DATMMN010000073.1:0-17924 GCA_035569675.1 Acidimicrobiales bacterium | reverse complement strand
GGCGTCAGCCACGGACTCGTTCGGCGCGACCGTGCAGCGCAATTGGAACCGGCTGCCGCTGTCCGTCCGTGAGGCCGTGCTCCCCTACGTGGTGGCCCGGGTCGTGGTCCTGAGCGCGCTCGGCCTGGCCCATTTCATCGTCGACCGCACCCACCCGGCGACGGTAGGGGTGGCGGCCCGGGTGCACGCCGGGCTCCTCGGCTGGGACGCCGGCTGGTACGAGACCATCGCCCGCGAGGGGTACGGTCCGCTCGGCCGCCAGTCGCTCCGGTTCTTCCCGGCGGTCCCCGTGCTGACCCACGGCCTGGCCTGGCTCGGCCTGGGGGATGGCCCCGCGCTGGTTCTGCTGGCCAACGTGGCCGCCTTCGCGGCGACCGCCATGCTCTACGTGCTCGTGCGCCGCGAGACGGGCAGCCCGGACGTGGCGCGCCGGGCGATCTGGGTGCTCAGCCTCTTGCCCGCCGCGTTCGTCCTCGTCATGGGGTACGCCGAGTCGGTCTTACTCGTGTTCGCGCTCGGCTGTTTCCTGGCGCTTCGTCCGCCGGCCACGAGCACGGACAACCGCCCGCACTTTGCCGTCGCCGGTGTGCTCGCCTTCGCCGCGGCACTGACCCGGCCGGTCGGGGTGCTCCTGTTCCTCGCCATCGCGTCGGAGCTGATCCGCTGGTGGCAGCGGCTCGGCCGCAACGAACGGGTTGCCGGCCTCGGCGCCGTCGCCGCGCCGTTCGTCGGGCTCCTCGTCTTCCTCGGGTGGTCCAAGCACACGGTGAACGACTGGTGGGCACCACTGCGGGTCCAGCTCCAGAACTCGCACCACGGCGGCCTGGCCGACCCGTTCGTCACGCTGTACGACGACGCCAAGGGATTGTTGCACCACCACGTGGGCACGGCGCTGCACGTCCCGTGGGTCCTGCTCGCGCTGGCGATGCTCATCGTGTGCTGGCGCCGCCTGCCTGCCCCGTACACGCTGTTCGCAGCCGCTGCACTCGCCGTCGCGGTGTCGGGCGCCAATCTCGATTCGTTCGAGCGCTACGCCCTCAGCGCCTTCCCCCTATCGATCGCCGCCGCCCTGCTCCTCACGCAGTCCCAGGTCGAGCGCATGGTCCTCACCCTCCTGTCCGCGGGGCTGGCCGGCTACGCCGTCCTCGCCTTCCTCAACCTGTCGGTGCCGTAACCGGATAGAGAGAGCCGCCGCGCAAGAACAGTCGCTCCGCCGAGGTCGATTGCCGGGGCATTTCGGTTTGTCTTCTTGTTTGATGCCGCCGCGCCGGTTCTGCCGGAACCGGTCCGGCGGAACCTGCGGTGGGTGGTACCACCAGGCCGGACCAGGGGCTAACCACCTTGGCCCCAGGAGGCCGAGGAGGCACACTGCGACGAGGATCGTGGAGTGGCGGTAAGGGAAGACCTTGAGCGAGCACCGACCAGTCGAGGGAGGGGTGGTCAGATCCTCCACCATGCGCGCAACGGCGTACCGATTCCGGGTCACCTTCGGGCAGCGGTGGGGTGACTACCTCACTTTGATCGTGCTGATCGGGTTGCTCGGTGGCGTCGCACTAGGTGCGATCGCCGGTGCCCGGAGAACCCAGTCGTCGTATGTGACGTATCTGGGCACCATTCATCCCTCGGATGTGGGGATCTTCACCGCGTTCGCGAATCCCTCGGTCGGAGGATCAGTCGGCTACGACTCGGCGAGAAACGCTGCGCTCCTCCGACTGCCCTACGTACGGAGCGCGGAATCGATCGTGGGGTTCGACGGCAACCTCGCCTTCGTCCGAGGCGAACATCTTCATATCCAGCCCGGCGAGAAGCCGCCGGTCTTCGAAGGTGCGCAGGGTGGTGAGTACACGACCCAGGACATCGCTCACTTGGTGGCGGGAAGATTGGCCGATCCGCGCAATCCGCACGAAGCGGTCATGAACTCGCAGGCCGCCGCGGAGATGGGCCTGCGCCTTGGCTCCGTCATTCAGGTGGGTCTCAACTCCGATGCCCAGGAGACGGCCATCAGCTCGCCCACCGGGCCATCGAGCCTGCCGGCAGCGAGAGTGGCCACCGTCAAGATCGTCGGCCTCGTCGTCCTGCCCCAGGATGTCGACGAGAACGACTACCAAAGCCTCAGCGCAGCCGAGGTGCTGTTCACGCCCGCGGAGACCCGTCAGATCGACACGTGCTGCGCGTACTACTCGAACAGCGCGCTGGCGCTCGCCGGTGGCAGTGCCCATCTTGCCTCTGTGGAGTCCGAGCTCAATCGTGTGGCCGTCGGGCTACCGCAAGTGGGAGGTTTCCAGACCTACGGACCGGCTATCGCCGCGGCCGATCGTGCCATCAAACCCGTCTCGGTCGCGCTCGCGGTGTTCGGCGGCCTGGCGGTCCTGTCGCTGCTGTTCGTGGTGATTCAGGTCTCGGGCCGCCAGATGCGGCGCCACGCCGACGAGGCGGGCCTACTGCGTGCGCTCGGCGCCAGCCCCGCCATGACGATGGCGGGCTCCGCTGCCGGCATCATCGGTGGTGTCTGTGTCGGCTGCATCGCTGCCGTTGCCGTCGCTTTCGCCATGTCGCCCTTGTTCCCACTCGGACCCGTTCGCCCCGTTCTCCCGGTGAGCCTCGCCTTCGACGCGACCGTGCTCGGCCTCGGGTTCCTGGCGCTTGTCGTCGTGCTCTCGGGCGTCGCCCTCCTGCAGGCCTACCGTCTCGATCTCCGCCTCCGCAGCCGCACCGGGCGGGTCGTCCGCCCTCCGTCGGCGGGGACGCGCCTCGCCACGGCGTCCGGCCTTCCCGTCGCCGCGGTCACGGGCATCCGCTTCGCCACCGACCCGGGCGACCGGGACCCGGTGCCGGTCCGGTCGGCCATGCTCGGTGCGACCCTCGCTGTCGTGGTGGTGCTGAGCACCGTGGTGTTCAGCGCCAGCCTGAACAATCTGGTCACGCATCCGAGCCTGTACGGATGGAACTGGAACTACACGTTGCTCTCGGGATTCGCAGGCGACGAAGATCTACCCGCTCACCAGAGTGCGAGCCTCTTGGCGCACGACCACTACGTGGCAGCGGCGTCGGGGGTCTACTTCGCCAAAGCCACGATCGACGGCACGACCTTTCCGATCATCGGGGCCGACCTGCGTGCCGCCGTCACCCCGCCGCTCCTGAGCGGCCACGGACTGGACGCTCCCAATCAGATTGTCCTGGGCGCAGAGACGATGGCCATCGTGGGCAAGCACGTCGGGGACACCGTCGTCATCAGTGGCGGAGGCGGGAGGTCGGCGCGCCTGAGGGTCGTGGGCGCAGCCACCCTCCCGGCAGTGGTCGGACCCGGCATGGGTGTCGGCGCCATCATCGACTACAGGCTGATCCCTCCGGCAATCCGCAACACGCAGGGGAGCGCCGTGCCCGGTCCTAACGCGTATTTCGTTCGGACCGTGGGACCGCCGGCGCAGGCGCTGCGCTCGCTCGACGAGATTTCCCAGACGATCAACAGCCCGAACTCGCCGAACCCCGGATCGGCCGGGGGTGTTATCGGCGCGCTGCGTCCCGAGGAGATCGTGGACTCCCACTCCATCGTGGCGATCCCAACGGTCCTCGGGGCGAGCCTGGCGATCGGGGCGGCACTCGCCCTCGCAACGACGCTGGTGGCGTCGGTTCGCCGCCGCCGACGCGACCTTGCGATCCTCAAGACGTTGGGGCTCTCCGGGCGCCAGCTCGGCACGATCATCGCGTGTCAGTCGAGCATCACGGTCGTCATCGGCACCCTCATCGGTGTTCCGTTGGGCCTCCTTCTCGGTCACATCCTGTGGAACAGCTTCGCGGAGGCGATCCATGCCGTCCCGGTCACGAGCTATCCGCCGGGCTACGTGGCTTTGATCGCCGTGGGCGCAGTCGTGCTGGCGAACATCGTCGCGGCGCTGCCGGCGCGCATCGCCGCCCGCACGCCGACCGCGGTGTTGCTGCGCAGCGAGTAGGGCCGCTCAACCCTGCAGCGTCGCGCTCCGCCTGAGGTCGACGGCGTGTTCGAGGACGATTACACCGAAGCCTTAGGGCCACCAGGACGAACGGCAAGCGCACCGCCGACGCCCGGTCGCCGGGCGAGGCCCCGGCGGCTCGAGGTCGGCCACCCCTCTCTAAGTCCCCGGCCCCGTTCGGGGGGTCCACTAACCTGCCCTCTTCGATGGCCAGAACCGAGGACGCCCCCGTCGTCATTGCCGGCGCCGGGCCCGGCGGCCTCACGGCCGCCTACCTCCTGGTCAAACGGGGGAAGCGCCCCCTCGTCCTCGAGAAGGACGACGTCGTCGGTGGCATCAGCCGTACCGTGGAGCGCGACGGCTGGCGCTTTGACCTGGGCGGGCACCGCTTCTTCACCAAGGTGCCGGAGGTCGAGTCCCTCTGGCACGAGATCCTCCCCGACGAGGACTTCATGCTCCGGCCGCGGATGAGCCGCATCTTCTACCAGGGCAAGTTCTACGACTATCCGCTCAAGGCTCTCAACGCCCTGCGCAACCTCGGATTGTGGGAAGCGATCCTCTGCGGCTTCTCCTACCTGTGGGCCCGCATCCACCCGCCGAAGGACGAGTCCAACTACGAGAACTGGCTCGTCAAGCGCTTCGGGTGGCGGCTTTACCGCACGTTCTTCAAGACGTACACCGAGAAGGTGTGGGGCGTGCCCGTCGCGGACATGCCGGCCGACTGGGCCGCGCAGCGGGTCAAGAACCTCGACCTGCGCAAGGCCGTCATGAATGCGATCCTGCCTAAGCGCGGCCAGACCGACATCACCACGCTGATCGAGGAATTCCAGTACCCCAAGTACGGTCCCGGCATGATGTGGGAGGTCTGCACGGAGAAGGTACGGGCGGCCGGGGGGACGGTGGAGATGCGGGCGCCGTTGGCCACCATCAAGGTCGAAGGCGGTCGCGCGGTCGAGGTGACGTATCACCAGGACGGGAGCGAACACACCGTGCCGGCGTCCCACGTGATTTCGACGATGCCGATGCGGGAGCTCGTCAATACGATCACGCCGCCCCCTCCCGCCGAAGTCGTCGCGGCGGCCGACGACCTTCACTACCGCGACTACTTGACCGTGGCGCTCGTGGTCCCCCAGTCGCGGAGCTTCCCCGACAACTGGATCTACATCCACGCCACCGACGTCGAGGTCGGGCGCATCCAGAATTATGGATCGTGGTCGCCGTATCTGGTGAAGGACGGGTGCACCTGTCTCGGTCTCGAGTATTTCGTGTTCGAGGGTGACGACATGTGGAACAAGCCCGACGAGGAACTGATCGCGCTCGGCACCAAGGAGCTGATCAGCCTCGGTCTGGCCGCCGATGGCGACGTCGAGCAGGGCTATGTCGTTCGTGTGCCCAAGGCGTACCCGTACTACGACTTCAGCTACAAGCAGAACGTGGAGACGATCCGCAAGTGGCTCGACGCCGAAGCGCCCAACATCCACCCGGTGGGACGCAACGGCATGCACAAGTACAACAACCAGGACCACTCCATGTACACCGCGTTGCTCACGGTGGAGAACATCTTCGGGGCCGACTACGACGTGTGGACGGTGAACGTCGAAGAGGAGTACCACGAGGCGGGCTCGACCGGACGGGACGCGCCCGTGCTGCCGAGGCGGGCGCATACGCACACCGTCGCGGCGGGCACGCTCGACCCTGGCTGAGCACGCGCCCATTGGGGCGCCGTGGTGGTGGCCGAGCCGGTCGTCCCGCTCGTCGGCGCGGACGGGTTCGACGGGGGACCTGCTGCTCGACGACCCGCTCGACGGCGACGTGTACGACGGCGCCGACCTCGACGCCGCTGCAGAGGGTACCGACGCCGACACCGACACCGACCCCGGGCCCGGCGCCGAATCCCGCCACCGCGCCTGGCCCGTCCTCGTCGGCGCGGGCCTGATCTATCTCCTCCTCGGCTTCATCCTCTGGATCAACGCCTGGGCCGACGGCGCGTCCACGAACACGCTGTGCGGCTGTGGCGACCCCGCCCTGTTCCTCTGGTTCTTCCAGTGGCCGGCCACGGCGCTGGCCCACGGGCACAACCCGTTCTTCTCGACCGCGCTGTTCCACCCCGGCGGCATCAACCTGCTGGCCCAGACCTCGGTCACCGGCCTCAGCCTGCCGCTCGTCCCGGTCACCTGGATCTGGGGCCCCGTCGCCTCATTGAACGTCGCGTCCACCATCACCCCCGCGCTCACCGCCTTCTTCGCGTTCGTCGTCATCCGGCGCTGGGCCCCGTGGACGCCGGCCGCGTTCATCGGCGGACTCCTGTACGGCTTCTCGCCGTTCGTACTCACCAGTCTCGAGTTCGCGCACCTGATGACCGCGGCGTTGATGCTGCTGCCGCTCATCCTCGCGGTCCTCGACGAGATCCTGATTCGCCAGCGACACAGTGCCCTCTGGTCCGGCATCGCCCTAGGCGTGCTCGTCTTCGGCCAGTTCTTCCTCTCCTCCGAGATCCTCGCTCTGAGCGCGATCCTCGTCGTCATCTCCCTCGTCGTGCTGGTGATCGCCAGCGCCGTATTCCGCCAGGACGAGTTGCGGCGGCTGGCCCCTCATGCCGCCAAAGGATTGGGAGTCGGCCTCGCCGTTGGTGTCCTACTCCTTGCCTGGCCGGTGTGGTTCGCGCTCGACGGTCCGGCGCACCTCTCGGGCCTCGTGTGGAAGAACGTGGCCGCGATCGGTGGTGTCCGCCCCGAGGGCTTCGTTTCCTCGGCGACCTATAACCGCGGCGCCAGCCTCTATCTCTCGCTCGGCGGCTACGAGGGCACGCTGCTCGGTTCGTCGGCATATCTCGGCTGGACCTTCATCGCTGTGCTCGTGGCCGGCGCTGCGGTCTTCTGGCGTGACAAGAAGATCTGGTTCTTCGGCTTCCTGCTCGTGTTGTGCGGCGCGCTGTCGGTCGGGCCCCGGCATGGAGAGTGGGTGCCGTCACAGATCTTCGACCGGCTACCCGTACTCCAGAACCTGATCGTCCAGCGCTTCATGGCGGTGGGCTTCCTGGCTGCCGCCGTGCTCCTCGCCTTGATCCTGTTTCACCTCCACGAGCGACTGCCCGATTGGCGCGGCTGGCTCGGCTCGCTCGTCGTGGTCGGCGTCGCGCTGTCCCAGATGGTCAGCGTGTTCGCGCCCGAACTGCCCTTCACCATGCGCCCGGTGCTCCTCCCGCGTTGGTACACGACGGTGGCGCCGAATCTGCCCCCCGGCCGTGTCCTCCTCTCGTACCCGGCGCCGTTCTCGGGGATCCAAGTGGCGATGTCGTGGCAGGCGGTCAACGTGATGCACTACAGCCAGGCCGGCGGCGGCGGCCCGCAGGGCGTGGCCTCCCGGGCCGGCAGCGCGGCGTCCGGATTCCGGGTCTTGACCAATCTCGGCTTCGGAGTGGACATCGCGCCTTCCGCGGGTACTCCTGCCGAGTTCGCCGCCGTCCGCCACGCGCTCGATGTCTGGAAGGTCACAACCGTCGTCATTGCGACGAACCCGGATGCGCCGCCGTTGCAGCAAGGGCGCGACCCGACCTACGCGGCCGCCTTCATGACGGGGGCGCTAGGCCGCCTGCCCACCGTGCAAGCAGGCGCGTGGGTATGGAACGACGTCCAGTCCGATACGCGCCTTCCACTGGACTTGGCACGGGACACCATTGCGACCTGCGTCGCCCGGGCGGAGGGCCGCAGCGGCCGGCTTGTGGCGAACCTGAAAGCGCCCATGTGCGTGGGGCTGCACGGCATCGCCAACTTCGGCACAGCCGTGGGGGCGTCCTAGTGCGGCCCCCTTCAAAAGTGATGGAGGTCGTCGACCGCCGCGACCTGGGACAACGGGGTGCGGACGGTGCCCGCGGCTCGGGTAAGGACGGCGCCAATCACCGCTATTTCGGCTCGTTTGGTGCCAGAGTGGTGCTCGTCACCATGTCGTCGCTTCGCCCCAACCGGCTTCGCCCCGATCCGGTCGATGCGCGCAACACAGCGGGAAGCGAGAGGACGCCCGCGTGAGTGACGAAGAGTCCGCCGAGCCGCCAGCAGCCGAGGTGGTCGTCGAGTCCGTGCCGGCGGCGATGTCGCTCGCACCTAATGCCGTGGGACCGAACCTCGGCGCAGAGTTGATCCTCGACACCGAGGCGCGGCCCGGCGTCGAGTCGATGCGAGCCGGGCTGATACAGGCGGGGCCGCTCGCCATCGCCGGAGTCGTGGCCAACGGCGCCAGCGTGATTCTCACCATCGCTCTCGCAAGGCTGCTCACTCCGCACAGCTATGGCGTCCTGAACCAGCTGACCGGTCTCTACCTGATCCTTTCCATGCCTGGCTCGGCTGTTGTTGTCGCGGTGGTGCGCCGCGTCACCATGTGGCACGAGGACGGCAGTGGGCACCTCGTGCGGCGGTGGGCGGGCCGGGTGCACCGACAGTGCACCATGCTCGTCTTGATGTGGGCGGTCATCGTCTTCATCAGTCGTCACGGCATCGCTGTGCTGCTGAGACAGCAGAGCGGCATCGGTATCGCGGCCATCCTGACGGCGGCTGCCTTCTTCGTCCTCCTCTCGCTCGACCGCGGCCTGCTGCAGGCGCACCGGTCGTACAAACCGCTGGCGGTGAACCTCCTGGTCGAGGCAGGCGTGCGGGTAGTCGCCGTCGTGATCCTGGTGGCGGCCGGCTACGGGCCATCCGGCGCCGCGGTGGGCATCCTCATCGGTGAGGTGCTGGCGGCAGCGCACGCCCGGTACGCGGCCGTCCAAGCGTGGTCGGGGGGCCGGGGACCGCGCGTGTGGGCGGCGTCAGGCTGGGTGGCGGCAGTGCGTGCCGACCCCGTGCTCGGCGGTGCGTCGGCTGAGCGGCGGACCGTGGGTGTGGACCTGGTCGTGGCGTCAGTCTCGCTGTCGATGGTCGCGGTGTTGCAGAACATCGACGTACTCGTGGTCGGCCGGGACAACCCGACGCACAGCGGCGCTTATGCCGCAGTGTCGGTGACAAGCAAGGCCATCGTGTTCGGCGCGGTCGTGCTTGGCGGCTATCTGCTACCCGAAGCGGCGATCCGGTGGCGCCAGGGCGGACATGCGCTGCGCCAGCTTGCAGTGGTGCTGGTGCTTCTCGCCATCCCATCCGCCTTTCTGCTGGTGGTGGCGCTGGCGGCACCCGAGGTCCTGCTCCGGATCGTGTTCCATCACGCGTACACCTCGGCCGCCAATGCGCTGGCCCCGCTGGTGCTGGCCATGATCCTGCTGAGCGTCTCGGTCGTCCTCACCATGTACCTGCTCGCCGTCGGCCGCCGCTGGGTCGCAATCGTGCTCGTCGGCGGGGCGATCGCGTTGACATTGGCCGTCCTGGCGGTCCATGGCGCCCCGCGGGCCACGGCCTTGGTGGATCTCGCCGTCCAGGGAGGCGTCCTCGCTGTCATCGGCGTCGGTTTCGCGTTCGTGCACCGAGTCCGGCTGGGAAATGTCCGCGCGGGGCTAGCGTGACGCGGATGGGGGACGACTCGGGGCCGGCCGCACCCTCGCCCGCGCCCGGGAGACGGTCCCGCAAACAGGAGACCAACGCGGAGACGACGCCGCGCGACGAGCGCGAGGTGCTGGCCTCGATCGCCGCCGAAGCCGGACTACGCCGCATCCATTTCGTCGCGTGGCGCGACCTCGACGACCCGGAGGCGGGAGGGTCGGAGCTGCACGCTCACAAGGTGGCCTCGCTATGGGCGGCCGCGGGGCTCGACGTCACCTTCCGCACGTCGGCGGTGCCCGGCGCATCAGAAACCTTGACCCGCGACGGCTACCAAGTCATGCGTCGGGCCGGGCGCTACGGCGTGTTCCCGGGTGCAGCCTGGGAGGGCGTGCGGATGGGGCACCGGCCCGGCGACGCGCTCGTCGAAGTCTGGAACGGCATGCCCTTCATGTCACCACTCTGGTACCGGGGGCCACGAATCGTTTTCCTCCACCATGTCCACGCGGAGATGTGGGGCATGGTCCTGCCACCCACCCTGGCCCGCATGGGCGACACGATGGAGCGCCGGATCGCGCCGCGGTTCTACCGCCGGAGCCGCATCGTGACCCTGTCGGAATCGTCCCGCGACGAGATCGTCGAGATGCTCCACCTGCGCCCGGAGCGGGTCACTGTGGCGCCGCCAGGAGTGGACGAGCGCTACAGCCCCGGAGGCCATCGATCGGCGACGCCGCTCGTCGTTGCGGTGGGCCGCCTCGTGCCCGTGAAGCGCTTCGACGCGTTGCTGCGCGCCCTCGCCCCGCTCAAGGCCGACCACCCCGACCTCGAGGCGGTCATCATTGGCGAGGGCTACGAACGGTCCGCCCTCGAGGCGCTGCGCGCCGAGCTCGGCGTTACGGATTGGATCCACCTGCCGGGGCGGGTCGGCGACGGTGAGCTCGTGGACTGGTACCGCGGGGCCTGGGTCGTGGCGAGCAGCTCGCAGCGAGAGGGCTGGGGCATGACCTTGACCGAGGCCGCGGCATGCGGGACGCCGGCCGTGGCAACAAACATCGCTGGCCACGCTGACGCTGTGGTCGACGGCGAATCGGGCTTGTTGGTCGATGACGTCGACCAGTTGTCGGGCGCGCTCGGACGCGTGCTGGGCGACGAAGTGCTGCGCAGCCGGCTGTCGAAGGGCGCCCTCGAGCGCGCCCGCTGGTTCACCTGGGACGCCACCGCGCGCCGTGCCCTCGAGGCGCTGGCCAGTGAGGCGGCGTCCGCTCAGTAGTCAGACGTTCATAGCGGGACGGGTCAGTTGGCGATCCCCACGATTGGCTTGTTGAGGGTCAAAGACCCGCTAGAGCTCGTGAACCGGTCGTTGACGAATGAATAGAAGCTGGCGTCGGATCCGGCCAGGTTGTAGCCACCCTGCTGAGTGACCGGCCCGGACGGCGGCAACCCCGACAATCGGCGCGTTCTACGACGGATCGTCGGCCGGTGGACCAGACTCGCTCCCCGCATCCGTGTTCCCTGCATCCGTGGTCCCTGCATCCGTGGTCCCCGCATCCGTGTTCCCCGCATCCGTGTTCTCCGCATCCACTCCCGCTCCCACCGCAACCCCCACCGGCACCGGCACCGGGACCGGCACCGCCCGCAGCGCCCGGCGCCGCACTGGCTTGCGCACCCGCAACCCGAAGCTCGAGATGACCGCGTCCGCCACCAACAACACCACCCCGATCCAGATCAGGTTGCCGGCGTGGACGAAGAAACCGTCCCAGTTCGAGCCCGGCAGGTAGTGGTGGACCCGTTGACCCTGGACCACGTTGAGGCAGCCCGCCACCACGAAGGCGATCCCAGCGATCACCGCCACGGCCCGCGCCCACCGCAGGACCAGGCCGAGCGCCACCAGCACTCCGACCGCCAGGGCGGCCAACGGTGGCGCGACCAGGAGGGCCACGCCTCCCGTCGCCGCACCTAGCACCAGTGCCCGCGGGAAGCGCAGCCAGCCGCGCCGCGGCTCGCCGAGCGAGGGGACCGAGTAGGGCAGAGTCAGCGACGGCGCGTCGAACGGGTCCGACGGCCGTTCTGGCGCGTCGGGGCCCGCCGGGCCGCGCAACCGGCGCGGCAGGAGGCGGGCCCGCAACCACCGGCGCCACCGAACGGGCAGGAAGCCCAGGACGAGACAGAGGAGCAGGGTCGCCGCCGACACGGCGAGCGCGAGCCACACCAGCTGCTGCGGCGCCCAGGTCAACGTCACCGTGAAGTTGGCGCCGCCGAGCGCATGGAGGTCCTCCGAGGAGACGTGCCAGCCGTTGGCGAACCCGTCGACGAGTTGGGGCTGGCCGAGGTCCACGGAGTGCGATCCGGCGGGCGCACCGGGCCCGGGTGAGGCGACGGCCTGCCAGCCCTTGTTCACGCTCTGGCCGAGGACGAGCTCGAAGGGTTGGGTCGCCCCCGTCACTTTCGCGTCCAACTTGTCGACGTGCGACGAGGTCTGCGTCACGGTCGGCGGAGCTCCGGACTGCGTGGCCGGCAGCGAGGGCGTGCCGGCCGCGGTCGGTGCCGCCGCCGGCCCCGCGCCGCCGCCTGCCGCCGAGTCGATGGCAAGCTGATCGAGGTTCCACCCCGTGCACGTCGCCGGCGCGCTCGCACACGGCGGGTTGTGGCCGAGGGCCGTCTGCACCACGTGCGTGCCCGCACCCAGCGCGATGCCTTTCGCGTCGGGCCCGCAGGGCACCACCTGTACCTCACCGCCGTCGAGCGCGTTGGACGTGGAGCCGGTGATCGCCACGGAGATCGGCTGGCCGTCGATGGTCAGCAGATTGCTCACGCAGTTGCCCGGCAGCGCCGCCGGGGTCGCTGAAAAAGTCACGCCGGGGATGCCGATCTCCGCGATACCGAGGGGCAGCGCCAGCGGCCCGGCCGAGTAGTAGTTCGCCGCGTATTCCGGCCGGATGGCGGTGAACGTGACAATGAAGTGCGACCCGGTGATCGGCGGGAACGTCAACGGCACCGTCGTCACGGCTCCCGGCACGGAACTGTCTGCGATCGACGGCAGGGGCACTTGGCGCACCTGGAGCCCCGACGTGATCGTCAGCGCCGTGGGCACCGAGTGGCGTCCGTCCGCGATCACCTGGAGGTTGAGATGGTTCAGCACCTGCGGCTTGGTGAGGTCGTACGTCAGCGAGGAGCCGATCAGTGCTTTCGTCCCGAGCCCCGGCTGCCAGGCCGTCGCGCTGTTCCCGTCCACGGTGGCGGACGCCGTCGCCTTCAGGTCGCCCGGGAGCCGACCGGTCGAGTACGCGTCGCGCACGCCGTTGGCCCCGTTGGTGGACCGCCCGACGAGCCGGTCGATCTCGTCGTCCGGGATCAGCGACGACAGCGACGCGCTCCCGGACAACGTGAACGTGCGGGCCGTGGGCAGCGTGAAGGACCGGGAGATCGTCGTCTCCGGGTCGCTCCGGGGTGGGTACCCCGACGTGCGATTCCGGGTCATGACGAGGCTCAAGCGGTTCGTCGTCGACGCCGCCCCGAGCGAAGAGAGCATCTGGGTGGGCATCTGGAGCACCTGGTGCACGGACTGGCCCGGGATCTCGATCTCCGAGAACCCCACGGCGGCCGCCGACAGCGGAGGCGCCGTGTTGTCCGTCGTCCCGTCCAGCGTCACCCGCAGCGTGTGGAAGGTCCGCTCCGAGAAGGTCAGCGTCTGCCCGGTCGTGACGTGCGACGCCGGGGTGAGGTCGTAGCGGATGGGGTCCTTGCCGTCGAAGGTCAGCGTCACCCCGGACACCCAGCGCGAGCGGTCGCCCCGCTGTGGTTGCACGACCGTGATGTGGTCGGTCGTCACCGGGTTAGTGAACTGCGCCTGCCACCACTCGCCCTTCGGGTTCGGGACGAAGGTGCCCGCGATCCACGCGGTGTCGAAGTTGTTGTCGATGGCGCTGTAGGCCTGGTCCTCCGGCGTGTAGGAGACGCCGTTGCCGTAGCTGCTGGACGTCACGTTCACCGCGCCGACGTACGACGCGTAGGTCTTCGACGCGATCCCGGTCCCCGGGAACAGCTCGATGGGGCTGTCGCTCAGGTCCGTCTTGGCCGGGTTCTCGTCCGGTGTCTCGGTGTAGCCCGCGTTCGCCGTCAGCGTGTCCCAGCGGAAGGCCTGTTTGCGGTTGGTGTCGGTCACCACGAGTTGCGCGCCCTGCGCCGCCAGCTGCTGCAGCTGCGTCGGCTTCGTGGCCAGGGTGCCCGCGTAGTAGATGGCACTGTTCGTGTTGAGCAGCCCGAGGCCGGCCAGGTTGTTCAGCCCGGTGGCGTCGCCCTCCATGACCACAGCGCCGGTGTCGGATTCGCCGCGCAGCAGCGACCGGGGGTCGGCCACCGTGTACGTCACTATCGGCGAGGGCCAGCCCACGTTCCCCTGCACGGCGAGGTCCTCCTCGTTCAAGGTCGACACCGTCGACACATTGGGCCGGGGGGTCCCGAAGGAGGTCGGGTCGGACAACCCCGCCGGCGTCTGGAGGAGCTGGAGCGAGAGGAGCTGGGCTTGGGGGACGCCGTAGTGCTCGTAGCGCTGGTCGTACTCCACCATGACGTCGCCCGCGCTCATCAAGCGGGACATGGGTGCCAGCGCGTTCCAGTTGGCAACGCCGTCTTGGAGCGGCGCGTCAATGGCATACAAGGTGTCCGCCGTCGCGATGGACCCCATGACCTGTTGTTCACGCGTCACGAAGTCGCGGTTCAGCAGCGCCGACTGCGGCGTGTCGACGGTGTCGCCCCAGCGGTACGACGCGAAGTCGTTGCCCGGGATCGCGAACACCCGGGTCCCCGGATGCGTCGCGTTGAGGTGGTTGATGGCGGCCACTTCGTAGGACGGCAGCGCCGCCGGTTGGGTGAAGTTGTTGGCAATGGTGTCGCCGAGGAACAAGGAGGGGATGTTGGCGATGACGAGGCCGGCGACGCACACCGCCGTGGCGATCCCCACAAATGAGAGCCGCAGCCAGAGCGCGGTCAGCGCAGAGCCGAGCAGCATGAACAAGGCCAGCAGGATCAACGGCGTCGCCCGGTCGGTCGAGCGCAGCGCCAAGCCGGCCGTCGTAGAGGTCATGAACGACTTGAGCCAGCCGCCGATGCGGGTCGGGTCCGAGTAGGGGAACGGGCCAACTGAGAGGACCAGGCCGACGAACAGCAGGACGAGGAAGTAGGCCCGCTCCTTCCAGCGCACGAACGCTGCTGCCACCAATGACACGACGGGCAAGGCCAGCGAGGTGCCGATCAGCCAGACGTTCTGGGTGTAGCGCACCGCCGCGTTCGTCCACGGGCCGAGGTGGTCGGTGCCGTAGAAGTACCAGTAGCCGAGGCCGCGGATGATATCGGCTGGGTTGGAGGTGGCCGACGTCGAGGGGACCGTCTCTGTGAATTTGAGGACGTTGACCCCGTAAGCGGCCTCCACTCCGAGACCCGCGATCCACCACACGCATGCGCCCAGGGTCAGCACGGCGATGCGTAGACCGGTCGCCAACGCGTGGCGCCAGGTCGACTCGCGCAGCACCACGACCGCGTAGAACAGCCACAGGATCGGCGCCACGCCGACGTAAATGACCGAGCTCGCATTGATGCCACTCACCAGGGCGACGACGAAGGCGAACAGCGCCGGCTCGCGCCAGCCGCCCCGCCGCAGCGCCACGATGGTCAGGCCCAACATGAACGGCAGGCCCGCCCAGGGCAGCAGGATCACCGAGATCCGTCCTGCGTACTGCAGGAAGTAGGGCGACAGCATGTAAGCGAGCGCCGCCGCCGTGGGCCCGGGCCCCTTCAGGCCGAGGATTCTCGACAGATACAGGACGCCGAGCCCTGCCCCGAAGAGGATCGTGCCGAGCCACAGGCGTTGGGACACCCAGACCGGGACACCGAGCAGATGGAAGACCGCGTAGAAGGGCCCCATCGGGAACAGGTAGCCGATGTACTGGTGGTTGACCGTCCCCAACCCGACGGTCGGGTTCCACATGAACGCGACTTGGCTCAGGAACTTGGTCGGGTCGAGATACAGATACGTCTTTGTGTCGGGTGTGACGACCCCCGGCCGCACCGCCAGCAGCGGGACGTAGGCCATGCCGGCCACTACCGCCAGGCCGCCGATCCACCACCACCGGCCCCGCTTCACGACGGCGCCCTTGAGAGCGGCCGAAGCGGCCGGCGCGCTCGCCTCGTCCCCGCGGTCCCCGGCGTTCCCCCCGTTCGCGCCCCCGCCGTTCCCGCCGTTCCCGTTCCCGCCGTTGTCCTTCTTCGCGCCGCGTTTGGCGGCATGCCGTCCCCGGGAGCCCCGGGAGGCGGTGATGGTGAATGCGGAGGTCATCGAGGGGTCAGGAAGTCGCCCGGTAGTGTAAGCAGCCCCGGCCACCACGGCCTGTCATCCAGGATGCACGCGACACGCGAAGGGAGCGCCCCCGTGGCCACCAGCACCAAGAGCCGGCTCACGGGGGAGCGCCCGCAGCAGGGGGTGACCCCGGACTCCCTGCTCGCCCTGCATGAGGCGGGGTACCGGGCGGTCCTCGAGCGCATCGGGTCGGGCCGCATCCTCGATGTGGGTTGCGGCCAGGGCTTCGAGTCCGCCCGCTTCTTGGCCCCGGACCGCAGCGTCCTCGGCGTCGACTACTCCTCCGACGCGACGACGACGGCCGCCACCCGCTACGAGCCCGAAGGCCTCAAGGTCGCCCAGATGGACGCCCGGGCCCTCGGCCTCCAGACCGCCACCTTCGACGGCGCCTGCTCGTCGCACCTGATCGAGCACTTCACCGATCCCGAGCGCCACATGGCCGAGCTGGCCCGCGTCATCACCGACGACGGCGTTCTCTGCCTCATCACCCCGAACGGTCCGACGGACTTCGAGAACCCCTTCCACCTCCACCTGTTCGACCGCGCCGAGCTCAAGGCGATGCTCGACCGGCACTTCGAAGACGTGTGGCTCGGCGGCGTCGACGCCAAACCACACGTGAAGAAGGACTTCGAAGCCCGCCGCATCAAGGGCAACAAGCTCCTGCGCCTCGACGTCTTCGATCTGCGCCACCGCATGCCCTATTCCTGGTACGTGTGGAGCTACACCCGGCTGCTCCCGCTCGTCTACAAGGTGTTCGCTCGCGGCGACAGCGGCGGGCTCACCGGCATCACGGCCGACGACTGGTTCGTCACCGCCGATCCCGACGACACGACGCTGGTGCTCTTCGCGGTCGCTCGCCGGCCCCGCCGCCAGCCCAACCAGTTCGACCAGCCCGACCCCGCCCGGAACGGCGCCGCCTAGATGATGTTGGCCGTCGGCCTCACGGGTGGCATCGGCTCGGGCAAGTCCGCCGTCGCCGACCTGCTCGTCGAGCGGGGCGCCGTCCTCATCGATGCCGACCAGGTCGCTCGCGATGTCGTCGCCCCCGGCGGTCCCGCCTACCAGCCGCTCGTCGATCGCTTCGGTCGGGGCATCGTCGCCGCCGACGGCACGATCGACCGCCCGGCCCTCGCCAACATCGCCTTCGCCGACGAGGAGTCCCGGCTCGCCCTCAACGCGATCACCCACCCCGCCATCGGCATCCGCATGATCGAGATGCGCGACGCCCTCGCCGACACCGACCACATCGTCGTCCTCGCCATCCCGCTCCTCACGGCGCTGCACCGTGAGACGGTGAAGCTGCACAAGGTCGTCGTCGTCGACACCCCCACCGACATCGCGCTCGAGCGCCTGCTGTCTCAGCGCGGCTTCGACAAAACCGACGCCGAAGCGCGCATCCGCTCGCAGATCTCGCGGGAGGAGCGGGTCAAGGAGGCCGACTACGTCCTTGACAACTCGGGCGACCGCGCGGCCCTCGAGCGCGAGGTCGCCGACCTTTGGGACTGGCTCCTCGCCACCCAGAAGGAACTGCCCCAGGACCCGCCGCCGGAGGCATCGGCCTGACGGCCTTCGACGCCGCGCTGCCGCCGGACCCGATCCCGGCGCGTCCCGACCGGCACGGCACACCCCCCAGGTAGCCTCGAAGGGCCATGCCCGATTTCGAGGTTGTTTCCCCGTTCAAGCCGTCGGGCGACCAGCCGCAGGCCATCACCTCGCTGGCCCACGGCGTGACGCGGGGCGACCGCTACCAGACGCTCCAGGGCATCACCGGCTCGGGCAAGACGGCGACCATCGCCTGGATGATCGAGCAGGTGCAGCGCCCGACCCTCATCATCGAGCCCAACAAGTCGCTCGCCGCCCAACTCTCCTCGGAGCTGCGCGACCTGTTCCCGAAGAACCGGGTCGAGTTCTTCGTCAGCTACTACGACTACTACCAACCCGAGGCCTACCTGCCCTCGACAGATACCTACATCGAGAAGGACTCGTCCATCAACGACGAGATCGACCGTCTCCGCCACGCCACGACCTCGTCGCTCCTCATGCGCCGCGACGTCATCGTCGTCGCCTCCGTGTCGTGCATCTACGGCTTGGGCTCGCCGGACGAGTACGCGGACCGCATCCTCGGGTTGGCGGTGGGCGAGCAGGTCGACCAGCGCGAGGTGC